>NZ_JALBGB010000017.1:0-86099 GCF_022631395.1 Calidifontimicrobium sp. SYSU G02091
GAGCCGACTGCCGAGCCGACTGCCGAGCCGACTGCCGAGCCGACTGCCGAGCCGACTGCCGAGCCGACTGCCGAGCCGACTGCCGAGCCGACTGCCGAGCCGATCGCTGAACCGATCGCTGAACCGATCGCTGAACCGATCGCTGAACCGATCGCTGAACCGATCGCTGAACCGATCGCTGAACCGATCGCTGAAGCGATTGCAGAACCGGTCGCAGAGTCCATCGCGGAGCCAATCGGTGAACCGATCGGCGAGCCGGTCCTCGAGGCCGCGCAGCAAGCCCTCCCGGAACCCCCGGCGCAGCCGTTTGCCGAGTGGACGGCGACCGCCGACGCCCGCCCCGCGAACGAAGCGTCGTCGCCGCCGGTCGAAGCGGCGCTGACGTTCGATGTCGACGCCTCCGAGCCGGAGGTCCAAGGGCCCGGCCCTGCGCCCGACGCCGAGCGCGAGGCGATGGACGCCGACGGCGGCACGTCCCGCGAGCCGACGGGCGACGTCGTCGCACACACCGATGTCGCCGGATCCGAAGGCGCCTGCGCCGCGGCCGTGACGACGACGCTGGAGCCAGCGCGATCCGAGCCGCCGGCGCCAGGCGCCCCGGAGGCCGCCGAGACGCCCACCGAGACGCCCACCGAGACGCCCACCGAGACGCCCACCGAGACGCCCACCGAGACGCCCGCCGAGACGCCCGCCTTCGTGCGCGAGGCCGAGCGCGCGGCGCGCTGGCGCGCGCCGGAGGTCCGCGCGGCGCTGGCAGCTGCGGCGTTCCTGCTGACGGCAGCTGCCGTACTGCAGGGCACGCGCGCCTTTCACGAACCGATCGCGCACCTGTGGCCTGCGGCGCGCACGTGGCTCGAGCCGCTGTGCCGCATCGCCGGCTGCGACGACGGGCCAAGGCGGCGCATCGCCGGCCTGAGCGTCGAGAGCAGTTCGCTCGTCAAGGTCGACGACGGCGGGCATGCGATGCGGCTTTCGCTGGTGCTGCGCAACCGCGATCGCCAGCCGCTGGTGCTGCCGGCGATCGAGCTCACGCTCACCGACGTCTACGGCGGCATCGTCGCGCGCAAGGTGCTCGAGCCGCGCGAGCTCGGCGCGCGCGTCGCCAGCCTCGACGCCGGCGCCGAAATCTCGCTGCAGGCCGTGCTCGACACCGGCGAGCCGCGCGTCGTCGGCTACACGATCGAGATCTTCTACCCCTGAGCGGCCGCCGTCGCCGCTGCCGAAACCGGAGTTGCCATGCCCGCGCTGATCTGTGGCTCGCTCGCCTTCGACACCATCACGAATTTCCACGGCCGCTTCGCGCAGCAGATCCTGCCCGAGCAGGTGCACATCCTCAACGTCTCGTTCCTGGTGCCGACGCTGCGGCGCGAGTACGGCGGCTGCGCGGGCAACATCGCCTACACGCTGGCGCAGCTTGGCGGCGAGCCCGTCGTGATGGCTGCACTCGGCAGCGACGGCAGCGACTACCTCGCCCGGCAGAAGGCACTCGGTGTCGACACCTCGTGCGTGCGCGTCGAGCCCGACCACTACACGGCGCAGGCGATCATCATCACCGACGAGGACAACAACCAGATCACCGCCTTCCACCCCGGCGCGATGGCGCAGGCCCACCTGACGCCGGTGCCCGCGCGCGACGACCTGAAGATCGGCATCATCGCCCCCGACGGGCGCGACGCGATGCTGCAGCACGCCGAGCAGATGCACGCTGCGGGCATTCCGTTCGTGTTCGACCCCGGCCAGGGGCTGCCGATGTTCGACGGCGCCGAGCTGCGCCGCTTCGTCGAGCGCGCGACGTGGGTCGCCGTCAACGACTACGAGGCGCGCATGCTGTGCGAGCGCACCGGCGCCGACCTCGCCGGCCTGTCGCGTTCGCACCTGCAGGGCGTGATCGTCACGCTCGGTGCCGACGGCTGCGAGCTGTGGATCCAGGGCGAGCGCACACACGTCCCGGGCGTGCCGGCCCGCGAGGTCGTCGATCCGACGGGCTGCGGTGACGCGTTCCGCGGCGCGCTGCTGTACGGGCTCGAGCGCGGCTGGCCGCTGGCGCGCTGCGTCGAGCTCGGCAACCGCGTCGGCGCGCTGAAGATCGCGTGCCGCGGCGGCCAGAACCACCGCCTCGACCGTGCGATGTTGCCGCTGTGACGCGAGCGCAGCGCCTTCAGACGCGATCCGCCCCGGCCGATAGCGCAAGCATGATGAGTGCTGAAACGCTGATGTGGGCCACCGCGGCGGCGGTGGGATCGGGCCTGCTCGCAGGCGTGGGCGTCGGTGTCTGGGCACGGCGCCAGATCACGGCGCTGCGTGCGCAGGTCGAACACAGCGAAGCGGCCCGCACGGTGGCCGTCGAGCGGGCGCGTCAGGGGCGCCAGCAGATCGCACAGCTGCAAGAAGAGCTCACTGCAGCCAAGGCGGAACTCGGCACGCGCAAGAGCGAACAGTCGCGTCGCGACGAGGTCGCGCGCCGGCTCGACGAAGAGCCGACGATGGTGCTGCCGCGACGCGAATTGCCGTCTACCGGCTTTGCCGACACGATGCCGCTGGCCTGAGCGCGACAGACGCAGCGGGATCCCGAACACGCCGCGCGGCCAGACCGCGCCAACAAAAAGACCCGGCCAAGGCCGGGTCCGTCGCAGGGGCCAGACGGCTTAGGGCTTGTTCCCGGTCGGGAACGGCCAGGCCGCCGCAGGGCTCAACGTCGTCTTCGCCGCAGGCGTCGGCGCAGGGGCAGGCTTGGCCGGGGCCTTCTTCGCCGCCGCCTTTTTCGCGGGGGCCTTCTTCGCGGCCGCCTTCTTCGCCGGGGCCTTCTTCGCGGCCGCCTTCTTCGCCGGGGCCTTCTTCGCGGCGACCTTCTTGGCCGGGGCCTTCTTCGCGGCGACCTTCTTGGCCGGGGCCTTCTTCGCGGCCGCCTTCTTGGCCGGCGCGGCCTTCTTCATCGCCGGCTTCTTCGCCGGGGCCTTCTTGGCCGGCGCCTTCTTCGCGGCCGCCTTCTTCGCGGGGGCCTTCTTGGCCGTGGCGGCCTTCTTCGCAGTTGCCATTTCGATCTCCTTGATCAAGTTGCGAAAGCTCCGCACCCACATGCGGCGCGGAATTCACCCACGGGCTTGTTCGGCGCCGTCCTGCTCGCGCCGCCGACCCGTTGCGGTGAACGGGGTTGCGGGCCACGCCGGCCACTTCTTTGATGGCCGTGCGTCACCCGCAGGTCTTGATCTTTCACCGGCAGCGAAGCGCAGCCCCTGGGCCGCGCCTCACTCCCACGACAGCGCGCCGCCCGTCTGGTACTCGATGACGCGCGTCTCGAAAAAGTTGCGCTCCTTCTTCAGGTCGATCATCTCGCTCATCCACGGGAACGGGTTCTCCTCGTTCGGGAAGAGCTCCTCCAGGCCGATCTGCGTCGCTCGCCGGTTGGCGATATAGCGCAGGTAGCCTTTGAACATGGACGCATTGAGACCGAGCACGCCGCGCGGCATCGTGTCCTCGGCGTAGCGGTACTCGAGGTCGACCGCCTTCAGGAACAGGGCCTTGATCTCGGCCTTGAACTGCGGCGTCCAAAGGTGCGGGTTCTCGAGCTTGATCGCGTTGATCAGGTCGATGCCGAAGTTGCAGTGCATCGACTCGTCGCGCAGGATGTACTGGTACTGCTCGGCCGCGCCGGTCATCTTGTTCTGCCGCCCCAGCGCGAGGATCTGCGTGAAGCCGACGTAGAAGAACAGCCCCTCCATCAGGCACGCGAACACGATCAGGCTCTTGAGCAGCGTCTGGTCGGCCTCGGGGGTGCCGGTGCGGAAGTTCGGGTCCATGATCGCGTCGATGAACGGGATCAGGAACTCGTCCTTGTCGCGGATCGACGGGATCTCGTGGTAGGCGTTGAAGATCTCGCTCTCGTCGAGCCCCAGCGACTCGACGATGTACTGGTAGGCGTGCGTGTGGATCGCCTCCTCGAACGCCTGGCGCAGCAGGAACTGCCGGCATTCGGGCGCCGTGATGTGGCGGTACGTGCCCAGCACGATGTTGTTGGCCGCCAGCGAGTCGGCCGTGACGAAGAAGCCGAGGTTGCGCTTGACGATGCGGCGCTCGTCCTCGGTCAGGCCGTTCGGGTCCTTCCACGTCGCGATGTCGCGCGACATGTTGATCTCCTGCGGCATCCAGTGGTTCGCGCAGGTGGCGAGGTACTTCTCCCACGCCCACTTGTACTTGAACGGCACCAGCTGGTTGACGTCGGTCTGGCC
Source organism: Calidifontimicrobium sp. SYSU G02091 (assembly GCF_022631395.1). Taxonomy (NCBI): domain Bacteria; kingdom Pseudomonadati; phylum Pseudomonadota; class Betaproteobacteria; order Burkholderiales; family Sphaerotilaceae; genus Azohydromonas; species Calidifontimicrobium sp. SYSU G02091. The sequence goes on from NZ_JALBGB010000017.1 coordinate 4,227, forward strand.
GTTGATGATGCGCTTGTCGGCGACGTTGACGCGGCGCTGGCTCGCGGCCTGCGCGCTCGGCGCCTTGGGCATCACCGGCATTGCCGCCGGCACTGCGGCAGGCCGCGCCGCGACGGCCGAGGCCAGCGCGGGCATCGGCATCGACGAGGGAGTCAGCAGGGGTGACGGGGTCACGGGCCGCGCGTCGCGAGGCAGGTTCGGCGCAGCGGGGTTCGCGGTTGTCGAGGTGGGGCGAACGTCGTCTTCCCAGACCAGCATGTTGTGTACGTCCTGTGGCGTTGAATTATCGGAGTGTTGCGTGCGAACACCAAGCACTTCTTGACATCGACGACCCGAAGTTGTTGCGGTCGCGCATCGACGCAGCGACGAGCGAAGCCGGCGCTCGATCGCTGCATCGTCGATGACTCATGCGCTCGACCTCACTGGCACGCCTCGCACGTCGGGTCGTCGATCGCGCAGAACTTGACGTCGCTCGCCGGCTCGGCCGCAGCCATCGCCGGATCGTGCCCCGCCTGCGGCACCGCGTTGAGCTGGCGCGTGTTGACGGTGCTCATCTCGACGTGCGTCGCGCTCGTCGTGCGCAGGTAGTACGTCGTCTTCAGGCCGCGCAGCCACGCGAGCTTGTAGGTCTCGTCGAGCTTCTTGCCCGACGCGCCGGCCATGTAGATGTTCAGGCTCTGCGCCTGGTCGATCCACTTCTGCCGCCGCGCCGCCGCCTCGACCAGCCACGCGGGCTCGATCTCGAACGCGGTGGCGTAGAGCTGCTTGAGCTCGCCCGGCACGCGGTCGATCGCGCGCAGCGAACCCTTGTAGTGCTTCAGGTCCATCAGCATCACGTTGTCCCACAGCCCCAGGCGCTTGAGGTCGCGCACCAGGTACTCGTTGACGACCGTGAACTCGCCCGACAGGTTCGACTTGACCGCCAGGTTGCCGAAGCTCGGCTCGATCGACGCGTCGACGCCGATGATGTTGGAGATCGTTGCCGTCGGCGCGATCGCGACGCAGTTGGAGTTGCGCATGCCGTGCTGCGCGATGCGCGCGCGCAGCGCGTCCCAGTCCATCGTCGCCGACGTGTCGACCTCGACGTAGCCGCCGCGCTCCTGCGCCAGCAGCTTGAGCGTGTCCAGCGGCAGGATGCCGCGGTCCCACAGGCTGCCGCGGTAGCTCGAGTAGCGCCCGCGCTCCTCGGCGAGCTCGGTCGACGCCCAGTAGGCGTGGTAGCACACCGCCTCCATCGAGCGGTCGGCGAACTCGACCGCCTCGGCGCTGGCGTACGGGATGCGCAGCTGGTACAGGCAGTCCTGGAAGCCCATGATGCCGAGACCCACCGGCCGGTGGCGCAGGTTGCTGTCGCGCGCCTTCTTGACCGCGTAGTAGTTGATGTCGATGACGTTGTCGAGCATGCGCATCGCCGTGGCCACCGTCTTCTTCAGCTTGGCCTGGTCGATGACCTTGCGGCCGTCGGGGCCGTCCGTCAGGTGCTGCGCGAGGTTGACACTGCCGAGGTTGCACACCGCGATCTCGGTATCCGAGGTGTTCAGCGTGATCTCGGTGCACAGGTTCGAGCTGTGCACGACGCCCACGTGCTGCTGCGGCGAACGCACGTTGCAGGCGTCCTTGAACGTGATCCACGGATGCCCGGTCTCGAACAGCATCGTCAGCATCTTGCGCCACAGGTCCAAGGCCCGCATGCGCTTGTACAGCTTGATCTCGCCGCGGTCGACCTTGGCCTCGTAGTCGAGGTAGGCGCGCTCGAAGTCCTGCCCGAATTTGTCGTGCAGGTCGGGGCAGGTCGAGGGCGAGAACAGCGTCCAGTGGCCGCCCTCGATGACGCGCTTCATGAACAGGTCCGGGATCCAGTTGGCGGTGTTCATGTCGTGCGTGCGCCGGCGGTCGTCGCCGGTGTTCTTTCGCAGCTCGAGGAACTCCTCGATGTCGAGGTGCCAGGTCTCGAGGTACGCGCACACGGCGCCCTTGCGCTTGCCGCCCTGGTTGACGGCGACCGCGGTGTCGTTGACGACCTTCAGGAACGGCACCACGCCCTGGCTCTTGCCGTTGGTGCCCTTGATGTAGCTGCCCAGCGCGCGCACGCGCGTCCAGTCGTTGCCCAGGCCGCCGGCGAACTTGGACAGCAGCGCGTTCTCCTTCAGCGCCTCGTAGATGCCCTCGAGGTCGTCCGAGACGGTGGTCAGGTAGCAGCTCGACAGCTGGCTGCGCCGCGTGCCGCTGTTGAACAGCGTCGGCGTCGAGCTCATGAAGTCGAACGTCGACAGCACGTCGTAGAACTCGATCGCGCGCGCCTCGCGGTCGATCTCGTTGAGCGCCAGGCCCATCGCGACACGCATGAAGAAGGCCTGCGGCAGCTCGATGCGCCGCTCGTCGATGTGCAGGAAGTAGCGGTCGTACAGCGTCTGCAGGCCGAGGTAGTCGAACTGCAGGTCGCGCTCGGGCTTGAGCGCGGCACCCAGCCGCGCGAGGTCGAACTGCAGCAGCCGCTCGTCGAGCAGCTCGGCGGCCACGCCCTTCTTGATGAACTGCGGGAAGTACTCGGGGTAGCGCTCGCCCATCTGCGCCTGCGTCGTCTCCTCGCCGAGGATCTCCTGGCGGATCGTGTGCAGCAACAGGCGCGCCGTGGCGCGGGTGTAGGCGGGCTCGCGCTCGATCAGCGTGCGCGCGGCGAGGATCGCGGCCTTGTGCACCTCGGCCATCGGCACGCCGTCGTACAGGTTGCGCCGTGTCTCGGCGAGGATCGGCTCGGCCTTCACCTCGTCACCGAGCCCCTCGCAGGCCGAGGCGATCAGCGCCTGCAGCTTTGCCTCGTCGAGCGGCACGCGCTGGCCGCGCTCGTCGGTGACGTGCAGCGCCGGTGCCGCCGGCGCCGCGGCCTGCGCCTGCTTCGCGCGCTCCTGCGCACGGCGCTCGCGGTACAGCACGTAGGCGCGCGCGACCTCGTGGTGGCCGCCGCGCATCAGGCCGAGCTCGACCTGGTCCTGCACGTCCTCGATGTGGAACGTGCCGCCGCCCGGGCGCGAGCGCAGCAGCGCGCGCACCACCGTCTCGGTCAGCTCGTCGACCGTCTCGCGCACGCTCGCCGACGCCGCGCCCTGCGTGCCGTGCACCGCGAGGAAGGCCTTCATCAGCGCCACCGCGATCTTGTTCGGCTCGAACGCGACCACCGCGCCGTTGCGGCGGATGATCTGGTAGCCCTGGTAGGCGCTCACCGGGGCAGCGGTGGCGGCAGCGGGGCGGGCGGGGTACGCGGCGGCAGGGCTGTGGGTGACGGTTTGCATGGGACTCCTCGGGTTGGGGCACGCCGGTGACGGCACCGGCGTGCCGCCACGGCGCACGGCCGGAGGACGCCCTTCCCAGGACGTCCTGCAGCGGCCGCAGGTGAACAAACTTGTGGACAACCCGTGCAGTGGCCTGGGACAGCACACACTACATCTGGGGTCATTGAACGTATTAGAACACTACCGGTAGTGTACTGCGCGTGCGGGCTTGCCCCGATGGCGTCGCGCCAGAGACGCGGCGCAGCCCCAGTCAGGCCGCGAGTCTCGGCGGCTCGCGATGCGCGAAGGCGCGGTGCCGCGCGAGTGCATCGCGCAGCGCCGCCCAGTCGAAGCCGGGGCCGGGGTCGGCCTTGCGCCCCGGCGCGACGTGCTCGTGGCCGGCGACGTCGGCGATCGGGTAGCGGCGCGCGAGCGCGGCCAGCAGCGTCACGAGCGAGCGGTACTGTGCGCGTGTGAACGTGTCGCCCTCGAGCCCCTCGAGCTCGACGCCGATCGACCAGTCGTTGCACTGCTCGCGCCCGCGCCAGCACGACACGCCGGCGTGCCAAGCGCGGTCGTCGCACGAGACGAACTGCAGGCGCCGGCCGTCGCGGCGGATCAGGAAGTGCGCCGACACCTGCAGCCCGCGGATGCGCTGGTAGTACGGGTGTGCGTCCCAGTCGAGCCGGTTCGTGAACAGGCGCTCGATCGCGTCGCCGCCGTAGTGTCCGGGCGGCAGGCTGATCGAGTGGACCACCACCAGCGTCACCGCCTCGCCGGGCGGGCGCGGACCGAAGTTCGGCGACGGCACGTGGCGCGCGCCGCCCCACCAGCCGCGCGACCAGCCAAGCTCAGCCGTCGCCACGCTCGCCGCCGGGCTCGGGCACGTCGACGCCGAGCCGCGCCATGCGGTAGCGCATCTGGCGCAGCGTGAGGCCGAGGCTCGCGCCGGCGGCCGTGCGGTTGTAGCGGTGGCGCGCCAGCGCACGCTCGAGGATGTCGCGCTCGACCGCGTCGAGGTGCGCGACGAGGTCGCGCGGCAGCGGCGCATCGGCCGCGCCGGGCGGCAGCGCGGCATCGGCCTCGGGCACGGCGGGCGGCTCGTCGGCCACCTCGGCCAGCGCGATGTCGGGCAGCCCGAGGTCGGCGACGTCGATCACGTCGCCGCCGGCGAGCGCGACCGCGCGGTGCAGCAGGTTCTCGAGCTCGCGCACGTTACCCGGGAACGGATAGCGCGCCAGCCGCTGCAGCGCTGCCGGCGACAGCACGAGCGGCGCACCGACGCCGGCGTCGGCGGCCAGCCGCGCGAGCACGGCCTCGCAGATCGCCGGCAGGTCGTCGAGCCGTTCGCGCAGCGGCGGCACGCGGATCTGGATCACGTTGAGGCGGTAGAACAGGTCCTGCCGGAAGCGGCCGGCCTGCACCTCGGCGGCGAGGTCCTTGTGCGTCGCGCTGACCAGGCGCACGTCGACCGGCGTCTCGGCGGTGGCGCCCACCGGCCGCACCGAGCGCTCCTGAATCGCGCGCAGCAGCTTGCTCTGCATCGCCAGCGGCAGGTCGCCGATCTCGTCGAGGAACAGCGTGCCGCCCTGCGCGGCCTGGAAGAAGCCCTCGCGGTCCTCGGTCGCGCCGGTGAACGCGCCCTTGCGGTAGCCGAAGAACTCGGCCTCGAGCAGCGCCTCGGGGATCGCCCCGCAGTTGACGGCGATGAAGGGCCGCCCGGCGCGCGGGCTGACGTCGTGGATCGCGCGCGCGACGAGTTCCTTGCCGGTGCCCGACTCGCCCTGCACGAGCACCGGCGCCATGCTGCGCGCGACCTTCTCGATCAGCGAGCGCACCTGCTGCATCGCCGTCGAGCGACCGACGAGCCGGCGCAGCCCCGCGGCCGGCGCGGTCGGCGCCCCGCCGGCGGCACGCGCGGCCGGCGTCGCCACCGCCGCCGGCGGTGCCGCACCGAGCCCGAGCGCCGACGCGACGACGGTGCGGAACTGGCGCAGGTCCACCGGCTTCGTCAGGTAGTCGAACGCACCAGCCTTCAGTGCTTCGACGGCGTTCTCGGCCGAGCCGTACGCGGTGATCACGACGGCCTTCTCGCCGCGCGCGTTCGACTCGAGCCAGTGCAGCACGTCGAGGCCGCTGCCGTCGGGCAGCCGCATGTCGGTGATGACGGCGCTGTACGCGCCCGCGCGCAGGCGGCCGAGCGCCTCGTCGACGGTGTCGGCGGTGTCGACCTCATAGCCCTCGCGCACCAGCGTCAGCTCGTAGAGCGTGCGCAGGTCGGGCTCGTCGTCGACGACGAGCAGGCGGTGGCTGGACGGCGTCGCGCTCACTGCGGCACTCCGGGGGCCGCCGGCGGTCGGCCGGCGCATCGCGGAGCAGCGGGGCGCATCGCGGGGCTCATGCGCGCTCGGGTGCCGCGGCGGCACGCATCGTGATCACGAACTCGTTGCGGTGGCGGTGGCCCGCGGGCCGTTGGCGGTAGTCGATCGCGGCGCCGTAGCGCTCGCACAGTTCGCGGCAAATATACAGGCCGAGACCGGTGCCGCGGCTGCGCGTCGAGAAGAACGGCTCGAACAGGTGGCGCTCGACGTCGGGCGCGATCGGCTCGCCGTCGCTGGCCACGACGAGCTCGACCTCGCCCGGCGACGCGCGCGCGAGCCGCAGCACGATCGCCCCGGCCTCGGCGCTCGCGTGGCGGCGTGCGTTGTCGAGCAGGTTGACGAGCACGCGGCGCAGGTGGTCGGGGTCGAACCACACGGGCAGCGGGCCCGCGTCGAGTTCGAGCGCCAGCCGCCCGCCCGCGCCGGGTGCGAGGCCGGCCGTCGTCGCCCAGTCGTGCGCGATCGCCGCGACCTCGGCAGCGGCGTCGACCTCGCGCGGCGTCGCCGCGGCGCCGGCGGCGACCTCGAGCACGTCGTCGACGATGCGCTTCAGGCGCTCGACGTTGTCGGCCACCATCGCCGCCAGCCGCTGCTGGCCCGGCGCCGTGAGGTCCTCGCGCAGCAGCGCGTTGGCCTGCGCGATGGCCGCCAGCGGGTTACGGATCTCGTGCGCGATGCCCGCCGACATGCGCCCCATCGCCGCGAGTTTTTCCTGCCGCGTGCGCGCGACGACGGTGCGCACGTCCTCGATGAACAGCACGCACAGCTCCTCGCTCGCCGGCGACTCGGCGTCGCCCGCCTCGTCGGCGGCCCGGCGGCGCGTGAAGCGCACCCGCAAGCGCAGCATGCGGCTCGCGCCGGCACCGAAGTCGAGCTGCACGTCGCGCCCGCCCTCGGGCCACGGCGCCTCGCGAAACGCCTGCTCGACGGCCTGCGTCAGCGCGCGCCATGCCGGCACGCTGCGCAGCGAGAACGGCGGCGTCGGCGCGAGCCCGTCGGCCACCAGCAGCCGGCGCGCAGCCGGGTTGGCCGTGCGCACGCGCGCACGGCGGTCGATCACGAGCACGCCCTCGCCCATCTCGTCGATCACGAGGCGGTTCAGCTGCGCCTGCTGGCGCGCGATCTCGAGGCTGCCGCGCGCGGTCAGCTCCTCGCGTGCGAGGCGGCCCGCGAGCTCGCCGGCCAGCAGCGTGACGATGAACAGCCCGATGCCGGTCAGCCCGGCCGGCGTCATCGCCGCCGTCAGCTCGACGCCGCCGAGCGTCAGGCGCCAGCCGTTGGCCAGCAGCAGCAGCGTCACCGCCGCCGCGGTGCCCAGCGCCGACAGGCGCGGCGTCAGCACGCCGGCCATCAGCACCGGCAGCACGAGCAGCGCGACGTAGTTCAGGTTCGGCGACGGCTCGAGCAGGTACAGCGTGGAGAACGCGAGCAGGTCCACGCCGATCGTCGCCAGCCACTGTCCGCGGCCCAGGCGCGACGCGCTGCCCGCGTGCGCGTCGCCGCCGCGGCGCGGCCACAGCCACACCGCCAGTGCCTGCAGCGCGTAGGCGCTGCTGAGCACCAGCGGCAGCGCCGCAGTGCGCACGCCGAGCAGGTTGCCGACGACGATCGCCGCCAGCAGCGCGACGCCGAGCGCCGCGCGCGCCGCGAGGAAGGTGCGGTAGATGCGCTGGAACGCCGTCGGGCCGCTGCCGACGATGCGGCGCGCCTGGCGCGACAGGAAGCGGCTGTCGGTCGCGTCGGCGGCGCTCCAGCCGGGTGCGAAGCGCGACTCGGCGTCGTCTTGCGGGCGCGAGTCGGCGGCCATCCCGATGGCTGCGAACCACGACGCGTCGAAGTCGGCGCCGGTGCTCGCGCGGCGGTCGCTCTGCCGGCGGTCGCGCTGGCGCCGGTCGCCCTGCCGGCGGTCCGCCGTGCGGCGGTCGCCGCCGCGCCGCCGCTCGCCGCGGCGGCGCTCGGGCGTCTCGGCGTCGCGCCCGCCGTCAGCCATCGACGCGCGGCCCGGCGTCGCGGTGCGCCTCGCTGCAGTACGCGCGGCCGGCAGCGACCAGGGCTTCGCTGCGTGGCAGGTGCACGCCGCAGTGGGCGCAAGTGATCATGTCTTCGGAACCCCGGCGCCTGGGGGTGGACGAAGGCGATCCGGCGCGCCCGCGGCGGCCGAACATCAGCCACAGCACGAGGCCGACGACGAGTGGGACGACGACGAACTTGGCCATCGCGTCAGCGCCCGCGCATCAGCAGCACTTCGAGCACGAAGCGCGAGCCGACGTAGGCCAGCACGAGCAGGCCGGCACCCACGTACAGCCAGCGCGTCGCGCGGCGGCCGCGCCAGCCCTGCAGCCGGCGCCCGGCGATCAGTGCCGCGAACGTCGCCCAGCCGAGCAGCGAGAACACCGTCTTGTGATCCCAGCGCCACAGCCTCGGCGTGCCGAGCGAGGTCGCCACGCCGAGCAGCAGCGCGAGGCTGAGCACGACGAAGCCGGCGTCGACGAAACGGAACGTCAGCCGCTCCAGCCGCAGCAGCGGCAGCCCCAGCGGCCCGGTGCCGCCGCCCAGCGGCGCCGCCTTCGCGCGCAGCCGCCGCTCGGCGGCGTCGAGCATCAGCGCATGCAGCACGGCGGCGCCGAACAGCCCGTACGAGACGATGCCCAGCAGCCAGTGCAGCGGCAGCCAGCCCGATCCGGCCTGCGGCCGCACCTCGCCCGGGAACGCGGCGGCCAGCGGCACGACGAGCAGCGCGGCCACCGCGAGCAGGCGCCGCACGCCGGGCAGCGGCAGCAGGCGGCTCTCGACCTCGTGCACCCCGATGACGAGCCACACGGTGGCCGACATCGCCGGCGCGAAGCCGAAGCGCGCACCGGACCCCTCGGCGCCGACGCCGGCCACGTCGTAGACCAGCGCCAGCGCATGGAACAGCCAGCCGACGACCAGGCCCACGTTGGGCACGCGCTGCGTCGCGCCACCGGGCGCGAGGGCGACGATGTACGCCAGCGTCGCGACGAAGGCCGGCCACCACGTCCAGACGTTGGCCGCCCCGTCGGAGCCGATCGGTAAAATCATCGACTCAGTTTACTTTCGCGGCATCGCGCGCCCTGCATGGCGCCGCGCGCCCGCCGCCCGCGCCCCGATGGCCTCCGCCCTCACCGACCGCCTGTCGCGCCTGGTCAAGACGATGCGCGGCCAGGCGCGCATCACCGAAAGCAACGTGCAGGACATGCTGCGCGAGGTGCGCATGGCGCTGCTCGAGGCCGACGTCGCGCTGCCGGTCGTGCGCGACTTCATCGCGCGCGTCAAGGACAAGGCGCTCGGGCAGAAAGTCGTCGGCTCGCTGAACCCGGGTCAGGCGCTCGTGGGCATCGTCCACAAGGAGCTCGCCGCGACGATGGGCGACGGCGTCGCCGACCTGAACCTCGCGACGCAGCCGCCGGCGGTGATCCTGATGGCGGGCCTGCAGGGCGCCGGCAAGACGACGACGACCGCCAAGCTCGCCAAGCACCTGATCACCAGGCGCAAGAAGAAGGTGCTCACCGTCTCGGCCGACGTCTACCGCCCGGCGGCGATCGAGCAGCTCAAGACGGTCACGCAGCAAGCCGGCGCCGAGTGGTTCCCGAGCCGGCCCGACCAGCAGCCGCGCGACATCGCGCTCGCCGCGCTCGACCATGCGCGCAAGCACCACTTCGACGTGCTGCTCGTCGACACCGCCGGGCGGCTGGCGATCGACGAGGCGCTGATGGCCGAGATCCGCGACCTGCACGCGGCGCTCAAGCCGGTCGAGACGCTGTTCGTCGTCGACGCGATGCAGGGCCAGGACGCGGTCAACACCGCCAAGGCGTTCAAGGAGGCGCTGCCGCTGACCGGCGTGATCCTGACCAAGCTCGACGGCGACGCACGCGGCGGCGCGGCACTGAGCGTGCGGCAGGTCACCGGCGCACCGATCAAGTTCGCCGGCACGAGCGAGAAGCTCGACGGCCTCGAGGTGTTCGACGCCGAGCGCCACGCCGGGCGCGTGCTCGGCATGGGCGACATCGTCGCGCTCGTCGAGCAGGTGCAGGAAAGCGTCGACCTGAAGGCCGCCGAGAAGCTCGCCGCCAAGGTCAAGGCCGGCGACAGCTTCGACCTCGACGACTTCCTGATGCAGCTGCAGCAGATGAAGAAGATGGGTGGCCTGGGCGGCATGCTCGACAAGCTGCCGACCCAGCTCACCGCGAAGGCCGGCGCCGTCGACATGGACCGCGCCGAGCGCGAGGTGCGACGCATGGAGGGCATCATCCACTCGATGACGCCGCTCGAGCGCCGCAAGCCCGAGCTGATCAAGGCCAGCCGCAAGCGCCGCATCGCCGCCGGCGCAGGCGTTCACGTGCAGGAAGTCAACCGCCTGCTCAACCAGTTCGAGCAGATGCAGGCGATGATGAAGAAGATGAAGGGCGGCGGCCTCATGAAGATGCTCAAGCGCATGGGCGGCATGAAGGGACCCGGCGGCTTCATGCCGCCGGGTTTCGGGCGCTGACACCGTCGCGACGCTCGCTTCGCCATTGCGTCGCGTTCCGTCGGCCGCCGCTGGGATCGCGTTCTCGGCCCTTTGCGGCTGCTCGTGAGTGCCTGCTTGCGGCGGTTGAGGCGTGGCGCATGGCCCGGGCGTGCGTTCTCCGGCCCCGGCTCGCGCGTCACCGTTTGCAAACTGCCGTCGTCGTGCGATCGTCACCGTGTCTTCGTGCGTCGGTTGGGGCGAGCGCGAATCGGGCCTGCGCCCGCACGCCCGGGCCACGCGCCATGCCGATGAACGAGTACTGCCACTGCGAGGCGTGCCCAACACGGTGGACCGCAGGGCGATGGCGATGCCTGCGGGCGCAGGCCCGATTCGCGCTCGCCCCAACCTCGTCAGGCTACAAGCCGCGGCGACAGAACAGACGGTCGCGCGGCACGACGGTGAAGCGCGAGCGTGGGCCGGAGCACGCAGGCACCGCCATCGCCCTGCCGCCACGACCTGAGCAGGCCGAGCTCACGCTCAACCGACGTTCAAGGAACGCAACGGGCCGTAAGCGGCCGCCCGCCACCCACGGCCCGAACCCGAGGCCCGCTCAGCCCAAGAGCGCTTGCGCGAACTCGCGCGCGCTGAACGTCTGCAGGTCTTCGAGCTTCTCGCCGACGCCGATGAAGTAGACCGGCACCGGCCGCTCGCGTGCGATCGCCGCGAGCACGCCGCCCTTGGCGGTGCCGTCGAGCTTGGTGACGACGAGCCCGGTGAGCTGCAGCGCGTCGTCGAACGCCTTGACCTGCGCGAGCGCGTTCTGGCCCGTGTTGCCGTCGACGACCAGCAGCACCTCGTGCGGCGCACCGGCCTGCGCCTTGCCGATCGTGCGCTTGATCTTCTTCAGCTCTTCCATCAGGTGCAGCTGCGTCGGCAGACGCCCCGCGGTGTCGGCGATCACGACGTCGCAGCCGCGTGCCTTGCCGGCGACGACGGCGTCGAACGTGACCGCGGCGGGGTCGCCGCTTTGCTGGCTCACGATCTCGACGCGGTTGCGGTCGGCCCACACGGCGAGCTGCTCGCGCGCTGCGGCGCGGAACGTGTCGGCCGCGGCGAGCAGCACCTTCTGCTCGGCGTCGGCGAGGTGGCGCGTGAGCTTGCCGATCGACGTCGTCTTGCCGGCACCGTTGACGCCGACGACCATGATCACGGTCGGGGTGTGCTCGCCGATCGCCAGCGGCTTCTCGAGCGGGCGCAGCAGGTCGGCGATCGCGTCGACCAGCAGCGCCTTGACCTGCGCCGGGTCGGTGGCCTTCGCGTCCTTGACGCGGCGCTTCAGGTCGGCCAGTAGGAACTCGGTGGCCTTGACGCCGGCATCGGCCATCAGCAGCGCGCTCTCGAGCTCCTCGTACAGCGCATCGTCGATCTGCGTGCCGGTGAAGACCTGCGCGATGCTGTTGCCAGTCTTGCGCAGACCGGCACGCAGGCGGTCGAGCCAGCCGGCGCGCGGCGCAGCGGTGGCGGCGGCCGAAGCCTCGTGGGCCGGGGTGGCGACCGGCGCTTCGGCCGCCGGTGCAGGCACGGTCGCGACGGGCACAGGCTCGACGGCGGCGGACGACGCGGTCTCGGGCGCCGCCGGCGGCGGGGCCTTCTTGCGGAAGAAGCTGAACATCGGAAGCAGGCAGGTGGCGCCGTGCGGGGCCCGGCCGCCGGACGTGGCGCCGCTATAATGTGCGGCTCGGGCGCTTTAGCTCAGTCGGTTAGAGCGACGGAATCATAATCCGCAGGTCCGGGGTTCGAGTCCCTGAAGCGCCACCACATCCCCCCGAAGCCCCGCCGGCCGCTTGGCCGCGGGGCTTCGCTGTTTCTGGCGCCGCGTTCGGTGGCAGCATCGCGGGCATGACGACGGCCGGGGCTGCCCACTGGGAGCACTTCGAGCACGGCGCCGATATCGGCGTGCGCGGCGTCGGCACGACCGCGGCGCAGGCCTTCGAGCAGGCGGCGCTCGCGCTGACCGCGGTGATCACCGACCCCGCGCGCGTCGCGTCGCGCGACGCGGTGGACGTCGCGTGCGAGGCCGCCGACCTCGAGCTGCTGCTCGCGCAGTGGCTCAACGCGCTGGTCTACGAGATGGCGGTGCGCCGCATGCTGTTCGCCCGCTTCGACGTCGTCATCGACGACGGCCCGCCACTGCGGCTGCGCGCGCGCGCGTTCGGCGAGCCGGTCGACGTCGCGCGCCACCGCCCGGCGGTCGAGGTCAAGGGCGCCACCTACACCGCGCTGCGCGTCGCGCGCACGGCCGACGGCGGCTGGCTCGCGCAGACGGTGGTCGACGTCTGAGAGGACGAGGCATGGACACGACAGGGCTGATCCGCCACGGCGAGTGCGACTGGGAGATCCCGGCGCGCGGTGCGATGCACGTGCCGGTGCGCATCTTCGCGAGCGAGGCGCTCGTGCGCGCGATGGACGACAAGGTGCGCGAGCAGGCCGTCAACGTCGCGACGCTGCCCGGCATCGTCGGCGCGTCGTACGTGATGCCCGACGCGCACTGGGGCTACGGGTTTCCGATCGGCGGCGTGGCGGCGTTCGACGCCGACGCGGGCGGCGTCGTCTCGGCCGGCGGCGTCGGCTTCGACGTCTCGTGCGGTGTGCGCTGCCTGCACACGGGCCTGACGCGCGACGACGTGATGCCGGTGCAGAAGAAGCTCGCCGACGCGCTGTACGCCGGCATCCCGGCCGGCGTCGGCAGCACCGGCGCGATCCGGCTCAACGCCGCCGAGATGGACGCGATGCTCGCCGGCGGCGCGAAGTGGGCCGTCGCGCAGGGCTGGGGGCACGAGGCCGACCTCGAGCGCGTCGAGGAACACGGCCAGATGCTGCACGCCAAGCCCGGCGAGGTGTCGGAGCAGGCCAAGCGCCGCCAGCGCGACGAGATGGGCACGCTCGGCAGCGGCAACCACTACCTCGAGGTGCAGGAAGTCACCGAGGTCTACGACACCGCGATCGCCGCCGCCTACGGGCTCAAGGCGGGCGACGTCGTCGTGATGATCCACTGCGGCTCGCGCGGCCTCGGCCACCAGATCGGCACCGAGTTCCTGCGCCGCATGGTCGAGCAGGCGCCGGCGCACGGCCTCGTGCTGCCCGACCGCGAGCTCGCGTGCGCGCCACTGAAGTCCGAGCTCGGCCGCGCCTACCTCGGCGCGATGCGCGCGGCGATCAACTGCGCGCTCGCGAACCGCCAGATCCTCACGCACCTGACGCGCGGCGTGTTCGCCGACGTGCTGCCGAAGGCGCGGCTGCCGGTGCTCTACGACGTCTCGCACAACACCTGCAAGGTCGAGCGCCACCGCGTCGACGGCCAGTGGCGCGAGCTGTACGTGCACCGCAAGGGCGCCACGCGCGCGTTCGGCCCCGGCCACCCCGACCTGCCGCCGGCGCTGCGCGACGCCGGCCAGCCGGTGCTGATCGGCGGCTCGATGGGCACCGCCTCCTATGTGCTCGCCGGCACCGCGAAGTCGGAGTCGCTCGCGCTGTCGTCGGCGTGCCACGGCGCCGGGCGCGCGATGAGCCGGCAGCAGGCGCTCAAGCGCTGGCACGGACGGCAGGTCGTCGACGAGCTGGCCGCGCGCGGCATCCTGGTCCGCAGCCCGTCGTCGCGCGGCGTCGCCGAGGAGGCGCCGGGGGCGTACAAGGACGTGGCGGAAGTCGTCGACGCCGCCGACGCCGCGGGGCTCGCGCGCAAGGTCGCCCGCGTCGAGCCGCTCGTGTGCGTGAAAGGCTGAGCGCCGCGGCTCCAGGCCTGCCTGCGCAGGCCTGGACGGCGCGAAGGGCCCGAGCTCTGCGAGGGCCGGGGGCGAGCGCCGCGGCTCCAGGCCTGCCTGCGCAGGCCTGGACGGCGCGAAGGGCCCGAGCTCTGCGAGGGCCAGGGACGAGCGCCGCGTCGACGCCCGTGGCCGGGACCTGATGGCGCACGTGCACATCCGCTTCGACCGCGCGCTCGACGCGTTCCTGCCGCCGGCGCGGCGCGGCGTCGAGTTCGCGTACGACGCGGCGCAGGGCGCCACCGCGAAGCACGCGATCGAGGCGCTCGGCGTGCCGCACACCGAGGTCGGCACGGTGCGCATCGACGGGCGCGTCGCCGGGCTCGACCACCGGTTGCGCGACGGCGAGCACCTGCACGTCGACGCAGTGCCGCCGGCGACGACGCCGGCCGACGACCCGCGCTTCGTCGCCGACGCGCACCTCGCGCGGCTCGCGCGTTACCTGCGCTTCCTCGGCTTCGACACGCTGCAGCGCAACGCGTGGGACGACGCCGCGCTCGTCGCGATCGCGCGCGCCGAGCGGCGTGTCGTGCTGACGCGCGACCGCGCGCTGCTGATGCGCCGCGACGTCGAGCGCGGCTGCTGCGTGCGCGCGACCGCGCCACTGGCGCAACTGCGCGAGGTCTGCCTGCGCTATGGCCTGCGCGAGCACACCGGGCGTGCGCCGCGCTGCCTGCTGTGCAACGCGGTGCTCGAGCCGCTGCACGCACCGCCACCGGACGCCTCGCTGCCGCCGGCCGTGCGCGCGCGGCACGATGCGTTCTGGCGATGTGCGTCGTGCCGGCGCCTGTACTGGCGCGGCTCGCACTGGCAGCGGCTGCGCGGGCGTGTGCAGACCGCCTGTGCGCCACCTCCGGGCGCACCGCGGCCCGCCTAGAATCCGCGCCTCGAATCGCGGCCCCACGCTTCGCGCGGCCGCGCCGTCTTCACAGCCCCTGGATCCACACCATGTTCCGCTGTGTCCTGCCCGTCGCCGTCGCGATCGCGGTGGCGCTGCCCGCCGCCGCACAAGTGAAGCGCGAGTTTCCCCCCACCGCGCTGCGCGGCGAGGTCGTGTTCGTCTCGCCGCCCGACGTGACCCTCAACGGCGCGCCGGCGCGGCTCGCGCCTGGCGCGCGCATCCGCGGCGAGAACAACCTGCTGGTCATGCCAGCGTCACTGGCGGGCCACAAGCGGGTCGTGCACTACACCGTCGAAGCGACCACCGGGCTGCTGATGGACGTGTGGCTGCTGCGCGCCGACGAGCTGGCCAACGAGCCGTGGCCGACGAGCGTGCAGCAGGCGCAGGCGTGGTCGTTCGACCGCGCGGCGCAGAAGTGGACCAGGCCGTGACGGGGCGCGCGATGACGACGAAGAAGGTCTACATCCGCACCTTCGGCTGCCAGATGAACGAGTACGACTCGGACAAGATGGCCGACGTGCTGCGCGCCGCCGAGGGCTACGAGCCGACGAACGACCCCGAGCAGGCCGACCTGATCCTGTTCAACACCTGCTCGGTGCGCGAGAAGGCGCAGGAGAAGGTGTTCAGCGACCTTGGCCGCGTCAAGCACCTGAAGAGCAAGGGCGTGCTGATCGGCGTCGGCGGCTGCGTCGCGAGCCAGGAAGGCGAAGCGATCGTCGCGCGCGCGCCGTACGTCGACCTCGTGTTCGGACCGCAGACGCTGCACCGCCTGCCGCAGATGATCGAGGCGCGGCGGCGCGAGCAGCGAGCGCAGGTCGACATCAGCTTTCCCGAGATCGAGAAGTTCGACCATCTGCCGCCGGCACGCGTCGAAGGGGCCTCGGCCTTCGTCTCGATCATGGAAGGCTGCAGCAAGTACTGCAGCTACTGCGTCGTGCCGTACACGCGCGGCGAGGAAGTCAGCCGCCCGTTCGACGACGTGCTGACCGAAGTCGCCGGCCTCGCCGACCAGGGCGTCAGGGAGGTGACGCTGCTCGGGCAGAACGTCAATGCCTACCGCGGGACGATGGGCGACAGCGGCGAGATCGCCGACTTCGCGCTGCTGCTCGAGTACGTCGCCGAGATTCCCGGCATCGAGCGCATCCGCTACACGACGAGCCACCCCAACGAGTTCACCCAGCGGCTGATCGACGCCTACGCGAAGCTGCCGCAGCTCGTCAACCACGTGCACCTGCCGGTGCAGCACGGCAGCGACCGCATCCTCGCGGCGATGAAGCGCGGCTACACGGCGCTGCAGTACAAGAGCACGATCCGCCGGCTGCGCGCGGTGCGCCCGGACATCAGCGTGTCGAGCGACTTCATCGTCGGTTTCCCCGGCGAGAGCGACGACGACTTCGAGCAGCTGATGAAGCTCGTCGACGACGTCGGCTTCGACGCGAGCTTCAGCTTCGTCTTCAGCCCGCGCCCGGGCACGCCGGCAGCGAACCTGCCCGACGACACGCCGCACGAGGTCAAGCTCGCGCGGCTGCAGCGGCTGCAGGCCGCGCTGGAAGCGAACGTGCAGCGCATCAGCGCGAGCCGCGTCGGCACGGTGCAGCGCATCCTCGTCGAGGGGCCGTCGAAGAAGAACCCGGCCGAACTGATGGGGCGCACCGAGTGCAACCGCATCGTCAACTTCGACGGCGGCCCGCACGCCGGCCGCCTCGTCGGCCGGATGATCGACGTGCGCATCACGCAGGCGTTGCCGCACTCGCTGCGCGGCGAGGTCGCCGTGCGCGACGCCGACGCGCTCGCGGCGTAGGCCGACACGGCCTCAGCGCCGGCGCACGAAGCCCGACCACCACAGCGCGAGCGCGCAAGCGCCGACCATCAGGCCGTACGTCGCCATCTTGCCGTCACGCCCGAAGCCGACCAGCCCGCCGACCAGCACGGCAGCACCGGCGGCGGCCGCCCACAGCGCGAGCCGCGTCCAGCCGACGGCGGCGAGTTCGCGTCGCCACACCAGCTTGGCGACGGCGGCCGCCGTCGCGCCGACGAATAACGCCGGGGCGAAGAAATTGGCCAGGTGCCACAAGGCGTCGAGCGGACCCATCGTGCGACTGTCAAACCGTCAGCCGTCGGACCGTCAGCCGGCCGCTCGCGCTGCGTGGACTTGACGCCGATCAAGCTCGGCGCCCCGGCCGGTCGGCACCATCGGGATTCGCCTGAGGGTCGACGAGCGCCGAATCTTACAATTACGTCATGAGCGTCTTCGCGCTGGGGCTGAACCACACGACCGCGCCGCTGGACTTGCGTGGCCGTTTCGCGTTCGCGCCCGAGCAGCTGCCGCCGGTGCTGCGCGGATTCCGCGAACGGCTGCAGCGCGCGATGCCCGAGGCGGCGCTGGTGTCCACCTGCAACCGCACCGAGCTGTACGTCGCGGCGCGGCCCGACGCCGTGCGCGACCTGGTCACGCCGGCGCTGGGCTGGCTGGCCGAGCAAGGCGGCGTCAGCGCCGCGCAGCTGCAGTCGCACACCTACGTGATGGAAGACCGCGCCGCGGCGCGGCACGCGTTCCGCGTCGCCGCCGGGCTCGACTCGATGGTGCTCGGCGAGCCGCAGATCCTCGGCCAGATGAAGCAGGCCGTGCGCGGCGCCGACGAGGCCGGCACGCTCGGCACGACGCTGCACCAGCTGTTCCAGCGCTCGTTCTCGGTCGCCAAGGAGGTGCGTACGTCGACCGAGATCGGCGCGCACTCGATCAGCATGGCCGCCGCCGCGGTGCGGCTGGCGTCGCAGCTGTTCGAGGACCTGCGCGAGGTCAAGGTGCTGTTCGTCGGCGCCGGCGAGATGATCGAGCTGGTCGCGACGCACTTCGCCGCGCGCGAGCCGAAGCTGATGGCGGTGGCCAACCGCACGCTCGAGCGCGGCGAGAAGCTCGCCGGACGCTTCGGTGCGCAGGCGCTGCGGCTGGCGGACCTGCCGCAGCGGCTGCACGAGTTCGACGCCGTTGTCTCGTGCACCGCGAGCACGCTGCCGATCATCGGACTCGGCGCGGTCGAGCGCGCGCTGAAGGCACGCCGTCACCGCCCGATGTTCATGGTCGACCTCGCGGTGCCGCGCGACATCGAGCCCGAGGTCGGCGGCCTGTCCGACGTCTACCTCTACACCGTCGACGACTTGTCGACGCTGGTGCAGACCGCCGGCGAGAAGCGCCAGGCCGCCGTCGCGCAGGCCGAGGCGATCATCGACGCCGGTGTGCAGAGCTTCGTGCACTGGCTCGACCAGCGCGCCAGCGTGCCGCTGATCCAGGCGATCAACCGCCAGGCCGACGACTGGCGCGAGATCGAACTGGCGCGCGCGCGCCGGATGCTCGCGCGCGGCGAGAGCGTCGACGCCGTCCTCGACGCGCTCAGCCGCGGGCTGACGCACAAGCTGCTGCACGGCGCCTACGCCGAGCTCCACGCCGCCGACGGCGAACAGCGCGAACAGGTCGCCGACACCGTCTCGCGCCTGTTCCTGCGCCACGGCCGGCACGCCGACGGCCACCACCGCTAGCCGCGCCGCTGCGCCCGGGCCGTACCAGCCCGGCGCGGCCGCGCCCGCGCGCTCCGTCGATGAACGAACGCTTCCGTCACCAGTTCGAGCGCCTCGCGATGCGGCTGGTCGAGCTCGACGCCAGCCTTGCCGACCCGCGCGTGACGGCCGACATCGCGCGCTGGCGCGCGCTCAGCCGCGAGCAGGCCGAGGTGGCCGACGTCGTCGCGCGCTTTCGCGCCTATGAACGGCGCGAGCGCGACCTCGCCGCGGCGCGCGAGCTGCTCGCGCAGTCGGCCGACGACGCCGAGATGGCGGCGATGGCACGCGAGGAAATCGACGAGGCGCAGGCTGACCTCGAGCGGCTGCAGGCCGAATTGCAGGCCGCGCTGGTGCCAAAGGACCCCGACGACGCGCGCAACGCCTTCGTCGAGATCCGCGCCGGCACCGGCGGCGACGAGTCGGCGCTGTTCGCCGGCGACCTCGCGCGCATGTACCTGCGCTACTGCGAGCGGCAAGGCTGGCACACCGAGGTGATGAGCGCGAGCCCGTCGGAGCTCGGCGGCTACAAGGAGCTCGTGCTGCGCGTCGAAGGCGAAGGCGCCTACGGCAAGCTGCGCTTCGAGTCGGGCGGCCACCGCGTGCAGCGCGTGCCCGCGACCGAGAGCCAGGGCCGCATCCACACGAGCGCGTGCACGGTGGCCGTGCTGCCCGAGCCCGACGAAGCCGAAGACGTCCAGATCAATCCGGCCGACTTGCGCATCGACACGTTCCGCGCCAGCGGTGCCGGCGGCCAGCACGTCAACAAGACCGACAGCGCGATCCGCATCACGCACCTGCCCACCGGCATCGTCGCCGAGTGCCAGGACGACCGCAGCCAGCACCGCAACAAGGCCAAGGCGATGGCGGTGCTCGCGGCGCGGCTGCGCGAGCGCGAGCGCGCCGAGCGCGACGCGAAGGAAGCCGCGACGCGCAAGAGCCTGGTCGGCAGCGGCGACCGCAGCGACCGCATCCGCACCTACAACTTCCCGCAAGGGCGGCTGACCGACCACCGCATCAACCTGACGCTGTACAAGCTCGGCCAGGTGATGGACGGCGACCTCGACGACGTGATCGGCGCGCTGCGCGCCGCGCGCGCGGCCGAGCAGCTCGCCGCGCTCGAGAGCGGGCAGCGCGACGGACCCCCGTGAGCGAGCCCGCGCTCACCGTCGACGCGATACTGGCGCAGGCGCACGCGCTCGGCGTCGACCGCCTCGACGCGCAGCTGCTGATCGCGCACCGGCTGCAGCAATCGCGCAGCTGGGTGATCGCCCATGGCGACGACGTACTCGACACGGCGACGGCGCAGGCGGTGCGCGCCGACCTGCAGCGGCGTGCCGATGGTGTGCCGCTGGCCTACCTGACCGGCTGGCACGAGTTCCACGGCCTCGCGCTGCGCGTGACGCCGGCCGTTCTCGACCCGCGGCCCGACACCGAGACGCTCGCCGATTGGGCACTCGAGCTGCTGGCCGGCGAGTTGGCGGCGCTGCCCGCGCCGCAGGTGGTCGATCTCGGCACCGGCAGCGGCGCGATCGCGCTGGCCGTCGCGCACGGCTGTCCACGCGCGGTCGTGCGCGCCGTCGACGCGAGCGCCGACGCGCTGGCCGTCGCGCGCGCCAACGGCGAACGGCTCGGGCTGCCGGTGCAGTGGCTGCTCGGCGACTGGTGGCAGCCGGTCGGCGCGCCCGCGGTCGACCTCGCAGTGGCCAACCCGCCCTACATCGCGGCGGCCGACCCGCACCTGCCGGCACTGCGTCACGAGCCGCTGCAGGCGCTGAGCCCCGGCGTCGACGGTCTCGCAGCGCTGCGCGCGATCGTCGAAGGAGCGAGCGCTCACCTGTGCCGCGGCGCCTGGCTGCTGCTGGAACATGGCCACGACCAGGCCGACGCGGTGCGCCGGATGCTCGCGGCGGCGGGCTTCGACGCCGTGGCGACGCGACGCGACCTCGCCGGACACGAGCGTTGCACCGGCGGGCGATGGGGTCATGGCACGGCGTGCGAAATCCCGCAGCCGGCACGCGCCGGTGCGAGCCGGTAACCCGCCGGCGAGTGGGGCGGCGTACAGTGCACCTGACGACGGCGTGGACCCATGGGTGTACGCCACCCCGCGCGAGCAGCCGGGTGGCGAAGGAGTCGACGATGAACATGTTTCGAGTGCTGTGTGCCGCCTTGTGCACGCTGGCCGCCGGCACGGCGGCCGCCCAGAACGGACTCGTGGCCCCCGACGACACGCCTTGGCCGCGCTGGCAGCTGCGCGCCCAGTGGCTCGGCGCACCCGGGCTGTGGCACGACGTGCCGTCCACGTCGGGGCTGCGCATCGTTGGTGACTATTACCTGCTCGGCCTGCGCAGCGCCAGCGGCGAGTTCGCCGGTGGCCTGCGCGCGACCAGCGCGCTGACGTTTGCGCGGGGCGCGGCGCCGGCGGACCGCGCCGGTGCGGGCCTCGCGTGGCCGCCACGCGCGGTGCTGCCGGCTCCGAGTGCCGAGACGGCGTGGGGCGCACTGCCCTACGTCGGCGTGGGCTTCACCGGCGTGTGGCCGCGCGTCGGCTGGGGCGTCACCGCCGACCTGGGCTGGGGCGGTCACGGCAGCGGGTTGCGCTGGAAGGCTGCGGGTGCCGACGGCAGCGCGTACGACGACGTCGTGCGCGAGCTGCGCCTGGCGCCGACACTGCAGCTGGGCGTGACTTATTCGTTCTGACGCGCCGCGTCGACGGCGGCGCGGGCGCTGCTCACGCGATCAGGGCCATCGCGCGCGCCCCGACGGCCGATGCGGCCCGCGGGTAAAGTGCAGCCTTCGCCGATCCACCACACGATTGACCATGAACGACGTCCAGCAGCGCATCGACCAGCTCGTCAAGTCCCACCGCGTCGTGCTGTTCATGAAGGGCACGGCGCAGTTCCCGATGTGCGGTTTCTCGGGCCGCGCGGTGCAGATCCTCAAGGCCTGCGGTGTCGACGATCTGACCACCGTCAACGTGCTCGAGGACGAGGCGATTCGCCAGGGCATCAAGGAATACGCGAACTGGCCGACGATCCCGCAGCTGTACGTCAACGGCGAGTTCATCGGCGGCTCCGACATCATGATGGAGATGTACCAGAGCGGCGAACTGCAGCAGGTGCTCGGCACCGCGCAGTGAGCCGCCCGCCGCGCGAGCCGTCGGCCTGAACAGGCCCGGCGGCACGGCGCCGGCACGCCGCCGCGCGCGCATCGGCAGGCGTGGTGCGATGCGACGGCCGCCTCAGCCTGCGGCGTCGTGCAACCAGCGCTTGCGCGCCGCGAACACGGCGTTCGGGTACTCGGCGCGGCCGCGGCTGCCGTTGTAGCGGCCCAGTGCCATGAACAGGTCGCCGCGCTCGCGGTCGAGGTAGTGGCGCAGGATCACGCAGCCGAAGCGCAGGTTGGTCTGCAGGTGGAACAGGCGCGAGGCGTCGCCGTCGCCGATCAGCCGCGCCCAGAACGGCATCACCTGCATGTAGCCGCGTGCGCCGGCGCTGCTGATCGCGTACTTGCGAAAGCCGCTCTCGACCTGGATCAGACCGAGCACGAGCGCCGTCTCGAGCCCGGCGCGCCGGCTCTCGTACCACACGGTCTCGAGGAAGTCGATGCGGGCGTGGCGGTCCGCCTTGCGGGGCTTGAGCCGCTCGCTCATGTCGGCGAGCCAGCGCAGGTAGTCGAGGCGCTGCTCGATCGTCGCGAAGGTCGGCCGCGGCGGCGCCGATTCGGCCACCGCCGCCGACAGCGCCGAGCGCACCGAGTCGGCCAGCGGCTCCTCGATCTGCGCACCGGCGCGCACCGCGCGCCAGGGTGCGGCCAGCGTGGCGGCGAGCAGCGCGCGGCGCCTCACACCCCGCACCCGCGCGGGCTTCACGCCCGGATGCGGCCCTTCACGAAGGCCGCGATGTCGGCCACCGGCACCTTGGTCGGCTGCGTGTCGCGCCGACCCTGGTACTCGAGCCGGCCGTCCTTCAAACCCCGGTCGGAAATCACGACGCGGTGCGGTACGCCGATCAGCTCCCAGTCGGCGAACATCGCGCCAGGGCGCTCGCCACGGTCGTCGAGCATTACGTCGATGCCGGCGGCGGCCAGTTCGTCGTGCAGGCGGTCGGCGGCCGCCTTGACGTCGGCGTTGCGGTCGTAGCCGATCGGGCAGATCACTACGGTGAACGGCGCGATCGCGTCGGGCCAGACGATGCCGCGCTCGTCGTGGCCCTGCTCGATCGCGGCGCCGAGGATGCGTGTGACGCCGATGCCGTAGCAGCCCATCTCCATCAGCTGCGGCTTGCCGGACTCGTCGAGGTAGGTCGCGCCCATCGCGCGGCTGTACTTGGTGCCGAGGTAGAACACGTGGCCGACCTCGATGCCGCGCTGGATCGCGAGCTTTCCCTTGCCGTCGGGCGACGGGTCACCTTCGACGACGTTGCGGATGTCGGCGACGACGTCGGGCTCGGGCAGGTCGCGGCCCCAGTTGACGCCGGTGTAGTGGAAGTCGGCCTCGTTGGCGCCGCAGACGAAGTCGCTCATCAGCGCGACCGTGCGGTCGGCGACGACCTTGACCGGCTTGACGGTGCCGATCGGGCCGAGGTAGCCCGGCTCGCAGCCGAAGTGCTCCTCGATCTCGGCCACCGTCGCGAAGCGGAACCCGCTTTTCAGGCCCTCGACCTTGCCGGCCTTGACCTCGTTGAGCTGGTGGTCGCCGCGCACGAGCAGCAGCCAGATCGTCGTCTTGACGACGTCACCGTCGGCGTTCTTCTCGTCGGTGGCGAGCACGAGCGACTTCACGGTGTGCGCGAGCGGGATGCCGAGCAGCTCGGCGACGTCCTCGCAGGTGCTGCGGTCGGGCGTGGGCGTCTTGGCGAGTGCGTGCTTCGGCGCCGCGCGGTGTGCGAGCAGCGGCAGGGCCTCGGCGAGCTCGATGTTGGCGGCGTAGTCGCTGTCGGGGCAGTAGACGAGCGCGTCCTCGCCGGTGTCGGCGATGACCTGGAACTCGTGCGACAGGTCGCCGCCGATCGCGCCGGTGTCGGCCGCGACCGCCCGGTACGTCAGCCCGATGCGGTCGAAGATCGCGCAGTAGGCCTTGTACATCGCGTCGTAGCTCTTGGCGGCCGATGCGGCGTCGCGGTCGAACGAGTACGCGTCTTTCATCGTGAACTCGCGCCCGCGCATCACGCCGAAGCGCGGGCGGCGCTCGTCGCGGAACTTGGTCTGGATGTGATAGAAATTCTTCGGCAGCTGCTTGTAGCTGCGCAGCTCCTGCCGCGCGATGTCGGTGATGACTTCCTCGCTGGTGGGCTGGATCACGAAGTCGCGCCCGTGGCGGTCCTTCACACGCAGCAGCTCGGGGCCCATCTTGTCGAAGCGGCCGGTCTCCTGCCATAGCTCGGCCGGCTGCACGACGGGCATCAGCAGTTCGATCGCCCCGGCGCGGTTCATCTCGTCGCGGATGATCGCCTCGATCTTGCGGATCACGCGCAGGCCCATCGGCATGTAGTTGTAGATGCCGGCGCCCAGCCGCTTGATCATGCCGGCACGCACCATCAGCTTGTGGCTGACGACTTCGGCGTCGGCCGGCGCCTCCTTGAGCGTGGCGATGAAGAACTGCGTGGCTTTCATGGTCTTGGCGGGCGAGCGCGCAGGCGGCGCGGCACCGAAAGCTCGGCCGTGCGGGTAAGCGAGCAATGCCGCTTCGCACCGGCCCGGTGCAATAATGGGTTCAATTGGATCTTCGAGGTTGATTATGCTCGACCGGGAAGGCTTCAGGCCCAACGTCGGCATCATCCTGCTCAACTCGCGCAACCAGGTGTTCTGGGGCAAGCGGCTGCGCACGCACTCGTGGCAGTTCCCGCAGGGCGGCATCAAGCACGGCGAAACGCCCGAGCAGGCGATGTACCGCGAACTGCACGAGGAAATCGGGCTGCGGCCCGAGCACGTCAAGATCCTCGCGCGCACGCGCGACTGGCTGCGCTACGAAGTGCCCGAACACTACATCCGCAAGGAGGCGCGCGGTCACTACCGCGGCCAGAAGCAGATCTGGTTCCTGCTCAAACTCATCGGCCGCGACAGCGACATGAACCTGCGCGCCACCGACCACCCGGAATTCGACGCCTGGCGCTGGAACGACTACTGGGTGCCGCTGGACGTCGTGATCGACTTCAAGCGCGACGTCTACCAGATGGCGCTGACCGAACTCGCGCGCTACGTGCCGCGCGGCAACGTCCACAACCGCTACCTGCGCTCGGGCATGCGGGCGGCGCGCCACGGCGACGACGCCGTGGCAGCGACGCCGGCGGCCCCCGACACGCCCACGCGCGGCTGAAGCCGCTCAGCCCATCAGCACGAGGTTCGTGCGGTGCACGAGTTCGGGCTCGTTGGTATAGCCCAGCGCGGCCTCGATCTGCGATGACGGTTTGCGCATGATCAGCCGCGCCTCGGCGCTCGAGTAGTTGGACAGGCCGCGCGCGATCTCGCGCCCCTGACCGTCGCGGATCGCGATGACGTCGCCGCGCTGGAATTCGCCGCTCACGTCGACGACGCCGATCGGCAGCAGGCTCTTGCCGTCGTCGCGCAGTTTGCGCACCGCGCCGTCGTCGACCGTCACCGCGCCGCGCAACTGCAGGTGGTCCACCATCCACTGCTTGCGCGCGGCGTACTTCGCCGTGCCGGCCACCAGCGCGGTGCCGATCGCCTCGCCGGCGGCCAGCCGCAGCAGCACGTCGGGCTCGCGCCCCCACGCGATCACGGTGCTCGCGCCGCTGCCGGCGGCGCGCTTGGCTGCCAGCACCTTGGTCAGCATGCCGCCGCGGCCGATCGCGCTGCCAGCGCCGCCGGCCATGCGCTCGAGTTCGGGGTCGCCAGCGCGCGCCTCGTCGATGAAGCGGGCGTTCGGGTCCCTGCGTGGATCGGCGGAGTACAGGCCGCGCTGGTCGGTCAGGATCACGAGTGCGTCGGCCTCGATCAGGTTGGCTACCAGCGCACCGAGCGTGTCGTTGTCGCCGACCTTGATCTCGTCGGTGACGACGGTGTCGTTCTCGTTGATCACCGGGATCACGCGCAGCTCGAGCAGCGTCAGCAGCGTCGAGCGGGCGTTGAGGTAGCGCTCGCGGTCCGACAGGTCGGCGTGCGTCAGCAGCACCTGCGCGCTGCCCATGCCGTGCGCGCGCAGGTGCGTCTCGTACATCTGCGCCAAGCCCATCTGGCCGACGGCGGCGGCGGCCTGCAGCTCGTGGATCTCCTTCGGCCGCTCACGCCAGCCCAGGCGCTTCATGCCTTCGGCAATCGCGCCGCTGGACACCATGACGACTTCACGGCCCTGCGCAGCCAGCGCCGCGAGCTGGCGGCACCAGTTGCCGATCGCCTGCGCGTCGACGCCGCGACCCTCGTTGGTCACCAGGCTCGAGCCGACCTTGACGACGATGCGTCGTGCGTTCTTGAGCACCTCAGCCACGGTGGACCTCCGGCGCGACGGGCGTGCCGAAACGCGGGTCGCTCGTGTCGACGTCGTCACGCTGCTGGACCGCCAGGTGGGCCCAAACCGCATGCACCAGCGGCTCGAGGCCCTGGCGTGTCAGCGCCGAGATCGCGAACACCGGCCCCTTCCAGCGCAGGCGGCGCACGAACTCCTTGACGCGGCGCTCGCGCTCGTCCTCGGGCACCAGGTCCAGCTTGGTCAGCACGATCCAGCGCGGCTTGGCGGCCAGCGCCGGGTCGTACTTCTTCAGCTCGGCGACGATCGCCCGCGCCTGCGCGACCGGATCGACCGCCTCATCGAACGGCGCGATGTCGACCAGGTGCAGCAGCAGCCGCGTGCGCTGCAGGTGACGCAGGAACTGGTGGCCGAGCCCCGCACCCTCGCTGGCCCCCTCGATCAGGCCGGGGATGTCGGCGACGACGAAACTCTGCTCGGGCCCGACACGCACGACGCCGAGGTTCGGGTACAGCGTCGTGAAGGGGTAGTCGGCGATCTTCGGGCGTGCGTTCGAGATCGCCGCGATCAGCGTCGACTTGCCGGCGTTGGGCATGCCGAGCAGCCCGACGTCGGCGAGCACGCGCAGTTCGAGCCGCAGCCGCTTCGACTCGCCCGGCCAGCCGGGCGTCTTCTGCCGTGGCGCGCGGTTGGTGCTGCTCTTGAAGTGCAGGTTGCCGAAGCCGCCGTCGCCGCCCTTGGCGAGCAGTACCTTCTCGCCGGGCACGAGCAGTTCGGCGATCACTTCGTTGCGGTCGAGATCGGTGATGATCGTGCCGACCGGCATGCGCAGCACGACGTCGTGACCAGCCGCACCGAACTGGTCCGAGCCTCGACCGGGCTCGCCGTTGCCGGCCTCGTGGCGACGCGCATAGCGGTAATCGATCAGCGTATTGAGGTTGCGGTCGGCCACCGCATAGACGCTGCCGCCGCGCCCGCCGTCACCGCCGTTGGGACCGCCGAACGGGATGAACTTCTCGCGCCGGAAGCTCACGCAGCCGGCACCGCCGTGCCCGGCGGCAACCTCGATCGTGGCTTCGTCGACGAACTTCATGGTGATGAGATGGTAGCGGCGCTCGAAAACAAGAAGCCCCGGCGTGCCGGGGCTTCTGGCGCCGCGGTCGAACCCGCGCTCAGAGCGGCGTCACGCTGACGGTGTGCCGGTTGTGCGGGCCCTTGACGGCGAACGACACCTGGCCATCGACGAGGGCGAACAGCGTGTGGTCGCGACCGACGCCGACGTTGTCGCCGGCGTGGAACTTGGTGCCGCGCTGGCGCACGATGATCGAGCCGGCCGGCACGGTCTGCCCGCCGAACACCTTGACGCCGAGCATCTTCGGCTTCGAATCGCGGCCGTTACGGGTCGAGCCGCCACCCTTTTTCTGTGCCATGGTTCAACTTCCCCGCTTCAGACGCTCAGTGCACCGATCTGCAGTTCGGTGTACGTTTGACGGTGACCCTGCCGCTTCTGATAGTGCTTGCGGCGGCGCATCTTGAAGATGCGCACCTTGTCGTGCTTGCCATGGGCGACGACCGTGGCCTTGACGGTGGCACCGCCGACCAGCGGCGTGCCCACCTTCAGGTCGGCACCGTTGCCCACCGCCAGCACCTGGTCGAACACGACTTCCTGCCCCACTTCGGCCGGCAGCTGTTCAACCCTGATCTTGTCGCCGGCTGCCACTTTGTACTGCTTGCCGCCGGTTTTGATGACCGCGTACATATCAGACACCTCTTCGATTACACCGCCCGGGCAGATCGACACCACGCCGCGCACGGCCGGCCCTTTCTGCCACTTCAGCGCCGGCCGCGCCCAGTCGGCGCGCCGCGCGAAGCCCACCGCACCCCACTGCCATGCCCACGCACGCGGGCTTCTGCTGACGTTGTCCACGCCCCTCCAGGAGCGCGAGAACCGGCTATTGTAGCCATGAAAGCGAAGCGCCGGCAAGCCAGTTGCGACGACCGCCGGGTGCCTCCCGGCCCGGTTCCTATAATTCAGGCCATCTGCCGCCGCGATGAGCACTGCCGCACCCTCCACCGTCAACGGGCCCGCCGATGCGGACCTGATCGCGGAGGACATGGCGATCGTCGACGGCGTGATCCGCGAGCGGCTGCGCTCCGACGTCGCACTGGTCAACCAGATCGGGCATTACATCATCGGCGCCGGTGGGAAGCGCATCCGACCCCGGCTGCTGCTGCTGTTCGCGCGCGCGCTCGGCTTCCACGGCCCCGAGCGGCACACGCTGGCCGCGGTCGTCGAGTTCATCCACACCGCGACGCTGCTGCACGACGACGTCGTCGACGAGTCGTCCATGCGCCGCGGGCGCGCGACCGCCAACGAGATGTTCGGCAACGCAGCCAGCGTGCTGGTGGGCGACTTCCTGTACTCGCGCGCGTTCCAGATGATGGTGTCGGTCAACCGCATGCGCGTGCTCGACGTGCTCGCCGACGCCACCAACGTGATCGCCGAAGGCGAAGTGCTGCAGCTGATGAACATGCACGACCCGGACCTCGCGGTCGACGAGTACCTGCGCGTGATCCGGTTCAAGACGGCCAAGCTGTTCGAAGCGAGCGCGCGCCTCGGCGCCGTGCTCGCCGAGGCCCCTGCACAGGTCGAGGACCACTGCGCCGCCTACGGGCGCGCGCTCGGCACGGCGTTCCAGCTCGTCGACGACCTCCTCGACTACGACGGCGACCCGCGCGCGCTCGGCAAGAACGTCGGCGACGACCTGCGCGAGGGCAAGCCCACGCTGCCGCTGCTGGTGGCGATGGAGCGCGCGGCCGACGACGACCGCGCCCTGATCCGCGGCGCCATCGAACGCGGCGAGGTCGAGCGCCTCGACGACATCGTGCGCATCGTGCGCCAGACGGGTGCCGTCGAAGCCACGCGAGACGCGGCCCGCCGCGAGGCACGAGCCGCCGCCGACTGCTTGCGGGTCCTGCCGCCGTCGCCAGAGCGCGAAGCTTTGCTAGAATACGCGGCTCGCTCGGTCGATCGCTCTTCCTGACGGAGAGTCGATCGCGGATGGCGAGCGCGAGCCGGCCGCACTGGTGGCAGGCGCGCGACTCGGGGTGTAGCTTAGCCTGGTAGAGCGCTACGTTCGGGACGTAGAGGCCGGTGGTTCGAATCCACTCACCCCGACCAGAATTTCCTCTCAACGCACCGCGTGAGTGGCGTGCAGCGTCGCGCGGATTCCAGATCCAACCGATTCCGACCGCGATTCACCCTCGCGGTCGGTGCCTTTGCCACCCCCGAAGTCGAGCAAACGGGAAACATGCCGTTAATGGCGCCGTGATTCCCCCCCTTTTCGACCCGCGCTGCCGGCGACGACGTCTATCATCGGCCGCTCGTCGAACCTGATTGCAAGGGGGGGGCATTTGGCCTCGGAGACCGTCGTTGAAGCCGCGTCTTCGACCCTGTCGGGGGTCGCGCGCGTACTGGTGCACGCCGGCAAGCTGAGCGCCAAGTCGGCCGAGGCACTGGCGCAGTCGGCCAAAGAGCGGCGCTCGAGCTTCGTGTCGGCCGTCATCGCCGCCGGCGCCGTCTCGCCACCGGACCTCGCCCACACGCTGGCGTCGGCATTGGCGCTGCCGCTGCTCGACCTCGACGCGGTCGACGCCGAGAAGTTGCCCCGCGGCATCGTCGAGCCCAAGCTCGCCGCGCAGTACCAGATCGCGGTGCTCGGCAAGCGCGGCAACCGCCTGTTCATCGGTGGCGCCGACCCGACGGATCAGGAGGCAGTCGAGCGCATCAAGTTCGCGACCCAGCTGCAGCCCGAGTGGGTGATCGTCGAGTACGACAAGCTCGCGCGACTGCGCGACGCCCAAGGCCAGAGCGCCAACGAGGCGCTCGAGTCGCTGGCGTCGATGGATTTCGAGTTCGACGTCGCCGAGGACACCGGCGCCGAGGCCGAGGGTACCGACGTCGCCGCCGAGGTCGAGGACGCGCCGGTCGTCAAGTTCCTGCAGAAGATGCTGATCGACGCGATCAACATGCGCGCGTCGGACCTGCACTTCGAGCCCTACGAGTACCACTACCGCGTGCGCTTTCGCATCGACGGCGAGCTGCGCGAGATCACGCAGCCGCCGGTGGCGATCAAGGACAAGCTCGCGTCGCGCATCAAGGTCATCAGCCGGCTGGACATCGCCGAGAAGCGCGTGCCGCAGGACGGCCGCATGAAGCTCAAGTTCGGCAACAAGGCGATCGACTTCCGCGTCTCGACGCTGCCGACGCTGTTCGGCGAGAAGATCGTGATCCGCATCCTCGACCCGTCGAGCGCGAAGCTGGGCATCGACGCGCTGGGCTACGAGAAGGTCGAGAAGGAGCGCCTGCTCGCGGCGATCCACCGCCCGTACGGCATGATCCTCGTGACCGGCCCGACGGGCTCGGGCAAGACGGTGTCGCTGTACACGTGCCTGAACATCCTGAACCAGCCCGGCGTCAACATCTCGACGGTCGAGGATCCGGCTGAAATCAACCTGCCGGGCATCAACCAGGTCAACGTCAACGAGAAGGCCGGGCTGACCTTCGCCGCGGCGCTGAAGTCGTTCCTGCGCCAGGACCCGGACGTGATCATGGTCGGCGAGATCCGCGACCTCGAGACGGCCGACATCGCGATCAAGGCCGCGCAGACCGGCCACCTCGTGATGAGCACGCTGCACACCAACGACGCGCCGACGACGTTGACGCGGCTGCTGAACATGGGTGTGGCGCCGTTCAACATCGCGTCGAGCGTGCTGCTGATCACGGCGCAGCGCCTCGCGCGTCGCCTGTGCGAGAACTGCAAGAAACCCGCCGAGTACCCGCGCGAGTCGCTGCTGCGCGCCGGCTTCAAGGACACCGACCTCGACGGCTCGTGGACCCCGTACCGCGCGGTGGGCTGCTCGGCGTGCACCAACGGTTACAAAGGGCGGGTCGGCCTTTACCAGGTGATGCCGATCACGGAGGCGATCCAGCGCATCATCCTGTCGGAGGGCACGGCGCTGGACATCGCGCAGCAGGCGCAGAAGGAAGGCGTGCGCGACCTGCGCCAGGCCGGTCTGGTCAAGGTGCGCGCCGGTGTGACGACACTCGAGGAAGTCATCACGGTGACGAACGAGTGAATCGGCGCGCGCCGGCGCGCGCGTCTCATTCGGTTACAACTGCGCTCAATCGCGGCACCCCGGTGCCGAAAACGAATCGTTGGGGATGCGTCCCGGAGGCTTTATGGCGACTGCGGCAGCCGCGAGACAGAACGTCAAAGAGTTCGTCTTCGAGTGGGAAGGCAAGGACAAGAACGGCAAGATCCTGCGCGGCGAGATCCGCTCGGCCGGCGAGGCCGCGGTCAACGCGATGCTGCGCCGCCAGGGGGTGCTCGTCACCAAGGTGAAGAAGCGCCGCATGAGCGGCGGCAAGGCGATCAAGCAGAAGGACATCGCCGTCTTCACGCGCCAGCTGGCCACGATGATGAAGGCCGGCGTGCCGCTGCTGCAGGCCTTCGACATCGTCGCGCGTGGCAGCCCGAACCCGAAACTGACGCGGCTGCTCAACGACATCCGCGCCGACGTCGAGACCGGCACGAGCCTGTCGGCGGCGTTCCGCAAGCACCCGATGTACTTCAACGCGCTGTACTGCAACCTCGTCGAGGCCGGCGAGGCGGGCGGCATCCTCGAGGCGCTGCTCGAACGGCTGGCGCTGTACGAGGAGAAGACGCTCGCGCTGAAGCAGAAGATCAAGTCGGCGCTGATCTACCCGATCGCGGTGCTGGTGGTGGCCTTCGTCGTGCTGTCGGTGATCATGATCTTCGTGATCCCGGCGTTCAAGGACGTGTTCACGTCGTTCGGCGCCGACCTGCCCGCGCCGACGCTGGCCGTGATCGCGATGAGCGAGTTCTTCGTCGCGTACTGGTACATCATCTTCGGCGTGCTGATCGGCGGCACCTACTTCTTCCTGCAGAGCTGGAAGCGCAGCGAGAAGATGCAGAAGTTCATGGACCGGCTGCTGCTGAAGATCCCGGTGTTCGGCGACCTGATCTACAAGTCGGTCGTCGCGCGCTGGACGCGCACGCTGGCGACGATGTTCGCTGCCGGCGTGCCGCTGGTCGAGGCGCTCGACTCGGTCGGCGGCGCGTCGGGCAACGCGGTGTTCGCCGAGGCCACCGAGAAGATCCAGAAGGACGTGTCCACCGGCTCGGCGCTGACGACGTCGATGCAGGCCACCGGCGTGTTCCCGAACATGGTGCTGCAGATGAGCGCGATCGGCGAGGAGTCGGGCTCGCTCGACCACATGCTGAGCAAGGCCGCCGAGTTCTACGAGGAAGAGGTCGACGAGATGGTCAAGGGCCTGTCGAGCCTGATGGAGCCGTTCATCATCGTCGTGCTCGGCGTGCTGATCGGCGGCATCGTGGTGTCGATGTACCTGCCGATCTTCAAGCTCGGCTCGGTGGTCTGACGCGATGAGCGCCGTCGGCGGCGTGCCGCTGGACCTGCTGCTGCACCCGGCGACGCTCGCCGTCTTCGGGCTCGTCATCGGCAGCTTCCTCAACGTCGTGATCCACCGCCTGCCGCTGATGCTCGAGCGACAGTGGTGGGCCGACGTCGCCCACCAGCTCGCCGACGCCGAGTCGTGGCGCCGCGTGTTCGGGGCGCGCGAGGCGGCCGCCGTGCCGCCGGCGCTGGCGCAGACGGCCAAGACGCTGTCGACGTCGCTCGACGCGCTGCCGCGGCTGGGCATCGCGACGCCGCGCTCGCGCTGCCCGTCGTGCGGGCACGCGATTGCGTGGCACGAGAACATCCCGCTGCTGGGCTGGCTGCGGCTCAAGGGCCGCTGTGCGCAGTGCGGCGCGCGCATCTCGGCGCGCTACCCGCTCGTCGAGCTGCTGACCGCGCTGCTGTTCGCCGGCATCGGCTGGCGCTTCGGGGCGCAGCCGGTCGCCCTGCTGTGGTGCGCCGCCGCCGCGGCGCTGGTCGCGCTGGCGGCCATCGACTGGGACACCACGGTGCTACCCGACGCGCTGACGCTGCCGCTGCTGTGGGCCGGGCTGCTCGCGGCGGCGTTCGGCTGGACGCTGCCGCTGGCCGACGCGCTGTGGGGCGCCGCGGCCGGGTACCTGTCGCTGTGGTCGGTGTACTGGCTGTTCAAGCTGACCACCGGCAAGGAGGGCATGGGCTACGGCGACTTCAAGCTGCTCGCCGCGCTCGGAGCGTGGCTGGGCTGGCAGATGATCGTGCCGATCCTGCTGATGGCCTCGGTGATCGGTGCCGTCGTCGGCGTCGCGATGAAGCTGTCGGCGGCGCTGCGCGAAGGGCGCTACGTGCCGTTCGGCCCCTTCCTGGCCGGTGCCGGCCTGGTCGTGATGCTGGCCGGTGCCGATACGGTGCGCGGCTGGATCGGCTGGGCCTGAGCGCGGCACGCCGCCGGCGATGCGCATCGGACTGACCGGCGGCATCGGCAGCGGCAAGAGCACCGTGGCTGCCCGGCTCGCGGCACTCGGCGCCGCAGTCGTCGACACCGACGCGATCGCCCGCGAGCTGACCGCCGCCGGCGGCGCGGCCATCGAGGCGCTGCGCGACGCCTTCGGCGCGCGGGCGATCGCCGCCGACGGCGCCCTCGACCGCGCCTTCATGCGCGCCCACGTGTTCGCCGACGCCGCCGCCCGACGCCGGCTCGAGGGCATCCTGCACCCGATGATCGCCGTCGAGGCACTGCGCCGCGCCGACGCCGCCGGCGCGGTGCCGGTCGTGTTCGACGTGCCGCTGCTGGCCGAATCGGCGCACTGGCGTGCCCGCGTGCAACGCGTGCTCGTCGTCGACTGCGCGGAGTCGACGCAGGTCGAGCGCGTCGTGCGGCGCTCCGGCTGGAGCGCCGACGAGGTGCGCCGCGTGATCGCGCAGCAGACGCCGCGCGCGTGCCGCCGCGCCATCGCCGACGCCGTGATCCACAACGACGGCCTGCCGCTCGATGCCCTTCACGCCGAGGTCGACGCGCTGTGGGCGCACTGGAGCACGACCGTGCTGTGAAAGAATCCACGGCGTGCGCGGCGCCCGTCGGGCGGCCCGCCGTTGAAGATCCGCCGTGGTCCTTTACGAATACCCGTTCAACGAGGGCATCCGCACGATGCTGCGGCTCGAACATCTGTTCGACCGCCTCGGGCAGCTGGTGGCGCGCGACACGCCGATCGACCACCACTTCGCGCTCGCGACGATGTTCGAGGTGATGGACGTCGCCGCGCGCGCCGACCTGAAGTCCGACCTGCTGAAGGAACTCGACCGCCAGCGCACCCAGCTGCAGGGCTACCGCGGCAATCCGGCGATTTCGGAGGCCGCGCTCGAGGAGGTCATCGCGCGCGTCGACGCGGCCTTCGACGGCCTGAACCGGCTCCCGGGCAAGGCCGGCGCCGCGCTGGCCGGCAACGAGTGGCTGATGAGCATCCGCAGCCGCATCAGCATCCCCGGCGGCACCTGCGAGTTCGACCTGCCGGCGTACTACGCGTGGCAGCAGCTGCCGGCCGAGCGGCGCCGCGCCGACCTGTGGCGCTGGGTCGACACGCTCGGCCCGCTCGCGGCGGCGCTGCACGTCTTGCTCGGTCTGCTGCGCGACAGCGGCGTGCCGCACCGCGTCGTCGCGCCGGCAGGCCAGTTCCAGCAGAGCCTGCCGCAAGGCAAGGTCTATCAGCTGCTGCGCGTGCGGCTCGACGACGCGACGCTCGTGCCCGAGATCACCGGGCACCGGCTGATGGTGTCGGTGCGGCTGATGCGCACCGACGGCGAGGGTCGGCTGCGCCCGGTCGCCGAGGACCACAGCTTCGAGCTGACGCTGTGCGCCTGATGACCCGCCGACGCCCCCGGACCGCGGCGGCCCGGCGCGGTCGCCACGACCCGCGGCGGCACGGCCGCGGCGCGTCGCGATGAGCACGTCGCCCCCGTCGGTGCCGAGGCGGCGCGTGCGTTGCCCTGCCTGCGGCGGACCCGCGTGGTACGACGCCGACAACCCCTGGCGGCCGTTTTGCAGCGAGCGCTGCCGCACGCACGACCTCGGCGCGTGGGCGAGCGAGAGCTACCGCGTCGACGCCGCGCCCGACGACGCCGAGGCGGGCCGCGACGACACCACGGACCCGCCGGCACCCCGCGCAGCACACTGAACCCGTGTGCGCCCGCCGGCGCAGCGGGGCGGCCAGCGGCCATCGCACGAGCACCTTGGCTCTTGAAGGCGGGACGGGCGTCCCTATAATCGTGCGCTGTTAGCACTCGCCGCTATCGAGTGCTAGCGGTTGCGAACCGCAGCCCGATTTGGTGGTGTTAGCGCTCGCCAACTTAGCGCGCACCGATTCTCGCTCATCGATTCCTTCTCAGGAGATGTCATGAAACTTCGTCCGTTGCACGATCGCGTGATCGTCAAGCGTCTGGAGAACGAAACCAAGACCGCGTCGGGCATCGTGATCCCCGACAACGCCGCCGAGAAGCCCGATCAGGGCGAGGTCGTGGCGGTTGGCCCGGGCAAGCGCAACGACAAGGGCGATTTCGTCGCGCTGAACATCAAGGTCGGTGACCGCGTGCTGTTCGGCAAGTACAGCGGCCAGACCGTCAAGGTCGACGGCGAAGAACTGCTGGTGATGCGCGAAGAAGACCTCTTCGCGGTGATCGAGAAGTAATCCCCCCAGAACACGAATCCGGAGAGTCTGCACATGGCTGCTAAAGACGTTGTTTTCGGCGCCGACGCGCGTCATCGCATGGTCGACGGCGTGAACATCCTCGCCAATGCCGTCAAGGTCACGCTGGGTCCGAAGGGCCGCAACGTGGTGCTCGAGCGCAGCTTCGGCGCGCCCACCGTCACGAAGGACGGTGTCTCGGTCGCCAAGGAGATCGAGCTCAAGGACAAGCTGATGAACATGGGCGCGCAAATGGTCAAGGAGGTCGCCTCCAAGACCAGCGACGCCGCCGGTGACGGCACCACCACCGCCACCGTGCTCGCGCAGAGCATCGTGCGCGAGGGCATGAAGTACGTCGCCGCGGGCATGAACCCGATGGACCTCAAGCGCGGCATCGACAAGGCCGTCGAGGCGCTGGTCGACGAGCTGAAGAAGATCAGCAAGCCGACGACGACGAGCAAGGAGATCAGCCAGGTCGGCTCGATCTCGGCCAACAGCGACGAGTCGATCGGCAAGATCATCGCCGACGCGATGGACAAGGTCGGCAAGGAAGGCGTGATCACCGTCGAGGACGGCAAGAGCCTGAACAACGAGCTCGACGTCGTCGAGGGCATGCAGTTCGACCGCGGCTACCTGTCGCCGTACTTCATCAACAACGCCGAGAAGCAGGTCTGCGTCCTCGAGAACCCGTACATCCTGCTGCACGACAAGAAGATCAGCAACATCCGCGACCTGCTGCCCACGCTCGAGCAAGTGGCCAAGAGCGGCAAGCCGCTGCTGATCGTCGCCGAGGAAGTCGAGGGCGAAGCGCTGGCCACGCTGGTCGTCAACACGATCCGCGGCATCCTGAAGGTCTGCGCCGTCAAGGCTCCGGGCTTCGGTGACCGCCGCAAGGCGATGCTCGAAGACATGGCCATCCTCACCGGCGGCAAGGTCATCAGCGAGGAAGTGGGCCTGACGCTCGAGAAGGTGCAGCTCGCCGACCTCGGCCAGGCCAAGCGCGTCGAAGTCGCCAAGGAGAACACGACGATCATCGACGGCGCCGGCAAGGCCGCCGACATCGAGGCGCGCGTCAAGCAGATCCGCGTGCAGATCGAGGAAGCCACCAGCGACTACGACCGCGAGAAGCTGCAGGAGCGCGTGGCCAAGCTCGCCGGCGGCGTCGCGGTGATCAAGGTCGGTGCCGCGACCGAAGTCGAGATGAAGGAGAAGAAAGCCCGCGTTGAGGACGCGCTGCACGCCACGCGCGCCGCGGTCGAGGAAGGCATCGTCGCCGGTGGTGGCGTCGCGCTGCTGCGCGCGCGTCAGGCGATCGCCGACAAGCTCAAGGGTGCCAACCACGACCAGGACGCCGGCATCAAGATCGTGATGCGCGCCGTCGAGCAGCCGCTGCGCGAGATCGTCGCCAACGCCGGCGACGAGCCGAGCGTGGTGATCAACAAGGTGCTCGAGGGCAAGGGCAACTTCGGCTACAACGCCGCCACCGGCCAGTACGGTGACATGATCGAGATGGGCATCCTCGACCCGACCAAGGTCACCCGCACCGCGCTGCAAAACGCCGCGTCGGTCGCCGGCCTGATGCTCACGACCGAGTGCATGGTCGCCGAAGCGCCGAAGGACGAGACCCCGGCCAAGGGTCCCGGCATGGGCGGCATGGGCGACATGGGCATGGACATGTGATGTCCTGACCCCGTCAGCCAGACACACCCCACCCGCCCGCGGCACGCGCCGCGGGCTTTTTTTTGCGTACGCGGACGAGAATCGCGGCGTCCTCCGCCCCGTGACCCCGATGCCCGCTCCACTCCGGCGCCTCGCGCGCACGCTCGCCGCATGGGCGTGGACCGTCGCCGCGGCGACGCTGGTGCCCACACCACCCGCGCAGGCGCAGCCGCTCGACCCCGCGTCGCCAGCGGCGGCGGCAACGCGCCCGCGCGTGGGTCTGGTGCTTTCGGGCGGCGGCGCGCGCGGGCTGGCGCATGTGGGCGTGCTCAAGGTGCTCGAGCGCGAACGCATCCCCATCGACGTGATCGCCGGCACGTCGATGGGCGCCATCATCGGCGGGCTGTACGCCAGCGGCATGAGCGCCGAGCAGCTCGAGCGCGAACTGCTCGCCGTGCGCTGGGACGCGCTGTTCGCCAGCCGCGTCGACCGCCGCGAGCTGCCGCAGCGGCGCAAGGAGGAAGATTTCGACGTCGCGCCCAACCTCGAGTTCGGCGTGCGCGACGGCGAGCTGCGCGCGCCGGTGGCGGCCGTCTCGAGCCGCGGTCTGGAGCTGCTGCTGCGCCGCTACACGCTGCCGGTGCGCGGCGTCACCGAGTTCGACCGCCTGCCGATCCCGTTCCGCGCGGTGGCCACCGACATGGAGACGGGTCAGCCGGTCGTGCTCGACCGCGGCGACCTCGCGCTGGCGCTGCGCTCGAGCATGAGCGTGCCCGGCGTCTTCGCGCCGACCGAGGTGGGCGGGCGTGTGCTCGGCGACGGCGGGCTGGTCAACAACGTGCCGATCGACGTCGCGCGCGCGATGGGTGCCGATGTCGTGATCGTCGTCAACATCGGCACGCCGCTGGCACCGCGCGAGTCGCTCGGCTCGGTCGTCGGGGTGACGGCGCAGATGATCAACATCCTGACCGAGCAGAACGTGCAGCGCAGCCTCGCCACGCTGGGCCCGCGCGACGTGCTGGTGGCGCCGCAGCTCGGCGCGCTGACGGCAGGCGACTTCGAGCGCACGCGCGAGCTGATCGCGCTGGGCGCCAGCGGCGCCGAGGCGGCGCTGGCGCGCCTGGCGGCGCTGTCGGTCCCGGCGGCCGACTATGCCGAGTGGACGCTCGCGCGCACGCGCGGCGCAGCACCGGCGCCGGCGCTCGGCTTCGTCGCGTTCGAGGGCACCCGCACGACGAATCCGGCACGCTACGCCGACGAGCTCGAGACGCAGCCCGGGATGGCTTTCGACCGCGAGCGCGCCGAGCGCGACGCGCGCCGGCTGGCGGCCACCGGCGACTACCTGCGCACCGACTACCGCATCGCCGAGGTCGAGGGCCGCGAGGGGCTGGTGTTCGACCTCGAGGACAAGCCCTGGGGCCCGAACTACCTGCGCGTCGGGCTGACGATGGACACCGATTTCCGCGGCGACAGCGGGTTCAACGTGCGGCTGCTGCACGTGCGGCGCTGGCTCACGCCCGACGGCGCCGAGTGGCGCAACCTGCTGCAGATCGGCGAGGCGCCGACGTTGGCCACCGAGCTGTACCGGCCGCTGGGCGTCGGCCGCGCGCTGCAGGCCGACTGGTTCATCGCCCCGTACGCCGGCGT
The DNA here is from genome assembly GCF_022631395.1 of Calidifontimicrobium sp. SYSU G02091. Taxonomy (NCBI): domain Bacteria; kingdom Pseudomonadati; phylum Pseudomonadota; class Betaproteobacteria; order Burkholderiales; family Sphaerotilaceae; genus Azohydromonas; species Calidifontimicrobium sp. SYSU G02091. The sequence continues at coordinate 43,013 of NZ_JALBGB010000017.1, forward strand.
GCAGCGGCGCCGCGTCGTGCTGTACGACCCCGACGACCTCGGCCTCGAGCTCGCGCAGTACCGGCGCGACATCCTGCAGGCCGGCGTCGACCTCGGCCGCCCGTGGGGACGCGTCGGCGAGCTGCGCCTCGGGCTGTCGTGGCTCAACTACCGCAACGTGCCCGACAGCTTCGGCTTCAACCGCATCGAGCTGGTGTCGCAGCGCTTCGTCGAGCGTGCGCTGCGGGCGCGGCTCGTCGTCGACCAGCTCGACTTCGCGTTCTTCCCGACGCGCGGCTACCGGCTCGAGGCCGTCGCCGCCGCCGGCCTGCGCGACGCGCGCGGGCGCGACGAGCGCTTCCAGCGCGCCGAGGTCGAGGCGATGGCGGTGGGCACGTTCGGCGCGCACACGCTCGACGTGCTCGCGCAGCTGCAGGCCACCAATGCCGACGGTCTCGACGTGTTCGGCCGCTACACGCTCGGCGGCTTCCAGCGCCTGTCGGGCTACCGCACCGACCAGCTCAACGGCAACGCCGTCGTGCTGCTGCGGCTGGGCTGGCGCACGCCGCTGACCGGGCGGCTGCTGTTCGCGCGCAACCTCGTCGTCGGCGCGACGCTGGAGGCCGGCAACGCCTGGCTCGACACCGACGCCGCCCGCCTGTCGGACCTGCGCACCGGCGGCAGCCTGTACCTAGGCACCGACACCGGCGTCGGCCCCGTGCACTTCGGGCTGACGTACGCGCCGGGCGGCTCGCTCGGCATCGCGCTGTTCGTCGGCCGCCCCTGAGGTTCAGGGCAACAGCGCAGCCACCGCGTCGGCCACCCGCTGCGGCTGCTCGTGGACGACCCAGTGCGTCGCCCCCGGCACACGCACGACGCGCAGATCGGGCACGAAGGCGTCGAGTCCGTCGAGCAGCGACGGCAGCAGCGCCGTGTCGGCATCGGCCCACAGCACCGTCGTCGGCACGCGCACCGTGACCGCCTCGGGCGGCAGCGCCAGCGTGGCGAGTGCGTCGTGCGACGCCGCCGGCGGACGCAGCGGCGAGGCCCGGTAGTAATTCAGCGGCCCACTGAGCCCGCTGCGCCAGACCTCGCGGTAGCGCTCGCGCAAGTCGGCCGTGAGCCAGCCGCCGCCGGGGTGCGACGCGTCGTCGGCGCCCATCGACGTGAAGAACCGCCACAGGCGGGCGAAGTCGTTCTCGGCGAGCAGCGCCTCCGCGTCGGGGCGCACGAGGAAGTTCATGTAGGCGCTCGCGCGCTGCTGCGCCGGGTTGTCGCGCAGCTCGCGCAGGAAGGTCGCCGGGTGCGGCGCATTGACGATCAGCAGCCGGCGCACGCGCTGCGGGTGCTGCGCGGCGAATGCCCACGCGACGGCGCCACCCCAGTCGTGCGCGACCAGCACGTCGACGCGACCGCCGAGGTGGTCGATCAGCGCCGCGACGTCGGCGACGAGGTGCTTCGCGCGGTACGCGTCGACGCCGGGCGGCGCCGACGACGGCGCATAGCCGCGCAGGTTCGGCGCGACGCATTGCGCGCGCGGTGCGAGCCGCTGCATCACGCCGTCCCACGCGAACGCGGCCTCGGGAAAGCCGTGCAGCAGCAGCACGCGCGGCGCGCCGACGGCGCCGGCGCGGCGGCACGCGAGCGTGATGCCGTGCGGCAGGCGGGCGTCGAAGGTGTCGATCATGACGATGACGCCGCGGCTGGGTGCGCCCACGCGTGCAGCGTCTGCGCGACGTCGTCGAGCCCGTCGCGCGTGAGTGCCGAGAACAGCGCCACGCCGATGTCCGACGCCTCGCTGGCGAACTCGCCCAGCGCCTGCGAGGTGCTGCGCAGCGCCGCGTCGGCCTCGCGGCGCGAGAGCTTGTCGGCCTTGGTCAGCAGCACGAGCAGGCGGACCTCGCCGGTGCGCACGCGCGGCGCGATGAACTCGAGCAGCCGGCGGTCGAGGTCGGTCAGACCCAGCCGCGCGTCGACCAGCAACACGACGCCCGACAGACTGCGCCGCATCGCCAGGTAATCGGCCATGACCTGCTGCCAGCGCAGCTTGGCCGCACGTTCGACCGCGGCGTAGCCGTAGCCCGGCAGGTCGGCCCACAGCGCATCGGGCGCGTCCTTCGGGCCGAGCGCGAACAGGTTGATGTGCTGCGTGCGTCCCGGCGTCTTCGACGCGAACGCGAGCCGCCGCTGCTGCGCCAGTGTGTTGATCGCGGTCGACTTGCCGGCATTGCTGCGCCCGACGAAGGCGATCTCGGGCAGTTCGGTGACCGGCAGCTGGTCGAGCCGGCTGGCCGTCGTCAGGAAGCGCGCGCCGTGCGCCCAGGCCAGCGCGGTGCGAGCCGGCGAGACGGAAGCAGCGGCAGAGGTGGGCATGGAGCATTGTAAAATTTCAAGGTTTGTTTCTTCCGAGCCGCATGCGATGAACGCCCACCCCGCCTTCCGGCTGGCCGCCGCCGTACTGGCTGCCACCTTGCTCGCGCCGCTGTCGGCCACCGCCGCCGGCGACACCAAGGCAGGGCCCGACCTGGCGAAGGGGCGCACGATTGCCACGCAGGTGTGCGTCGCATGCCACACGGTCGACGGCTCGCGCGGTGCGCCCGCGAACCCGATCCTCGCCGGCCAGCACCCCGAGTACCTGACCAAGCAGCTGCGCGAGTTCAAGGCCGGCAAACGCGTCAACGCCGTCATGCAGGGCATGGTCGCCGCGCTGAGCGACGACGACATGGTCAACGTCGCCGCGTTCTACGCCAGCCTGCCGCCGGTGCCAGGCGCCGCGACCAACGCCGACCTCGTGCTGCTGGGCGAGCGTATCTGGCGCGGGGGCATCGCGAGCAAGAAGGTGCCCGCGTGCGCCGGCTGCCACAGCCCCAACGGGGCCGGCATCCCGGCGCAGTACCCGCGCCTGGCCGGCCAGCACGCCGAGTACGTCGCGTCGTCGCTGAAGGGCTACCGCTCCGGTGAGCGCGCCAACAACGGGCAGATGCTGTCGATCGCGGCGAACCTGAGCGACCGCGAGATCGCTGCGCTGGCCGACTACGCCGCCGGTCTGCGCTGAGTGCGCCCCGGCGGGCGCGGCCGCGGCAATTCCTGCATCGTGCCGGGGCGCCCCGGGGCCTTTCGGCGCCCAGCGGCGCCGGTCACGATAATCGCGCCATGAGCGTCACCACGGCCGGCTTCGAGGTCAGCGCGCGCTCGCGCTGGCTGCGCGAGGGCGTCGAGCTGCTGTCGTCGATGCGGTTCGCGATCTCGCTGCTGACGCTGATCTGCATCGCGTCGGTGATCGGCACCGTCGTCAAGCAGCACGAGCCGTTCAACAACTACGTCAACCAGTTCGGCCCATTCTGGGCCGACGTGTTCGCTGCCGTCGGGCTGTACACGGTGTACAGCGCGTGGTGGTTCCTGCTGATCCTGGCGTTCCTCGTCGTCTCGACGAGCCTGTGCATCGCGCGCAACACGCCCAAGATCATCGCCGACCTCAAGGCCTACAAGGAGCACCTGCGCGAACAGTCGCTGCAGGCGTTCCACCACAAGGCGCAGGGCACGGTCGACGAGCCGCGCGCCGCGGCCTACGACCGCATCGCGGCGACGCTCGGTGCCGCCGGCTGGCGCGCCAAGGTGCAGGTGCGCCCCCACGGCACGATGATCGCCGCGCGCAAGGGCGCGTCGAACAAGCTCGGCTACCTCGCCGCGCACGGCGCGATCGTGCTGATCTGCCTGGGCGGGCTGTTCGATGGTGACCTCGTCGTGCGCGCGCAGATGTGGCTGCAGGACAAGTCGGTCTACCGCGGCGGCGGGCTGATCAGCGAAGTGCCGCCCCAGCACCGCCTCGGGCCGAACAACCCGACCTACCGCGCCAACCTGCTCGTGCCCGAGGGCGCGCGCGCCGGCACGGCGATCCTGTCGATGCCCGACGGCGTCGTGCTGCAGGACCTGCCGTTCGACGTCGAGCTGAAGAAGTTCATCGTCGAGTACTACGAGACCGGCATGCCCAAGCTGTTCGCCAGCGAGATCGTGATCCACGACCACGAGACGGGGCAGTCGCGCGAGGCGCGCGTCGAGGTCAACCACCCCGCGTTCCACCGTGGCGTCGCGATCTACCAGAGCAGCTTCGACGACGGCGGCTCGAGCCTGAAGCTGCGCGCGATTCCGCTGCATGCGGGCGCGCGCGAGTTCGAGGTCCAGGGCGTCGTCGGCAGCAGCACGACGCTGCAGCGCGGCGGCGAGACGCTGCAGCTCGAGTTCACCGGGCTGCGCGTGATCAACGTCGAGAACTTCGGTGCCGGCGGCATGGGCTCGGGCACCGACGTGCGCCGCGTCGACCTGAAGAGCGCGCTCGACGACCACCTCGGCTCGGGCGCCAAGGTGCGCACGCAGAAGCAGCTGCGCAACGTGGGCCCGTCGGTGACGTACAAGCTGCGCGACGCCAGCGGCCAGGCGCGCGAATTCCACAACTACATGCTGCCGATCGAGCTCGACGGGCAGCGCGTCATGCTCGCCGGCGTGCGCGAGAACCCGAACGAGAGCTTCCGCTACCTGCGCATCCCGGTCGACGCCGACGACTCGATCGACACCTGGGTGCGGCTGCGCACGGCGCTCGACGACCCGGCGCTGCGCGACCTCGCCGCGCGGCGCTATGCCGCTGCCGCGACGCCCGCCGACCGCCCCGAGATGGCCGAGCAGCTGCGCGTGACGTCGCTGCGGCTGCTGACGCTGTTCGCGGGCCAGGAGCCGGCCGACCAGCCCCACGCGGCGACGCCCGCGGCCGACACGCCGCCGGTGCGCGGCGGGCTGGCGTCGGTGGCGCGCTTCCTCGAGTCGACGGTGCCCGAGGGCGAGCGCGAGCGGGTGTCCGAGGTGCTGCTGCGCATCCTCAGCGGCAGCCTGTTCGAGCTGCTGAACACGGCGCGCGCCCAGGCCGGGCAACCGGCGCTCGTGCCCGACGCGCAGGTGCAGGACTTCCTGTCGCGCGCGCTGACGTCGCTGTCCGACAGCTTCTTCTACCCCGCGCCGGTGCTGCTGCAGCTCACCGACTTCCAGCAGGTGCAGGCGAGCGTGTTCCAGGTCGCGCGCGCGCCGGGCAAGAACCTCGTCTACCTCGGCGCCGTGCTGCTGATCGTCGGCGTGTTCGTGATGCTGTACGTGCGCGAACGCCGGCTGTGGGTCTGGCTCGAAGACGATGCCGGCGCGCCCGGCGCGCGTACGCGCATCGTCGCCGCGCTGTCGACGACGCGGCGCACGCTCGAGGCCGACGCCGAATTCGACCGCCTGAAGACCGTCCTCGTGCCCGCCGCGACGGCACCCGCCAAGGAGTCCGCATGAACACCGCGACCACGTCCACCCACCGCCTGCCCGTCGCATCGCGTCCGTCGCGGCTCGGCGCCTTCGGCGCCTACGACTGGCTGTTCGCCGCCCTCGTGATCGCCGGCACCGGCTTCGCGTTCTGGCGCTACGGCGCGTCGATGGACGTCTACGAGAAGTGGATCCTCGCCGGCAGCGCGCCGGTGGTCATCGGCCTGGGCTGGTTCTGGGCGCCGCTGCGCACGCTGGCCCTCGGCGTCGGCGCGGCGGTGCTGCTGGCCATCGGCCTGTATGCGCGCACGACCGACGGTTTCGGCGCCGACCTCGCCGCGGCCGACAACGTGTTCCTGCTGAAGTATTTCCTGTCGAGCCAGAGCGCGATCCTGTGGATGAGCGTGCTGTTCTTCATGAGCACGGTCTTCTACTGGATCGGCGTCTTCGCGACCGCGAAGGCGGGCACCGACAACACGGCGCAGCGCATCGGCTCGCGCCTCGCGTGGGCCGCCGTGTTCATGGCGCTCGTCGGCTCGCTCGTGCGCTGGTACGAGAGCCACCAGATCGCGCCCGACATCGGCCACATCCCGGTCAGCAACCTGTACGAGGTGTTCGTGCTGTTCTGCTGGATGACGGCGCTGTTCTACCTGTACTACGAGCAGGTCTACAAGACGAAGGCGCTCGGCGCGTTCGCGATGCTGATCGTCAGCGCCGCCGTCGGCTTCCTGCTGTGGTACACGGTCGACCGCCAGGCGCACGAGATCCAGCCGCTGGTGCCGGCGCTGCAGAGCTGGTGGATGAAGCTGCACGTGCCGGCGAACTTCATCGGCTACGGCACGTTCGCGATCGCGGCGATGGTCGCATTCGCGTACCTGATCAAGCAGCACGCGAGCGAGACGAACTGGTGGAAGCTCGCGCCGCTGTGGGCGCTGGGCGTCGTGCTGTGCTTCGAGCCGCTGCTGTTCCGCAAGTCGGCCGCCGGCGGCATCAGCAACTTCTGGGCAATCTACTTCGGCGCGAGCGCGCTGCTGGTGGGCGGCATCATCGCGATGCGCCGGCGCATCGCCGCCGGGCTGCCGTCGTTCGAGGTGCTCGACGACGTGATGTACAAGGCGATCGCGGTGGGCTTTGCGTTCTTCACGATCGCGACGATCCTCGGCGCGTTCTGGGCCGCCGAGGCCTGGGGCGGCTACTGGAGCTGGGACCCGAAGGAGACGTGGGCGCTGATCGTCTGGCTCAACTACGCGGCCTGGTTGCACATGCGGCTGATGAAGGGGCTGCGCGGCACGATCTCGGCGTGGTGGGCGCTCGTCGGCCTCGCGGTGACGACGTTCGCGTTCCTCGGCGTCAACATGTTCCTGTCGGGGCTGCACTCGTACGGCACGCTGTGACGGCCGGTGCCGCTGGCGCGAATCTGGGCGTGCCGGCCCGATCGGAGCACGCATGAAGTCCCTGAAGGACCGCGGTTTCTTCCACCCGGTACCGTCCGAGATCACGCCGCGGCGCGTGTTCGAGCAGCGCCGCCGCCTGCTGCAGGCCGCGGCGACCGCCGCAGCCGGCACCGCGCTCGGGCTGTGGGCGGCACGCGACGCGCGCGCCGCGATGGCGAAGCCGCCGGGCAGGCTCGCCGCCTTGCCCGGCGCGAAGAGCGAGGTCGCCGGTGCCGTGACGATGGAAAAGCTCACCGCGTACGACGACGTCACGACCTACAACAACTTCTACGAGTTCGGCACCGACAAGTCCGACCCGGCGCGCCACGCGCACCGGCTGAAGACGCGCCCGTGGACCGTGGCCGTCGAGGGCGAGGTCGGCAAGCCGAAGGTCTGGGACCTCGACGAGCTGCTGAAGCTCGCGCCGATGGAAGAGCGCGTCTACCGCCTGCGCTGCGTCGAGGGCTGGTCGATGGTGATCCCGTGGGTCGGCTGGTCGCTGTCGGAGCTGATCCGCCGCGCCGAGCCGACCGGCAATGCGAAGTACGTCGAGTTCGTCACGCTCGCGGACCGCGCGCAGATGCCCGGGCTGCGCTCGTCGGTACTCGACTGGCCTTACGTCGAGGGACTGCGCCTCGACGAGGCGATGCACCCGTTGACGCTGCTCGCGTTCGGCCTGTACGGCGAGGTGCTGCCGAACCAGAACGGCGCGCCGCTGCGGCTGGTCGTGCCGTGGAAGTACGGCTTCAAGAGCGGCAAGAGCCTGGTGAAGATCCGCTTCGTCGAGAAGCAGCCGGCCACGAGCTGGGTCGTCGCCGCACCGCACGAGTACGGCTTCTATTCCAACGTCAACCCGCGCGTCGACCACCCGCGCTGGAGCCAGGCCACCGAGCGGCGCATCGGCGAGGACGGGCTGCTGCAGCGCAAGCGCCCGACGCTGATGTTCAACGGCTACGAGGCCCAGGTCGGGCAGCTCTATGCCGGCATGGACCTGCGCAAATTCTTCTGAACGCGGCCGGCCCACGGCCGCAGCGCGCGTCGACGCCGCGCTGCGCCACGCCGCGGTCAAGCCCGCGCTGCTCGCCGCCGCGCTCGTGCCGCTCGCGCTGCTGCTGCACGGCGCCGTGACGAACACGCTCGGCGCCAACCCGGCCGAGGCGCTGATCCGCGGCACTGGCGACTGGACGCTGCGCTTGCTCGTCCTCGCGCTCGCCGTGACGCCGCTGCGCCAGGCGCTGTCGCTGCCGTCGCTCGCGCGGCTGCGCCGCATGCTCGGGCTCGTCGCCTTCTTCTACGCGCTGCTGCACCTGCTTGCCTACGCGTGGCTCGACATGGGCCTCGTCGTCGCCGACCTCGTGCGCGACATCGGCAAGCGCCCGTTCATCCTCGTCGGCACCGCGGCGCTGCTGCTGATGCTGCCGCTGGCGGCGACCTCGTTCGACCGCGCGATCCGCGCGCTCGGCGCACGGCGCTGGCAGGCGCTGCACCGCACGGTCTACGCCGTCGCGGCCCTCGCGCTGCTGCACTTCTTCTGGATGCGCGCCGGCAAGAACGACTTTGCCGAGGTCGGCGTCTACGCCGCGATCGTCGCCATGCTGCTCGGCTGGCGGCTGGTGCGCGCGCTCGTCGTGCGGGCGCGGCGGCGCGGTGCGGCGGGGTTTGTCCCGGTGCGCTGACGTCCCCGTCGGCGCTACGGTCGGCGCTCTACACTCCGGAGGCTGCCGATGACCGCCCCCGCCTTCACGCCGCTCGCCAGCGGCTTCTCGTTCCTCGAAGCGCCGCGCTGGCACGACGGGCGGCTGTGGCTGTCGGACTTCTACACCCACCGCGTGCTGACCGTCGACCTCGCCGGCCGCGTCGAGACCGTCGCCGAGGTGCCGCAGCAGCCGTCGGGGCTCGGCTGGCTGCCCGACGGGCGGCTGCTCGTCGTCTCGATGCGCGACCGCAGGCTGCTGCGCCGCGAGCCCGACGGCACGCTGGTGTTGCACGCCGACCTCGCGGGCATCGCCGGCGGCCACTGCAACGACATGGTCGTCGACGCGCAGGGGCGCGCGTGGGTCGGCAACTTCGGCTTCGACCTGATGGGCGGCGCGCCGCCGCAGCGCGCGACGCTCGCGCGCGTCGACCCCGACGGCCGCGTGCATGCCGCTGCCGAAGGCCTGTGCTTCCCGAACGGCTCGGCGATCACGCCCGACGGGCGCACGCTGCTCGTCGGCGAGAGCTTCGGCAACCGCGTCTCGGCATTCGACATCGCGCCCGACGGCAGCCTCGGCCCCCGCCGCGACTGGGCGGCGTTCGCGCCGCTGCCCACTGCGACCGACTTCATGGGCGTGCTCGGCCAGCTTGTGATCGCGCCCGACGGCTGCACGCTCGACGCCGAGGGCTGCCTGTGGATCGCCGACGCGATCGGCCAGCGCGTCGTGCGCGTGCGCGAGGGTGGCGAGATCGTGCAGACGCTGTCGACGGCGCCACTGGGCGTGTTCGCCTGCGCGCTCGGCGGCGACGACGGCCGCACGCTGTTCCTGTGCGTCGCGCCCGACTTCGACGAGCACGCGCGCAGCGCGGCGCGCGAGGCACAGCTGTGGAGCGTGCGCGTCGACGTGCCGCACGCCGGCTGGCCCTGAACGCCGCCGCGCTCAGCGCATGAACCCGGGCAGCCAGAGCGCGATCGGCGCGAACTCGAGGACCAGGAACAGCGCGACGATCAGCGCGGCGACGAACATCCACACGCCGCGGTAGATCTGCGTCAGCGGCACGTCGCGCAGCAGCGAGTTCAGCACGAACAGGTTCAGGCCGACCGGCGGGCTGATCAGGCCGATCTGCACGACGAGCACGATCAGCACGCCGAACCACACCGGGTCGAAGCCGAGCCCGACGACGATCGGGAAGAACACCGGTAGCGTCAGCAGCACCATGGCGAGTTCTTCCATGATCATGCCGAGCAGAATGTAGATCACCATCATCGCGCCGACGATCGCCAGCGGCGGCAGCCCGAGGTGAAGGATCCACTCCTTCAGGTCGTACGGCATCGACGTCATGTTGATGAAGTTCGCGAACATCGTCGCCGCGATCAGGATCGTGAACAGCATCGCCGTCGTGCGAGCGCTGTCGACGAGCACCTCGAACAGCACGCGCCACGTCAGCGTGCGCCGCAGCCACGCGAACAAGAAGGCGCCGAAGGCGCCGATGCCCGCGCCCTCGGTGGCGGTGAACACGCCGCCGTAGATGCCGCCGAGCACGATCACGACGAGCAGCGCGACACCCCACACGCCCTTGACGGCACGCAGGCGCTCGCGCCAGCTCGCGCGCTCGCCGGCCGGGCCGGCGGCGGGGTCGCGCCAGACGATGACCATGATCGCGACCATCATCAGCGCCGCGCACAGCAGACCGGGGATCACGCCGGCGGCGAACAGCTTGCCGATGTTGGTCTCGGTGACGATGCCGTAGATCACGAGGATCGTCGACGGCGGAATCATGATCCCCAGCGTCCCGCCGGCGGCGATCACGCCGGCGCTGAGGTAGTCGGCATAGCCGAGCTTCTTCATCGACGGGTACGCGACGCGGCTCATCGTTGCGGCGGTGGCGATCGACGAGCCGCAGATCGCGCCGAACCCGGCGCACGAGATCACGGTGGCATGCGCGAGCCCGCCACGGAAGTGACCGATGAACGAGTAGGCGGCGCGGTACAGCTCGTGCGCGAGCCCGGCGCGCGCGACGAAGTTGCCCATCAGGATGAACAGCGGGATCACGCTGAGGATGTACGCGAACCCGGTCTCGTAGACCACCAGTGCGGTGCTCGACAGCGACGCCGGCCAGCTGCGCACCAGCGCGAGCCCGACGACGCCGACGAGCCCCATCGCGAACGCCAGCGGCACGCGCAGCAGCGCGAGGACGAACACGGCGGCGAATCCGATCAGCGCTTCCGTCATGGTGCGGGGGATTGAAGGCGGTGTCGCGTCACGCCGTGTCGTCGACGCCGGCGTGGTGGTGTGCGACCGGTTTGGCCAGCAGCATCAGGTGCACGAAGGCCGTCACCGCGCACAGCACGCTCATCGCGTAGACGAACGGCGCGAGCGGGATCTTCAGCCGCGCGGTCACGTCGCCGTAGTCGGCGAGCTGGCCGGCCTTGTTCCACATCAGCCACGCGATGAACGCGAGCATCGCCGCGCACAGCAGGTCGACGACAGCCTGCTGCATGCGCCGCACGACCGGCGGCAGCCACGGGTCGAGCGAGTCGAACGTGACGTGCTCGCCGCGCAGCGACACCAGCGGCAGGCCGGCAAAGATCACCAGCACCATCAGGATCTCGGTGAGTTCGAGCGCACCGGGCAGCGAGGTGCTCAGGAACTTGCGCCCGCCGACGTCGGCGAACGTCAGCAGCATGATCGCGAACAGCGCGACGGCAGCCAGCAGGCCGCACAGGGTGTGGAGCAGCGGTCTCACAGAAGGGCAGCAACGAAGAGCCGGCCCGCGGGCCGGCTCGCATCAGGCGGTGCCGGGTCGGCTCCCGGCAGTATCGCTCACTGCAGCTTCTTGATTTCGGCGCGGAAGTCGGCCAGCGCCTTCTTCGGGTCCTTCATGCCCTTGGCTTCGGCAGCCTTGGCCCACGCGTCCTCGAGACCGGCGGTGCGCTGCTTGACGGCGTTGACGAACGCGGCGTCGGCCATCGTGAACTGCACGCCGGCGGCCTGCATGAACGCCATGCCGCGCGTGTCGACCTTGTCCCAGCCGCGGCCGATCATGCGCGCGGCGAACTCGCCCGACATCTCGTCGACGATCTTCTTCACGTCGGCCGGCAGGTTGTTGTACGTGTTCTCGTTCATCATGAACACGAAGCTGGTGTTGTACAGCCCGCCCGGGAAGCGCGTCGCGTACTTGACGACCTTGTCGAGCTTGAATCCCTCGATCGACTCGGCCGGGAACAGCGTGCCGTCCATCACGCCGGTCGACAGCAGCTCGTAGCTCTCGGGCGCGGGCTTGAGCGTCACGTTCATCCCCAGCGCCTTGCTGATCTCGTTGACCATGCCGCCGCCGACGCGGAACTTCAGGCCCGACAGGTCCTCGACTTTGGTGATCGGCCGCTTGGTGTTGAACACGATGCCCGGCCCGTGCGTGAACACGGCGATCACCTTGACGCCCTTGTGCTCTTCCTGCATCGCCGGGGTCTTCTGGTAGATGCGCTGGAACGCGACCGAGTTGGCCTCGGCCGAGTCGCCGAGGAAGGGGAACTCGGCCAGCTGCGTCGTCACGAAACGCCCGGGCGTGTAGCCGTGGACCGTGAACGACAGGTCGACGAGGCCGTTGCGCACGGCGTCGAACGTGCCCGGTGCCGCGACGACGGCGCGCGGCAGCTGGTTGCAGCGCACCTTGCCGGCGGCCTTCTGCGCCAGCATCTCGCACCACGCCTTCTGCGTCTCGGTGAGCGTGTGTGTCGGCGGCACCCACGACGACATCGTCAGCGTGACTTGCGCCGACGCCTGACCGGCGACAGCGACGAGGCCGGCCAGGGCCAGCGAGCGAAGGGCGTGCGACAAAGGCATGGCAGTCTCCTGAATCTCGCGGTACAGGGGGATCGGAACCGAACGGTGGCCGGGATTGTCCGGTCGCGTCGGCCGACTCCGGCCTGTGGTTTTCCTTGATGCGCCGCGTCATTGCCCGCTGTGCCGCGCCGGTGCGCGCCGGCCCGGCAGCGGTGCACCGGCCGTGACCGAATGCACGACGATGCGGCGCGCCTCGCATCGCCGCCGCGCGCGGCGGCGCCGCCCCCGTGGTCGCGGGAAGACAACGCCGCTGGCGGCGCCTAGCATGCCTCGTGCTCGTCGACGCACCGCGCCCGCCCTGCCGAACCTTCCCGGAGTGACCGCATGACCGGTTTGCCGCCGACCCCGACCCGCCCCGAGGGCCGTGCTCCTGCGCACGCTGCGCTCGACGCCGCGATCCGCGCACTCGACGCGGCCGAGGCGCGCCAGCGCCCGGTCGACATGGTGCGTGCGCTGACGCAGGTCGGACACGGCTACCGGGCGCTGGCCGAAGGCGCGGCCGCCGAACGCTACCTGCAGCAGGCGCTGCGCTGGGCGCGCACGCTCGGCGGCGTCGACGCCAGCGTCGACCTGCTGTGCGACCTGTCGGAACTCGCGGTCGAACAGGCGACGGACCCGGCGCTGGACCGCGCCGAGGCGCGCGCCGCGCGCGACCGCGCGCGCGACCACGGCTTCGAGGCTGCCACGCTCGCACGCCAGTGCGCCGACCCGGCGTGGGAGGTCACCGTGCTGCTGCGCATCAGCGACGTGCTCGACCGCTGCGGCGACCACGACGACGCCGTCGCGCTGCAGTGCCGCGCGATCGACCTGATCGCGCGCAGCCAGATGACGTCGCTGCCCGAGCCGCGCGCGGCCGCCCCGTCGACGACGATGTAGCCGGCGCGGCTCGCGCTCAGCGCGCGAGCACCGGCGCGAGCGCGCGCCCGGTGTGCGTGCCGGCCGCGACGACCTGCTCGGGCGTTCCGGCCGCCGCGACGCGCCCGCCGCCGGCGCCGCCTTCGGGCCCGAGGTCGATGACCCAGTCGGCCTCGGCGATCACGTCGAGGTCGTGCTCGATCACGACGACGCTGTGGCCGCCGTCGACGAGCCGGTGCAGCACGCGGATCAGCCGCTCGACGTCGGCCATGTGCAGGCCGACCGTCGGCTCGTCGAGCACGTACAGCGTGTGCGGCGGTTTCTGTCCGCGCCGGGTCACGTCGTCGCGCACCTTGCTCAGTTCGGTCACGAGCTTGATGCGCTGCGCCTCGCCGCCCGACAGCGTCGGGCTCGGCTGGCCCAGCGTCAGGTACCCGAGGCCGACGTCGTGCAGCAGCTGCAGCGGGTACGCGATCGCCGGCATCGACGCGAAGAACCCGACCGCCTCGTCGACTTCCATCTGCAGCACCTCGCCGATGCTGCGCCCGCGCCAGCTCACCGCGAGCGTCTCGGCGTTGAAGCGCTGTCCGCGGCAGACCTCGCACGGCACCTTGACGTCGGGCAGGAAGCTCATCGCGATCGTGCGCACGCCCTGCCCTTCGCAGGCGTGGCAGCGGCCCTCGCCGGTGTTGAAGCTGAAGCGCCCGGGGCCGTAGCCGCGCGCCTTCGCTTCGAGCGTCTCGGCGAACAGCCTGCGGATCGCGTCCCAGAAGCCGATGTAGGTCGCCGGGCACGAGCGCGGCGTCTTGCCGATCGGCGTCTGGTCGACTTCGAGCACGCGGTCGATCGCGTCGTATCCGTCGATGCGCTCGCACCCTGACCACGCCGGTTTGCCGCCGCGGTGGTTGCGGAACTGCAGGTTCGCGAGCAGCACGTCGCGCGCGAGCGTGCTCTTGCCCGAGCCGCTGACGCCGGTGACGGCGACCAGCCGCTGCAGCGGCACGCCGACGTCGAGCCGCTGCAGGTTGTGCTTGCCGGCGCCGCGCACGACGAGGCGCGGCGTGTCGCCGGCCACCGGCCGGCGCGGCTGCAGCGGGTGGCGCAGCGGCGCCGCGAGGAAGCGGCCGGTGACCGAGTCGGCGGCGCGCTGCAGGTCGGCCGCGCTGCCCTGCGCGACGACACGCCCGCCGCGCTTGCCGGCGCCGGGGCCGATGTCGATCAGGTGCTCGGCGCGGCGGATCGTGTCCTCGTCGTGCTCGACGACGACGAGCGTGTTGCCCATCGCGCCGAGGCGCTGCAGCGCGTCGAGCAGGATGCCGTTGTCGCGCGGGTGCAGCCCGATCGTCGGCTCGTCGAGCACGTAGCACACGCCCTGCAGGTGGCTGCCGAGCTGTGCCGCGAGGCGAATGCGCTGCGCCTCGCCGCCGGAGAGCGTCGGCGCCGCGCGGTCGAGCGTGAGATACCCGAGGCCGACGTCCTCGAGGAAGCGCAGGCGGCTCGCGATCTCGGCGACGACGTCGCGCGCGATCTGCGCGTCGCGGCCGGCGAGCGCGAGGCCGTCGACCCAGCGCCGCGCGTCGGTCACCGACCACGCCGCGACTTCGCTGATCGCGCGGCCGTCGAACGTCACCGCGCGCGCCGTCGGGTTCAGTCGCGTGCCGCCGCAGTCGGGGCACGGTGTGTCGGCGACGCCCTCGACGTCGGGCTCCTCGCTCGGGAAGGCCTGCTCGCGGCCCTTGTCGTCGTCGGCGCGCACCGAGTCGTCGAACGCGCGGCGCTGCTCGCGCGTCAGCGCCAGGCCGGTGCCGACGCAGCTCGTGCACCAGCCGTGCTTGCTGTTGTAGCTGAACAGGCGCGGGGCCGGCTCGGGGTAGCTGGTGCCGCACACCGGGCATGCGCGCTTGGTCGAGAACACCTTCAGCGCGCCGATACCGGCGGTCGACTGGCCGTCATCGAGTGCCGCCGCGAGGCCGTCGAGCGGGTGCAGCAGGTGCAGCACGCCGCGGCCGAGGTCGAGCGTCTTCGCCAGCGCGTCGCGCAGCTCGGCCTCGTGCGCCGGGTCGACGACGAAGTCCGCCACCGGCAGCTCGATCGTGTGCTCGCGGAAGCGGTCGATGCGCGGCCACGGGTCGACCTTCACGAACTCGCCGTCGACGCGCAGGTGCGAGTGGCCGCGCGCCTTGGCCCACTTCGCGAGGTCGGTGTAGACGCCCTTGCGGTTGACCACCAGCGGCGCGAGCAGGCCGACGTGCTCGCCGCGGTGCTGCGACAGCAGCTGCGCGGCGATGCTCTCGACGCTCTGCGGGCGCACCTCGGCGCCGTCGTGCACGCAGTGCTGCAGCCCGAGCTTGACCCACAGCAGGCGCAGGAAGTGCCAGACCTCGGTCGTCGTGGCGACCGTGCTCTTGCGCCCGCCGCGCGAGAGCCGCTGCTCGATCGCGACGGTGGGCGGGATGCCGTAGACGGCGTCGACCTCGGGCCGGCCCGCCGGCTGCACGATGCTGCGCGCGTAGGCGTTCAGGCTCTCGAGGTAGCGCCGCTGGCCTTCGTTGAACAGGATGTCGAACGCGAGCGTGCTCTTGCCCGAGCCCGACACACCAGTGACGACGTTGAACTTGCCGCGCGGGATGTCGACCGACAGCCCCTTCAGGTTGTGCTCGCGCGCGTTGACGATGCGGATCGCGTCGACGCCGTCGCTGCGCGCGGCGTCGCGCCGCGCCTTGACGATCGCCTGCAGCGCACGGCCTTCCTCGACGCGGTGGCCGCCGGCGCCCAGCGCGTGCTCGTACTCGCGCAGCGCGGCGCCGGTGTGCGACGTCGGGTGCGCCTTCAGGTCGTCGGGCGTGCCGGTGGCGACGACCTCGCCGCCACCGTCGCCGCCCTCGGGGCCGAGGTCGACGATCCAGTCGGCGGCGCGGATCACGTCGAGGTTGTGCTCGATCACGAGCAGCGAGTGGCCGGCGTCGAGCAGCTTGCGCAGCGCGCGCATCAGCTTCGCGATGTCGTCGAAGTGCAGGCCGGTCGTCGGCTCGTCGAACAGGAAGAGCGTGCCCTTCTTCGCCAGCGGCTGGCTCGCCGGCCGTGCCGCCGCCTCGGCGAGGAAGCCGGCGAGCTTCAGCCGCTGCGCCTCGCCGCCCGACAGCGTCGGCACCGGCTGGCCGAGGCGCACGTAGTCGAGGCCGACGTCGACCAGCGGCTGCAGCCGCGCGACGACGTCGCGGTCGGCCTGGAACCAGTGCGCCGCCTCGGCGACCGTGAGTTCGAGCACGTCGGCCACCGACAGCTGCAGCGGCCCGCGCACGAGCTTGACTTCGAGGATCTCGGCGCGGAAGCGCTTGCCGTCGCAGTCGGGGCAGCGCAGGTAGACGTCGGACAGGAACTGCATCTCGACGTGCTCGAAGCCCGAGCCGCCGCAGGTCGGGCAGCGGCCGTCGCCGGCGTTGAAGCTGAACATGCCGGCGCCGTAGCCGCGCTCGCGCGCGAGCGGCGCATCGGCGAAGAGCTGGCGGATCGCGTCGAACGCACCGACGTAGCTCGCCGGGTTGCTGCGCGCCGTCTTGCCGATCGGGCTCTGGTCGACGAACACGGCGTCGGCCAGCCAGTCGGCGCCGAGCAGCCGCTCGTGCGCCCCGGGCGCCTCGGTCGCCTGGCCGAAGTGGCGCGCGAGCGCGGGGTACAGCACGTCCTGCACCAGCGTGCTCTTGCCCGAACCCGAGACGCCGGTGACGACGACGAGGCGCTGCAGCGGGAACGCGACCGTGACGTTCTTCAGGTTGTGCTCGCGCGCGCCCTCGACGATCAGCTTCGGCGTCGCGTCGTCGACCAGCCGCCGGAACCCGAGGCCGACCTGCTTGCGCCCGCCGAGGTAGGCGCCGGTGAGCGTGTTCGCGTGCCGCGCCTCGTCGGGCGTGCCGTCGAACACGATCTGGCCGCCGCGCTCGCCGGGGCCGGGGCCCATGTCGATCAGGCGGTCGGCGGCGAGCATCACCGCCGGGTCGTGCTCGACGACGACGAGCGTGTTGCCGGCGTCGCGCAGCCGGTGCATCGCCTGCACGATGCGGTTCATGTCGCGCGGGTGCAGGCCGATCGACGGCTCGTCGAGCACGAACATCGTGTTGACGAGCGACGTGCCGAGCGCCGTCGTCAGGTTGATGCGCTGCACCTCGCCGCCCGAGAGCGTGCGGCTCTGGCGGTCGAGCGTGAGATACCCGAGGCCGACGTCGACGAGGTACTTCAGGCGCGTGCGGATCTCGCCCAGCAGGAGCTTGAGCGCCTCGTCGAGCACGGCGTCGGCGAGCGCGAGGCCGTCGAAGAAGCGCTTGACGCGCTCGATCGGCAGCAGCATCAGGTCGTGCAGCGCGAGGCCCGGCAGCGCCTCGAGCTGCGCGCGCGTCCACTCGACGCCGACGGGCATGAAGCGGCGGCCGGGCTCGAGCACCGCGTCGGCGTCGGCCTTCGAGCCGATGCGCCACAGCAAGGCCTCGCGCTTCAACCGCGCGCCGCCGCACGCGGTGCACGGCGTGTAGCTGCGGTACTTCGACAAGAGCACGCGGATGTGCATCTTGTACGCCTTGCTCTCGAGGTAGTCGAAGAAGCGCAGCACGCCGTACCACTGCTTGTTCCAGTCGCCATTCCAGTGCGGCGAGCCGTGGATCACCCAGTCGCGCTGCGCCGGCGTCAGCTGGTTCCACGCCGTGTCGCGCGGGATGCCGGCCTCGCCGGCGTAGCGCAGCAGGTCGTCCTGCACCTCGGCCCAGGCGGGGGTCTGGAACGGCTTGATCGCACCGTTGCGCAGCGTCTTGCGGCCGTCGGGGATCACGAGGCCGAGGTCGACGCCGATCACGCGCCCGAAGCCGCGGCAGGTCTCGCACGCGCCGTACGCCGAGTTGAAGCTGAACAGGCTCGGCTGCGGGTCGGCGTAGCGGATGTCGGACTCGGGGCAGTGCAGCCCGGTCGACCAGCGCCAGACGTCGGTCGTGCCGTCGTCGCGCTGCACCTGCACGTCGACACGGCCGCCGCCGCGCTTGAGCGCCGTCTCGATCGCTTCGTTGATCCGCACGTCCTCGGCGCTCGATGCGCGGAAACGGTCGGCGACCACGTCGAGCACCTTCTTGCCATCGACTTCCCGCTCGCCGTGCACGCGCGCGAAGCCGCTCGCCGCGAGCCACTGTTCGACCTCGGCGGCCGTCGTGTTCGCCGGCAGCTCGACCGGGAACGTCACCGTCAGTCGCGGATCGCCGGCCGCGGCGGCGCGCGCGCGCAGGTCGGCCTGGATCGTCGCCGGCGTGTCGTGGCGCACCGGCAGCGCGGTCACGCGGTCGAACAGCTGGCCGGCGCGCGCGAACAGCAGCTTCAGGTGGTCGTTCAGCTCGGTCATCGTGCCGACCGTGCTGCGGCTCGTGCGCACCGGGTTGGTCTGGTCGATCGCGATCGCCGGCGGCACGCCGTCGACGCGGTCGACCGCCGGGCGGTCCATGCGGTCGAGGAACTGGCGCGCGTAGGCACTGAACGTCTCGACGTAGCGGCGCTGACCTTCGGCGTACAGCGTGTCGAACACGAGGCTCGACTTGCCCGAGCCACTCGGGCCCGTGACGACCGTCATCTCGCCGGTGCGGATGTCGAGGTCGAGGTGCTTCAGGTTGTGCTGGCGCGCACCGCGGATGCGGATCAGGCCCCGGTCGGCCGGCGGCACGCCGGGGTCGAGGGCAGGCGTCTCGGGACCGACGGGCGTGGACATCGCTCGGAAGGGCTGCGTACGACTCGGAACCGGCCATCGTAGCAGCGCTGCCGCGGCCCCGGTGGCGCCCGCCAGCTACCGTGGCGCGCCTGCCGCCGCCCCCTCCGAAGGGGCATGGCGCCGCGCGGCCGGCGCGGCCCATCATGGCCCGCATGGCGACGCGGGATGCAGCACCGGCCCTGCCGGACCCCGACAGCGACGACGCCGGCTTCACGCTCGACGAGGCCGAACGGGCCCGCCGCAAGGCGGCCAACGAGCGCCGCCTGTACACCGTGCAGGTGCCCGCGCTGCGCGCGGCCGGCTACGTCGTGCTGTGCGCGCTGCTGCTGGTGCAGGCCTGGCGCGACGGCACCCCGCTGACCTCGCCCGCGCTGTGGACGCTGATCGTCGCCAACCTCGCCTGCGCCGCCGGCGCCTGGCTCGCGCTGCGCCTCGGCCACGGGCGCACCGCCCGCATCGACCTCGGCCTCGTGCTGTTCCACCTCGATATCGCGATGTGGCTGGTGAACTTGCAGCACCTCGAGCAGGCGAACCTGTTCTTCGCCTACTTCCTGCTCGTGCGCGTCGCCGACCAGGTCGGATTCGGCTTCCGGCGTGCGCTGTACTTCGCGCACGCCGTCGTGGCCGCCTACCTCGCCTACGCCTTGGTGATCGCGTGGCGCGATCCGGCGCGCGCGCTGTGGGGCGAGCGGCTCGGCATCGCGACCGGGATGTATCTGCTGGGCGGCTACCTCGCGCTGACCGGCCTCGTCACCGAGCGCCTGCGCCGCCGCTCGCGCCAGGCCGTGCACGCGGCGCGCGCCCTCGTCGAGCGCCTCGAGCAGAAGACGCGCGACCTGCAGGCGCAGGCCGACGAGCTGCAGCGCGCCCGCGAGCAGGCCGAGCAGGCCAGTCTGGCGAAGTCGCAGTTCCTCGCCGTCACCAGCCACGAGATCCGCACGCCGATGAACGGCATCCTCGGCGCAACGGAACTGCTCGCCGCCACGCCGCTGACGGCGACCCAGCAGCGCTACGTGCGCACCGTGCACCACTCGGCGACGGCACTGCTCGCGCTGATCGACGACGTGCTCGACCTGTCGCAGCTCGAAGCCGGCCGCCCGACGCTCGTCCCCGAACCGGTGGACCTGCGCGCCCTCGTCGCCGAGGCGGTCGACCTCGCCAGCGTCGCGGCGCGCGACAAGCCGATCACGCTGGACGTCGACGTCGCGCCGCAGGTGCCCGCGCGCGTGCAGGCCGACCCGCGGCGGCTGCGGCAGCTGCTGCTGAACCTGCTGCACAACGCGGTCAAGTTCACCGAACGCGGCCACGTGCGGCTCGCCGTCTCGCCGGTGCCCGACGCCACCGGCGGCACGTCGTCGCTGCGCTTCTCGGTGCACGACAGCGGCATCGGCATCGCGCCCGAACGCCTCGGCGACCTGTTCGTCCCGTTCTCGCAGCTCGACGCTTCGAGCACGCGCCGCCATGGGGGCAGCGGTCTCGGGCTCGCGATCGTCAAGCAGCTGGCCGAAGCGATGCACGGTCAGGTGCGCGTGCACAGCCGCCCCGGCGTCGGATCGCACTTCTGGGTCGACCTGCCGCTGCCCGCCACAGCCGCACCGGCGCCACCACCGGCGCTCGAGCCTGCGTGCAGCGACGAGGTCGGTGCGGCCGTGCTGCTGGTCGAGGACGACCCGGTCAACCAGATGGTCGTCGAGCAGATGCTGCTGCAGCTCGGCTGCGACGTCGACGTCGCCACCGACGGCGAGGCCGCGCGGCGCGCCGTCGAGCGCAAGCGCTACGACCTCGTGTTCATGGACTGCCACATGCCGGTGATGGACGGCTACGAGGCCACGCGCCGCATCCGCACCGACGAGCAGGTCGCCGGCACGCGCACGCCGATCATCGCGCTGACCGCCGACGCGCTGGCGGCCGACCGCGAACGCTGTTTCGCCGCCGGCATGGACGGCTTCATGACCAAGCCGGTGAACACGGCCCAGCTGTCGGCGACGATCGAGCGCTGGACCGGGCGGCGCACGCACCCCGCCACGCGCTGGTGAGCGACGTGCTACAGCCGCCGGTGCGCGAGCGCTGGCAGCTGCAGGCGCACCTGCCGCTGGCGCTCGGCGTCGATGTCGGCGATCACGACGCCCTCGCCTTCGGCACGCACCGCGAGCACCTCGCCCCACGGGTCGACGATCATGCTGTGGCCCCAGGTGCGGCGGCCGTTCTCGTGCGTGCCGCCCTGCGCGGCGGCGATCACGTGGCACTGGTTCTCGACCGCGCGCGCGCGCAGCAGCAGCTCCCAGTGCGCGCGCCCCGTCGTGTACGTGAACGCCGCCGGCACGCTGATGAGGTCGAGCGGCGCCGTGTCGCCGAACGTCATCGCGCGGTACAGCTCGGGAAAGCGCAGGTCGTAGCACACGCTCAGCCCGGTGCGCAGCCCGGCGGCCACGACCGTGACCGGCTCGGCGCCCGGCTCGAGCACGCGGGCCTCGTCGTAGCTCTCGCGGCCGTTGTCGAACGCGAACAAATGCAGCTTGTCGTAGCGCGCCGCGCGCGTGCCGTCGGGCGCGTAGACGCAGCAGGCGTTGCGCACGCGCTCGTGGCCCGGCTCGCGGATCGGCAGCGTGCCGCCGATGATCCACAGCCGGTGTGCGCGCGCCTGGTCCGACAGGAACGCCTGGATCGGGCCACCGCGGCCGCTGCCGTCGTCGGGCTCGGCGAAGGCCAGCTTGTCGGTCTCGGCGCCCATCAGGCAGAAGTACTCGGGCAGCGCGACGAGCACCGCCCCCTGGCGGGCGGCGTCGGCGATCAGGCCGGCGGCGGCGGCCAGGTTGCGCTCGACGCTCGGCGTCGAGACCATCTGCAGCGCGGCGATCTTCATCGTCGGGTCCTTCGCGGGGTGTGCGGGCGTCACTGCGCCGGCGTGGCCGGCGCGGCGTCAGCCGTGCGCACGACGCGCTCGACCTTCGGGTCGCTCCAGCTGCCGGTGACGTGGAATTCTCGCGTGCTCGCCTGCATCAGCGGCTGGCGCAGGAACAGCTGCGCGACGAAGCTGCCGAGCCCGACGGCAGGGTTGATGATCGAGTAGACCAGCGACGCCGTGCCGGCGTTGATCTCGGGCACGACGATCACGCGCAGGTCCTGCGTCTCCTGCCACAGGTCGGCCTGCCCCTCCATCAGCACCGCCGCCTGCAGCCCGCGCAGGCGCAGGTTGTTGCTGCGTGCGACGCCGTCGGCGATCGTCACGTCGCCCGACGCGTCCTCGAACGCGAAGCCGTCCTGGAACACGTCGCGGAAGTCGAGCGCGAGCCGCCGCGGCAGCGACTGCAGGCTGAGCACCGACAGCAGCCGCGCCGCGCCGGGGTCGGCCCTCAGGAAGCGCCCGCTGCCCAGCGCCAGCCGCAGCCGGCCGTCGAGCGACGGCGTGTGCAGCGCCAGCGGCGAGCCCTGCCACGAGACCTCGCCGGTCAGCCGCCCCTTGCCGCCGCGCAGCGTGCCGGGCCAGCCGAGGCGGTCGAGCAGTGCGCCCGCATCGGCCAGCTCGAGCCCGAAGTCGGCCGTCATGCGCGCGGGGTCGCGTCCGGCCGCAGGGCGCCAGCGGCCGGTGGCCGTCAGGACCGCGGCGTCGTTGGCCAGCCGCAGCCTGCCGAGCCGCCACTCGTGCGCGCCGCTGCCGTCGGCGAGCGGCACGTTGGTCGCGTCGACCTCGAGACGGCCGAGGGCCTTGCCGTCGAGCACGAAGCGCTCGACGACGACGTCGAGCGACGGCACGCGCTGCGGCGCGCGGTTGAGCAGCGACTCGTCGTGGGCCGCATCCGTGGCCGGCACGTCCAGGTGCGTCAGCCGCGCGCGCAGCCCGCCCGGTGCCGACGGCGTGCTCGCGCGCCACTCCGCGTAGCCGGCCAGCCGGTCGGCCGCGGCCGTGATGCGCCACACGCCGCCGGACGCCAGCGACGCGCCGGCGACGACACCGGTCAGTTCACGCCCCTCCATGCGCAGGCGGTCGATGCGCAGGCCGACCTGCGTCGGCGCGTAGCCGCCGGCCATCGCCACCCCCGCCGCGTCGCCGCCGCCCGCGCGGTCGAGCACACCCTGCCACGCGGCCGTGTCGAGTTCGCGCAGCGTCGCCACCGCGGCGACGCCATCGGCCGGCCACGGCGCCGGCTCGTTGACGCCGATGCCGCCGCGCCGCACGCGCCGCTGCGCGCCGTCGCCCTCGCGTTCGAAGCGCGCCTGCACGCGCTCGCCGAGCGTCAGCGTCAGTTCGTCGATGTCACGCCCGGACGCCGCGCGCGCCAGCGGCGACGTCGCGTAGCGCAGCGGCAAGGCCTCGTTGGCGGCCTTGCCCAGCGGCGCCGGCAGCCGCACGGCCAGGCCGACGAGGTCGCTCGTGACCTCGATCGCCGGCGCCTGTCCGGCGCGCGACTCGATCTGCAGCCGGTAGGGCGCCTCGCCGTCGAGCCATGCCGCCACGCGCGCCAGCGCCGGGATCTCGGTCGCTGCACGCAACCCCTCGGCGCGCGCGGTGCCGCGCGCGGCCACGCGCAGCACGCCGTCGCGGCCCAGCCCGGCGTCGATCGTGACGTCCCCGCCCAGTGCGCGCGCGCTCGCCCCGCGCACCGCGAAGCCCTCGTGCGTGAAGTCGACGCGCCCGCGCGCGGCGGCCAGCACGGGCAGCGACGGCGCGAGTCGCACGTCGTTGCCGGCCAGCGCGAGCGTGCCGCGCACCGCGCTGTGCGCGGTGTCGTCGAGCGGCACGCGAAGGCCCAGCTGCAGCTCGCCGACGCCATCGATGGTGGCTTCGGCCAGCGCGTCGCCGAGCCAGGCGCCCACCGGCGACGCGTGCAGGTAGCGCAGCAGGTCGGCCGCCGGGCCGCGCGCGGTGCCGTCGAGCTGCAGCACCGGCGTGTGCGCGAGGTCGGCGATCGTCGCCTGCACGCCACGCATCGCGACGCCATAGAAGCGCGCGCTCGCGTCGCGCACCGTCATCGTCGCGCGGCGGAACTCGAGCTCGCCGGCGACGTCGCGAAACGCCGGCCACGGCGACGTCCACCCGGGCTCGTCGGGCACGTACGCGAAGTCGACCCCCTCGACGCGTCCGGCGATGCGGAACTCGCCGTCGGCGCCGTCGGCATAGGGGAAGTCCCAGAGGTCGCCGCGCACCTCGAAGCGCGCCTGCGTCAGCCGCCCGCCGCGGATCGCGCGCTCGACGTAGCCGCGCGCCGATGCCGGCAGACCGAGCGGCAGGTAGCGCGCGACGGCCGCCGCGCGCCCCTCGTCGATGCTGCCGCTGAGCTCGAGCCGCCCGGGCAGGCGCGCGCCGCGGCCGAAACCGTCGCCGTCGCCGGTGTGCCACTGCGCCTCGAAGCGCCCGCGCGCGTCGGCGTTCGCGAAGCGCGCGTCGCGCACCTGCAGCGCGATGCGCGGCGGCGCGCCAACGGCCTGGGCCTGGACCTGCCACTCGAGCCGCGCGTCGAAGTGCGCCAGCGGCACCTCGGGACGCTCGAAGACGCCCGGCAACACGAGCGCGCCGTCGGCCACGCTCAGCTGCGCGCGGCCGCTGCGCTCGGTCGCCTCGAGGTCGATGCGTGCCCCGCGCCAGCCCGGACGCCCGACGACCGCCGCGCCGTCGGCGGCCGGCGCGGGCTGCGCCGCCACCGCGAGGTCGCGCACGACGGCCTTCACGCGGTACTGGTGCGGCGCATCGAGCGGGCCGTCCCAGCGCACCTCGAGCGGCTCGACGATGCCCTGCGGCTGCAACTCGTCGAGCAGCTGGCGCAGCGCCTCGCCGAGCGGCAGCCGCTCGGCGACGGCCGCCATCAGCGCGAGGTCGAGGCGGTCGGCGTGGAACTCGCCGCCCGTCACCGGCTGCGGGCCACTCGGGTCGTCGCGCTGCTGCAGCACGACGCGCAGCTGGCCCGCCGGCCACGCGCCGCCATCGCCGTCGGTGAACGCGAAGTCGCGCGCGGCCAGCGTCCAGCTGCGCGCGTCGCGCTGCGCCGACAGACGCCCGCGCGCCTGCTGCAGCTGCAGCGGCGCCAGCGTCGGCGCCAGGCGCAGCGACACCGACTCGAGGGCGACGTCGGCCGTCGCACCGGCGAGCCGGCCGCGCTCGAGCTGCAGCCACGCACGCAGCGCACCGCGCCCCTCGCTCCACTCGAACGGCAGCTCGACGTGGCGGCGCAGTTCGGCGCCGTCGATGCGCGGCAGGTCGACGTAGATCTCGCCGCCGAAGCGCCGCCAGTCGTCGCCCGGGCCCAGCAGCGGCGCGGCCAGCCGCGCGCGCAGCGAAAAGCGCTCGCCCCAGGCCGGCGGCGGCGTCGCGTCGAGGCGTGCCTCGTGGCGGCGGCCCACATTGCGCACGACGACGTCCACCGCGTCGAGCTCCAGCGGCGGCGCTGCGCGCTGCTCGTCGACCCAGCGCAGCCGCCCGGCGCGCACGACGACCTCGCGCTGGTGCAGCAGCCACTCGAGCGCCGCGCTGTCGACGGGCGTCGACGCCTGCGCGCCGAGCTCGAAACCGGCAACGCGGATGCGCCCGAGCGCGTCGCGCCGCAGTTCGAGCTGCGCGCCGTCGACCAGCAGCTGCTGGAACTGCGGCTCGAGCGCCAGCAGCGAACGCACCGCCGGCACCGCCGTCACGCGCGGCAGCCGCAGCACCTCGCGCTGGTCGCGGTCGAGCAGCACGACGTCGGTCAGCTCGACGGTGGGCACCCACGCGCCGGACTCCACGCGGATGTCGCCGATGCGCACGGCGGCGCCGAGCGCACGGCTGGCCTGCACCTCGAGCTGCGGCAGCCACGCGCGCGCATTGGGCAAAATCCCCCAGTACAGCGTGATCCAAGCGATGAGCAATAAGCTCCACGCGCCAAACACGACCCCGAACGCGATGCGCGCGGCCACACGTGCCCAAGAGGTGCGCGAGGGTGGCGGCGCGGGGTCGGAATCGAGACGGGAGGCAGGCAACGACATGTCGACTCGCCAGCCGCGCAAGACTGTGCTCGGCGCTGCGCCGTGCTTGCGCGCGCGCGCCACGCCGCCCGCCTGGCGGCGGGCAATCTAGCACACCGCCTCCCCGCCGATGACGTCACCCCCGCTGCCCGCCCCGCCGTCGCCGCCGGCGGGCACGGCGTCGGCCGCGCACAGCCGCTTCGTGCAGCGCGTGCGCCGCCGCTACGCCGACGAACTGCCGCTGCTGGCCGCCGGCGTGCCCGACGCCGCCACGATCGGCGCCCTGATCGACACGCTGTGTGCCCGCGGACGCGACCTGGGCGCGGCGATGCGCGTCGCGCGCCAGCTCGTGCTCGAGCGCCTGGCGGTGCTCGACGTCGAGCAGGGCGTCGCGCTCGACGACGTGACCGGCGCGATGACGGCGCTGGCCGAGGTCACGCTCGAGCGCGCGCTCGCGCAGGCGCACGCCGACGAGCAGGTGCGCCACGGCGCACCGCGCAGCGACGCCGGCGCGCCGATCGAGATGTGGATCGTCGGCATGGGCAAGCTCGGCGCGCGCGAGCTCAACGTGTCGTCCGACATCGACCTCGTCTACGTCTACGACGACGACGGCCACACCGACGGCGCGGTGCCGGTCAGCGCACACGAGTACTTCTCGAAGGTCGCCAAGCGGCTGTACGCGCTGATCGGCGACACGACCGACGACGGCTTCGTGTTCCGCGTCGACCTCGCGCTGCGGCCCAACGGCCTGTCCGGGCCGCCGGTGGTCAGCCTCGGGATGCTCGAGGAGTACTTCCTCGTGCAGGGCCGCGAGTGGGAGCGCTTCGCGTGGCTAAAGAGCCGCGTCGTCGCGCCGCGCGCGGCCGTCACGAGCGGGCGTGCGCTGGCGTTGCGCGCGCTCGTGCAGCCCTTCGTCTACCGGCGCTACCTCGACTACGGCGTGTTCGAGGGGCTGCGCCAGCTGCACGCGAAGATCCGCGACGAGGCGCAGCGCCGCGCCGCCGGCCGCCCCGAGCGCGCCAACGACGTCAAGCTCTCGCGCGGCGGCATCCGCGAGATCGAGTTCATCGTGCAGCTGCTGCTCGTCGTGCGCGGCGGCCAGTTTCCCGAGATCCGCACGCGCTCGACGCTGCGCGGGCTCGACCGCCTCGTCGCGCGCGGGCTGATGAGCGCCGACACCGCGGCGCGGCTGGCCGAGGCCTACGTGTTCCTGCGCCGCATCGAGCACCGCATCCAGTACCTCGACGACCAGCAGACGCACCTGCTGCCCACCGCCGACGGTGACCTCGGCTGGATCGCGCGCTCGCTGGGCCTGGCGTGTCACGCCGACGCCTGCGAGCTGCTCGACCGGCTGTGTGCGACGCGCGAGTTCGTCGCCACCGAGTTCGACGCGCTGCTGCACGACGGACGCGCGCCGGCGAGCGGCAACGGGCGTGGCGGCTGCCGCCACTGCGGATCCGGCCCGCTGGCGATCGACAGCGAGCGCCTGCTCGAGAAGCTGCCCGCCGCGATGGCCGAGCGCGTGCGCGCGTGGGCGCGCCAGCCGCGCGTGCAGGCGCTGCGCGACGACAGCAAGCTGCGCCTGGGCCATCTGGTGCAGCGCGTGGCCGCGGCGGTCGCCGCCGGCGACGCGACCGAAGAGGCCGCGCTGCGCTTCGTCGACTGGGTCGAGCCGCTGCTGCGCCGCGAGAGCTACCTCGCGCTGCTCGTCGAGCGTCCCGAGGTGCTCGGCCGCCTGCTGCGCCTGCTCGGACTGGCGCGCTGGCCGATGCGCTATCTGCTGCGCCACCCCGGCGTGATCGACGAGCTCGCCGACACGCGGCTGCTCGGCGGTCGTTTCGACGCCGCGAGCTACCGGCGCGATCTCGAAGAGCGCCACGCGGCGTGGCAGCGCTCGGGCGAGGCGTCGGAGGAATCGCTGCTCGACACGCTGCGCCGCGCGCATCACGCCGAGGTGTTCCGCACGCTGGTGCGCGACGTCGAAGGCCAGATCACGGTCGAGCAGGTCGCCGACGACCTGTCGGCGCTGGCCGACGCCACCCTCGCCTGCACGATCGACTGGGCCTGGCCGCGGCTGAAGCAGCGCCACCGCGACGACCCGCGGCTCGCGGTGATCGCCTACGGCAAGCTCGGTGGCAAGGAGCTCGGCTACGGCAGCGATCTGGACCTCGTGTTCCTCTACGACGACGACGACGAGCGCGCACCCGAGGTCTACGGCGCCTTCGTGCGCAAGCTGATCACGTGGCTAACGCTGCGCACCGCCGCCGGCGAGCTGTTCGAGATCGACACGGCGCTGCGGCCCAACGGCAACTCGGGCCTGCTCGTGACGTCGATGCGGTCGTTCGAGGCCTACCAGGAGGGGCGCGGCAGCAACACCGCGTGGACCTGGGAGCACCAGGCGCTCACGCGCGCGCGCTGGTGCGCCGGCGCGCGCGACCTCGCGCCGCGCTTCGAGGCAGTGCGCCGCCACGTGCTGGCCGCCGAGCGCGATGCGGCCGCGCTGCGCGACGAGATCCACGCGATGCGCGACAAGGTGCGCGCCGCGCACCCGGTCAAGCCGGGGCTGTTCGACGTCAAGCACAGCGAAGGCGGCATGATCGACGCCGAGTTCGCGGTGCAGTACCTCGTGCTCGCGCACGCCGCGCGGCACCCGGCGCTGCTCGACAACGTCGGCAACATCGCGCTGCTGCAGCGCGCCGAGGCCGCGGCGCTGCTGCCGCCGGGCGTCGGCCAGGCCGCCGCCGACGCGTACCGCGAACTGCGCCGCGCGCAGCACCGCGCGCGGCTCGACGAGCAGCCGACCCAGGTCGACCCGGCGCTGCTGAGCCGCGAGCGCGACGCAATCCTCGCGCTGTGGCACGCGGTATTCGGCTGAACGGCGACCGCGGCCTCGCGTGGGCCGCACTCGGGATCGCACTGCTCGCTGGCGCGCTCGTCGCGACGGCGCTGCCAGCGGCGGCGCTCGACTGGCAGCCCGCGCTGGCGTGGCGCGAGCCGTGGCGCTGGTGGAGCGCCGCGTTCGTGCACTGGAGCGCGCGGCACCTGGCCGTCAACGTCGTCGGGGTCGCCGCCGTCGTCGCTTGGGGCTGGGTCGCGCGGGTGCCCGCGCGCAGCGCGCTCGCGTGGGCCGCGGCGTGGCCGGTGACGCACCTGGCGCTGCTCGCGCAGCCGCAGCTCGCGCACTACGGCGGCCTGTCCGGGGTGCTGCACGCCGGCGTCGCGATCGTCGCCGTGCGGTTGCTGGTGCGCGAGCGCGGCGCGCGGTGCGCCATCGGTGCGGCCGTGCTCGGCGCCCTGGCGCTCAAGGTCGTGCTCGAGGCGCCGTGGCGCGGCGCCTTGCCCACCGTGCCGCCGTGGGACTTCGCGGTCGCGCCGCTGGCGCACGCGAGCGGTGCTGCAGTGGGCGCGCTGCTCGGCGCCTGGGCGGCGCGGCCACGACGCGGCCGGCTAGCATCGACGCGATGACCGATCGCAAGACGGGCCTCGACGCCATCGCCGTCGCGTCGCTGGTGCTGTGCTGCGTGCTGTGGGGGCTGAACCAGGTCGCGGCGAAGGTTGCGCTGGTCGAGATTCCGCCGCTGCTGCAGGCGGGCGCTCGCTCGCTGGGGGGCGCATCGCTGGTGTTCCTGTGGGCGGCATCGCGCCGGCTGCCGCTGCGCGACGCGCCCGGCGCACCGCCGACGGCGCGCGCGGGCTGGCTGGCCGGCGCGCTGTTCGCCGCCGAGTTCGCGTGCATCTTCGTCGGGCTGCAGTTCACGACGGCCGGCCGCATGGCGGTGTTCCTGTACCTGTCACCCTTTGTCGTCGCGCTGGGCATGCCATTCATCGCGCGCGCCGAGCGGCTGTCGGCGCTGCAGCTCGGCGGGCTGGTGGCCGCCTTCGCCGGTGTCGCGTTCGCGTTCGCCGACGGCTTCGGCGCCAAGGCGGTCAGCGACCGGCAGTGGATCGGCGACGGTTTGGGCGTGCTGGCGGCGCTGTTCTGGGGCGCGACGACGCTCGTGATCCGCGGCTCGGCGCTGACCAGCGCGCTGCCCGAGAAGACGCTGCTGTACCAGCTGGCCGTCTCGGGCCTGCTGCTGACCGCCGGCGGCGTCGCGGTGGGCGAATCGTGGCCGGCGCAGACGAGCGCACTCGCGTGGGCGCTGCTCGCGTTCCAGACCGTCGTCGTCACGTTCGCGAGCTACCTGCTGTGGTTCTGGCTGATCCGCCACTACCCGGCGACGCTGATCGCGTCGTTCGTGCTGCTGACGCCGGTGTTCGGGCTGCTCGCCGGCGCGCTGCTGCTCGGCGAGCCGGTGACGGTGCGGCTCGTCGTCGCGCTGGTGGCGGTGTCGGCGGGCATTGCCGTCGTCAGCCGGCCGGCGCGCCCGCGCGCGGCCGCATAGACTCGCTACCCACCCCCACCCGAGGAGACTGGCGATGATCACGCTGTGCGGCTTCCCGCTGTCGAACTACTACAACAAGGTCAAGCTCGCGCTGCTCGAGAAGGGCGTACCCTTCACCGAGGAGCGCGTGATGACCGGCCGCACCGACGAAGCGGTGCTGTCGGCGTCGCCGCTGGGCAAGATCCCGTTCATCCGCACGCCGCACGGGCCGCTGTGCGAGAGCCAGGCGATCCTCGAGTACCTCGAGGCCGCGCACCCGACGCCGGCGCTGCTGCCGGCCGACCCGTTCGCGGCAGCCAAGGTGCGCGAGCTGATGATCTTCACGAACTTGCACCTCGAGCTGGTCGCGCGCGAGCTCTACGCGCAGGCCTTCTTCGGCGGCACGGTCAGCGAGGCGACGCAGGAGCGCGTGCGCAAGCAGCTGGCGAAGAACATCCCGGCGTTCAAGCGGCTGGCGAAGTTCGCACCGTACGTCGCCGGCGACACGTTCACGATGGCCGACTGCGCCGCCTACGTGAACCTGCCGCTGGTGGCGCTGGCCACGCGCAGCGTGCTCGGCACCGACCTGCTGGCCGAGCACGGCATCGACTGGAAGGGCTACGGCAAGATGATCGCGCAGCGCCCGAGCGCGCAGAAGGTCGATGCCGACCGCAAGGCCGACCTCGACGCGCTGGCCGCGAGCAAGAAGGCCTGACGCGGGCTGGGCCGTCTCAGACCGGCTGCAGCGCCGGCGCGGCCGCCAGGCGCGCGCTGATTTCCTTGCGGAACCGGTTGAGCTCCTGCACGCTGGCGAAGCTGCGCTCCATCAGCAGGCCGAGGTTGTGCAGGATGCGCTCGACGACCTTGCCTTCCCACGCGGCGTCGAACTGGATCTGGCGGTCGAGCCAGCGCTCGAGCCACTGCGGGTCGGGCAGGCGGCTTTGCACCGTGTCGCGCGGGAACAGCTTCTCGTTGACGTGCAGGTTCGTCGGGTGCAGCGCCTGCGCGGTGCGGCGCGCGCTGGCCATCAGCACGCCGACCTTCGCGAACGCGGCGCGCGCCTCGTCGCCGAAGCGCGCCAGCGCGCGCTTCATGTAGCGCAGGTACGCGCCGCCGTGGCGCGCCTCGTCGCGCGCCAGCGTCTCGTAGATGGCCTTGATGACCGGCTCGGTGTGCCACTCCGCGGCACGCCGGTACCAGTGGTTCAGCCGCACCTCGCCGCAGAAGTGCAGCATCAGCGTCTCGAGCGGCGGCGCGGGGTCGAACTCGAAGCGCACCGCGTGCAGCTCGTCCTCGGTGGGCACCAGATCGGGGCGGAAGCGGCGCAGGTACTCCATCAGCACCAGCGAGTGCTTCTGCTCCTCGAAGAACCACACGCTCATGAACGCCGAGAAGTCGCTGTCGTCGCGGTTGTCGCGCAGGAACATCTCGGTGGCCGGCAGCGCCGCCCACTCGGTGATCGCATTCATCTTCACCGTCTGCGCCTGCTCATCGCTCAGCCGCGCGGCGTCGAACCGGTCCCATGGAATGTCGGTGTCCATGTTCCAGCGCACGGCTTCGAGTTGCTTGAACAGTTCAGGGTAGAGCATGGCGGTCCTGCGATTGGCGGCGGGATTGTAGGCGGCCCCTGCGGGCGAGTGCGTCCAGGGGCTGTGCGCTCAGCGGCGGGCCGCGCGCCAGGCGTGCACCGCTGCCACGAGCGCGTCGAGCGTGGGCATCGCGTCGACGCCTTCGACGGCGTGGCGCTGCAGCAGCGGCAGGACCCCGCCGGCCCACAGCGCCGTCGTTGCCGGCAGCTTCGCACGCAGTTCGGCCAGCCCGTCGAGGATGTGGTTCGGGTTGACGCTGGCCGTGAAGCCGATCGCGACGACGTCGGCGCGGTAGGCCTCGGCGGCGAGCACGATGTCCCACAGCGGCGTCTGCACGCCCAGCGACACGCACGCCGCCCCTTCGACGGCCAGCGTCGCCTCGGCCATCAGCAGCCCGAGCCCGTGCGGCTCGCCGGGGAAGGTGGTCAGCAGCACGCGCGGCCGCGCGCCGGCGTCCGGCTCGGGCCACGCCGCCAGCGCATGGCGCAGAACCGACTGCAGCGACTCGGTCAGCGCATGCTCCTGGTAGACCTCCAGCTCGCCGCGAACCCACGCCTCGCCGGCGACGGCGGCCAGCGGCGCCACGACTTCGTCGACGAAGCGCCCGAGGCCCGCGCGCGCGAGGCCGCGCGCCAGCGCGCGCCGCAAGCCGACGATGTCGTGCGCGCGCAGGCGGTCGAGGTAGGGCTGCAGGTCCGACGGCGTCACTGCCAGCGCGCGGCCGGGTACGGGCGGGCGCTGGTCCGGCATCGAGGCCGCCAGTCGCTGCAGGTCCTCGCTCGGCAGCGACACGATGCGTCCAGGCCGGTGGCCGGCGTCGAGCAGGCGCTTGACCGTGCGCAGCTTCTCGACCTGTTCGAGCGGGTAGGCGCGCTCGCCGTGGCGGTCGCGCTGCGGGGCCGGAAAGCCGTAGCGTCGCTCCCACGCGCGAAGCGTGTCCTTACTCAAGCCGGTGTCGCGCTCGACGGCAGCGATCGACAGCGTCAGCGGGCGCGAGGCACGCGCCACCCCGCCGCCTCGCGACACGGTGGCCTCGGCCATGTCGGCGGCATTGCTGTCCAGGACGCTCATCGGCAACTCACGGCTTCGCGGCCTAATATTGGCTCGTCGTCAATATTTGCACAGGACAAGGGGCATGAATCGAAGAGTTTGCCGTCGGCCGGCGGCGTGGCGCCGGCGGGTGGGCGTGGCGTTCGCGGCGGTGCTGGCCATGTCGTCGGCAACCGCCGCAGGTCGCGACGCGACGTGCCCGGTGCTGCTGCAGCAGACGATGCCACGTCTGCAGGACGAGCGGCCGATCGACCTGTGCAGTTACGCGGGCAAGGTCGTGCTCGTCGTCAACACGGCGAGCTATTGCGGCTTCACGGGGCAGTACAAGGGCCTCGAGGCGCTGCAGCAGCGGTATGCGGCGCGCGGCTTCGTCGTGCTCGGATTCCCGTCGAACGACTTCGGCCGGCAGGAGCCGGGCAGCAACACCCAGATCGCCGAGTTCTGCGAGAACACCTTTGGTGTCCGCTTCCCGATGTTCGCCAAGTCGAGCGTCGTCGGCGCACAGGCCAACCCGCTGTTCCGCGCCCTCGCGCAGCGCACCGGGCAGGCGCCCCAGTGGAACTTCCACAAGTACCTCGTCAGCCGCGATGGCCAGGAGGTGGTCAGCTTCGCCAGCGCAGTCGATCCGCAATCCCGAGCGCTGACCAAGGAAATCGAGCGACTGCTGGCCAAGGAATAGACCTTTAAGTACATTTCTAGACTCAATGGTTCACACCGCGTCTAGCCAGACTCACCGCTTCGCTTGCCCCCGCGTGTGGTTGCGTGATCAGCGCTGGGGAACTCACGCGCCCGGCGCCGCTCATAGGCAGTGTGCGTCAGGGTCGCCGATGGCGACGGCGTCGAAGGTTTCCCTGCTGTGCAGCCCGCCGGCTTGGCCGGCTGGAATCTCGGAGCGTCTCTCCTCCTCCCTCCTCCCTCCCTCCTTCGCTCCGGGGCGGCCCACAGCAGCTTTTATCCCGCGGGGCACCGGCTTCGGTGCCCCGCTTGCGTTGGTGCAGGGCTGAACGATGCGCCGCGTCGCCGTCATCGGGTCCGGCATCTCGGGCCTGGCCGTCGCGTGGCACCTCGCGCGCGAAGCACGGGTCACGCTGTTCGAGGCCGGCCGCTGGTTCGGCGGTCACACGAACACGGTCGACGTGACGCTCGACGGCGTCACGCACGGCGTGGACACCGGCTTCATCGTCCTGAACCAGCGCACCTACCCGCGGCTGCTCGCGCTGTTCGCCGAACTCGGCGTGCCGCTGGCGCCGTCGGACATGTCGTTCTCGGTGCAGGTGCCCGATCTGCCGCTCGAATGGAGTGGCAGCAACCTCAACAGCGTGTTCGCGCAGCGCTCGAACCTGCTGCGCCCGCGCTTCTGGAAGCTGCTCGCCGAGATCCTTCGCTTCAACCGCATCACGACGGCGATCGCGCAACGCAACGCCGACGACGAGCTGCGCCAGCCGATCGGCGAGTTCCTGCGCGCGCAGGGCTTCGGCGACGAGTTCCGCGACTGGTACTTCCTGCCGATGATCGGCTGCATCTGGTCGTGCCCGACCGACCAGATGCTGCGCTTCCCGATCGCGACGATGATCCGCTTCTGCCACAACCACGGTCTGCTGCAGGTCGACGACCGGCCGCCGTGGTTCACGGTGCGCGGCGGCGCGCGGCAGTACGTGCGCAAGATGCTCGAGCGCCTCGACGACGCGCGCCTGAACACGCCGGTGCGCTCGGTGCGCCGCATCCCGCCGGGCTCGGCCGAGTACGGCGTCGTCGTCGCGACCGACCACGGCAGCGAGCGCTTCGACGACGTCGTGCTCGCGTGCCACTCCGACCAGAGCCTCGCGCTGCTCGCCGACGCGACCGACGCCGAGCGCGAGGTGCTCGGCGCGATCCGCTACCACCCCAACCGGGCCGTGCTGCACACCGACACCACCGTGCTGCCGCGGCGCCGGCGCGCATGGGCGTCGTGGAACTACGAGCGTGCGTCGGACGACGCGCGCGAGCGCTCGCAGGTGTGCCTGCACTACCTGATGAACAAGCTGCAGCCGCTGCCGTTCGCCACGCCGCTCGTCGTGTCGCTGAACCCGGTGCGCGCGCCGCGCGCCGACGCGGTGCTGGCCGAGTTCGACTACGCGCACCCGGTGTTCGACCAGGCGGCGATCGACGCGCAGCAGCGCCTGCACGAGATCCAGGGCCGCGCGCACACCTGGTTCTGCGGCGCGTGGACGCGCTACGGCTTCCATGAGGACGGCCTGATGTCGGGGCTGGCCGTCGTCGACGGTCTGCGCGCCGCGTGGCGCAGCGGCCTGGCACCGGCGCCGGAGGCCGCGTGAGCGCGCCGCGCGCGCTGCTCGGCCGTGGCGTCGTGCGCCACCAGCGGCTGCGCCCGGCGCGCCACGGCTTCGCATACCCGACGTACTTCCTGCTGCTGCCGCTGCGCACGCTGCGCGCGCAACCCGACGCGGCGCTGCCGCGCAACCGCTTCGCGCCGATCGCGTTCTTCGACCGCGACCACGGCGACGGCCGCAACGACTGCCTCGCGTGGCTCGACGAGCTGCTGGTGCGCGAAGGCATCGCCGACGCCGACGGCGAGGTCTGGCTGCACTGCTATCCGCGCGTGCTCGGCTACGTGTTCAAGCCGGTCAGCTTCTGGTACTGCCACCGCCGCGACGGCTCGCTCGCGGCGATCGTCGCCGAGGTCAACAACACGTTCGGCGAACGTCACTGCTACCTGCTGGCCGGCGAGCACGTCGGCTTCGGGCGCGAGCTGACGGCGCGCAAGGTGTTCCACGTCTCGCCGTTCTGCCGCATCGAGGGCGACTACCGCTTCCGCTTCATGCGCACCGACCTCGCCGGCAGCGGCCGGCCGCCGCGCACCGTCGTGCGCATCGACCACCACGACGCCGACGGCCCGCTGCTGCAGACCAGCGTCAGCGGCGTGCTCGAGCCGCTGACGGCCACCGCGCTGCGGCGCGCCTTCGTCGGCACGCCGCTGATGACGCTGGGCGTCATCGCGCGCATCCACTGGCAGGCGCTGCTGCTGTGGGCCAAGCGCGTGCCGTTCTTCCGCAAGCCGGCGCCGCCGGCGGCCTTCGTGACCCGTTGAACGACGACGAGCCCTCCGATGAGCACGAGCACCACCGCCTCGCTTGCCCTGCCCGCATCGGCGCCGCGCGCCGCGCGCCTCGTGCTGAGCATGCTGCAGCACCTGCAGCGCGGGACGCTCGACGTGCAGCTGCCCGACGGCCACCAGCTGCGCTTCGGCAACCCGGCCGACGCCGGGCCGCGCGGCGCGATCCGCCTGCGCACCTGGGACGTGTGCGCCGCCGCGCTGAAGTCGGGCGACATCGGCTTCGCCGAGTCGTACATCGCCGGCACCTGGACGACGCCCGACCTCGCCGCGCTGCTGAAGGTCTTCATCGCCAACCGCGACGCCGCCGAGCAGCTGATCTACGGCTCGTGGTGGGGCTCGCTGGCGTACCGGCTCAAGCACCTGCTGCACCGCAACTCGCGCCGCGGCAGCCGCAAGAACATCCACGCGCACTACGACATCGGCAACTCGTTCTACACGCTGTGGCTCGACGAGACGATGAACTACTCGAGCGCGTGGTTCGCCGGCGACACGTCGCGCTCGCTGCCCGATGCGCAGCACGCCAAGGTGCGGCGCGCGCTCGCGCAGTGCGGCATCGCGCCGGGCGGGCGACTGCTCGAGATCGGCTGCGGCTGGGGCGCGCTGGCCGAGATCGCCGCGCGCGACTTCGGCGCCCACGTCACCGGGCTGACGCTGTCGACCGAACAGCTCGCGCACGCGACGAAGCGCCTGGCCGACGCGGGCCTCGCCGACCGCGCCGACCTGCGCCTGCAGGACTACCGCGACGTCACCGACGCACCGTTCGACGCGATCTGCTCGATCGAGATGTTCGAGGCCGTCGGCCGCGAGTACTGGCCGCACTACTTCCGCACCGTGCACGACAAGCTCAAGCCGGGGGGGCGCGCGTGCATCCAGACCATCACGATCCGCGACGACCTGTTCGAGCGCTACGTGCGCTCGACCGACTTCATCCAGCAGTACATCTTCCCCGGCGGGCTGCTGCCGAGCGCGCAGGCGTTCCGCGCCGAGGCGGCCCGCGCCGGGCTGCGCGTCGTCGACGAGTTCGCGTTCGGCCACGACTACGCCGAGACGCTCGCGCGCTGGCGCGCCGCGTTCCTGCAGCGCGAGCCGCAGGTGCGCAAGCTCGGCTTCGACACGCGCTTCATGCGCACGTGGGAGTTCTACCTCGCGTACTGCGAGGCGGCGTTCGCCACCGGCAACACCGACGTCGTGCAGTTCACGCTGCAGCGCGACGGAGGCCACCCGTGAGGCGTGGCGCCGGCGTGTCGCGGCGTGCGCTGCTGCTCGCCACCACGGGCGCGGCAGCCGCGGCGTCGTGGCCGGTGCGCGCGTCGATCGCGCCGCCCGAAATCGCCGCCGAGCTGCCCGGCGCGCGCCTGCTCGGCAGCGGCCGCCTGCGTTTCCTCGGCCTGCAGGTCTACGAGGCGCGGCTGTGGGCGCCGCGGCCGCTGGCCGACGACGACTATGCGCGCGTGCCGCTGGCCCTCGAGATCGAATACGCGAGGCGGCTCGTCGGCAGGCTGATCGCCGAGCGCTCGATCGTCGAGATGCGCCGCCTCGCCGCATTCGACGACGCGCGCGCCGAGCGCTGGCGGGCGCAGCTCGCGGCGATCCTGCCCGACGTCGACCGCGGCGACCGCCTCACCGGCGTGCAGCTGCCCGGCACCGCCGCGCGCTTCTTCGCCAACGGGCGCGCGATCGGCGAAGTGCGCGACGGCGAATTCACGCGGCTGTTCTTCGGCATCTGGCTGTCGCCGCAGACGTCGGAGCCGCAGCTGCGCGCCGCGCTGCTGGGCACCTGACGATGGCGACGCCCGCGATGGCCGCGCCGCCCGCAGCGACGGCGGCGCCGCCCGGCGGCTGGCGCCTCGGCGTCGCCTATGGCGGCCTCGGGCTGCCGCTGGCCTTCGTCGCGCTGCCGCTGTACGTGATGCTGCCGAACCATTACGCGAGCGTGTTCGGCGTGCCGCTCGCGCTGCTTGGCGCAGTGCTGCTCGGCGCGCGCCTGTTCGACGCGGTGACCGACCCGTGGATCGGCCGCCTCGTCGACCGCTGGTTCGCGCACTCGACGGCGCGCGTCCTCGTCGCCGCCGTCGCTGCCGCGGTCGCGGCGGCGGTGGGCTTTCGTGCGCTGTTCTTCCCGCCGGTCGAGGGCACCGCGGCGCTGCTCGCCTGGTGCGCCGCCGCGCTGGTGTGGACCTACCTCGCGTACAGCGTGCTCGCGGTGCTGCACCAGGCCTGGGGCGCGCGGCTCGGCGGCGACGCGGCGCAGCGCGCGCGCGTCGTCGCGTGGCGCGAGGGCTTCGCGCTGGTCGGCGTGCTGGTGGCCAGCGTGCTGCCGGCACTCGCCGGGATGGGCGCGGCCACCGCCGTGTTCGCCGTCGCACTCGCAGCCGGCGTCGCGCTGCTCGCGCAGGCGCCGCGCGCGGTATCGCGCGCTGCCGCGCCCAGCGCGGCAACGTCGATGACACTGCCGCTGGCCGATGCGGCCTTCCGCCGCCTGCTCGCCGTGTTCCTCGTCAACGGGATCGCCAGCGCGGTGCCGGCGACGCTGGTGCTGTTCTTCATCCGCGACCGGCTCGACGCGCCGGCGTTCGAGCCGCTGTTCCTCGCGAGCTACTTCGCCGCCGGCGCGCTGTCGATGCCGCTGTGGGTGCGCGCGGTGCGCCGCGTCGGGCTCGCGCGCGCGTGGCTGGCCGGCATGCTGCTCGCGGTGGCCGCGTTCGTGTGGGCCGCGTTGCTCGGCGCCGGCGACGTCGCGGCGTTCACCGTCGTGTGCATCGCGAGCGGACTGGCGCTCGGCGCCGACCTCGCGCTGCCGGGCGCGCTGCTCGCTGGCGTGATCCAGCGCGCCGGTCGCAGCGGTCAGGCCGAGGGCGCCTACTTCGGCTGGTGGAACTTCGCCACCAAGCTCAACCTCGCACTGGCCGCCGGGCTCGCGCTGCCGCTGCTGCAGTGGTTCGGCTACACGCCGGGCAGCCGCGAGCCGCAGGCGCTCGCGGCGCTGACACTGGCGTACTGTGCGCTGCCGTGCGCGCTCAAGCTCGGCGCCGCGGCGCTGCTCGTCACGCGCTGGATGCGCGACCCCCACGGAGCCTGCGAATGAACCGACGACTGTGGCTCGGCGCTGCCGCCGGCACCGCCGCGCTCGCACTGGCCGGCTGTGCCGGCCCGAAGCCGGCCGACTATGCCGCCGAGCGGCCGCTGCTGGACCTGCGCGAGTACTTCAACGGCGACGTCGTCGCGCACGGCATCTTCACCGACCGCAGCGGCAAGGTCGTGCGCCGCTTCACGGTGCTGATGAAGTGCCACTGGAACGGCGACGACGGCGTGCTCGACGAGTACTTCACCTACAGCGACGGCGCGACGCAGCGCCGCGTCTGGCGGCTCAAGAAGTGGCCTGACGGCCGCTACACCGGCACCGCCGACGACGTGATCGGCGAAGCCAGCGGCCAGGCCGCCGGCAACGCGTTCAACTGGCGCTACACGCTCGCGCTGCCGGTCGACGGCAAGGTCTACCACGTGCAGTTCGACGACTGGATGTACCTCGTCGACGAGCGCGTGATGCTCAACAAGGCCGTGATGAGCAAGTTCGGCATCACGCTGGGCGAAGTCACGCTCGCGTTCAGCAAGCGCTGACCGGCACCTGACGTGACCGATTGCGAGACGCCGCGATGCCGCTGAACCCGCCGATCACCGACTGGACGGGACGGGTCGTCTGGCTCGTCGGCGCGTCGTCGGGCATCGGCCGCGCGACGGCCGAGCACCTGCACGCGCTCGGCGCGCGCGTCGTCGTCTCGGCGCGCAACGCCGCCGCGCTCGACGCGTTCGCCGCGCAGCACGCGGGCAGCGTCGCCGTCGCGCTCGATGCGACCGACCGCGACGCGATGCGCACGGCCGCCGTGCGCATCGTCGAACGGCACGGGCGCATCGACCTCGCGGTGTACTGCGCCGGCCACTACAAGCCGATGCGCGCGACCGCGTTCGACCTCGACGACGCGCTGCGCCACCAGCAGGTCAACTACGTCGGTGCGCTGCACCTGCTCGATGCCGTGCTGCCGCACCTGCTCCGCCAGGCCGGGGCCGGCCAGCCCGCGCACCTGAGCCTGGTGTCGAGCGTGGCCGGCTACCGCGGGCTGCCGAAGTCGCTCGCCTACGGGCCGACGAAGGCGGCGCTGATCAACCTCGCCGAGACGCTGTACCTCGACCTGCACCCGCTGGGCGTCGGCGTCTCGGTGATCAACCCGGGCTTCGTCGACACGCCGCTGACGGCGCAGAACGAGTTCCGCATGCCGGCACTGATCGGCTCCGACGAGGCCGCGCGCCAGATCGTCGCCGGCTGGCAGAAGGGCCGCTTCGAGATCCACTTCCCGAAGCGCTTCACGCACGCGCTCAAGGCGCTGAGCGTGCTCAGCGACGCGCTGTACTTCGCGGCGATCCGCCGCGCCACCGGGCTGTGAGCCGTCACGCCGATGCGCGCGTCGCGCGCCTGGTGGCACGCTTCGAGGCGCTCGCGCCGTCGGATCTGCCGCGGCTGGACGAGCTCTACGCCGACGGCGCGCGCTTCAAGGACCCGTTCCACGACGTGCGCGGCGTCGATGCGATCGCGCGCATCTTCGCGCACATGTTCGCCACGCTCGACGCGCCGCGCTTCGTCGTGCGCGACATCGTCGTCGACGGCGACCAGTGCTTCCTGACCTGGGACTTCCTGTTCCGCATGAGGCGCTTCGCGCAGGGCGAGCAGTGCATCCACGGCGGCTCGCACCTGAAGCTGGCCGCCGACGGGCGCATCGCCGAGCACCGCGACTACTGGGACGCGGCCGAGGAGCTGTACGAGAAGCTGCCGGGCATCGGCGCGCTGATGCGCTGGCTCAAGCGGCGCGCGCGGTCATGAGCGCGCGCGTGGCCGTCGTCGGTGCCGGCATCGCGGGCCTGGCCTGCGGCGCGCGGCTGCGCGACGCCGGCCTGGCCGTGACGCTGTTCGACAAG
This sequence comes from Calidifontimicrobium sp. SYSU G02091, assembly GCF_022631395.1. NCBI lineage: Bacteria > Pseudomonadati > Pseudomonadota > Betaproteobacteria > Burkholderiales > Sphaerotilaceae > Azohydromonas > Calidifontimicrobium sp. SYSU G02091. The sequence goes on from NZ_JALBGB010000017.1 coordinate 83,865, forward strand.
GGCCGCCAGCCCGGCGGCCGCCTCGCCACACGCGCGACCGACGTCGGCACGTTCGACCACGGCGCCGCGTCGTTCGCGGTGCGCAACGCAGGCGGCGACGACGAGGGCTTCGGCGCCGAAGTCGCGCGCTGGGCCGCCGCCGGCGTCGTCGCGCCCGACCCGGCGCTGCCCGGCGCGTGGATGGGCGTGCCGACGATGAACGCGCTGCCGCGCGCGCTCGCGGCGACGCTCGACGTGCGCCAGGGCGTGCGCGTCGCGGCGATCGGGCGCGACGGCAGGCGCTGGCACGTGCTCGACGCCGAGCGCCGCGTGCTCGGCGACGGCGCGTTCGACGCCGTCGTCGTCGCGGCGCCGGCCGAGCAGGCCGTGCCACTGCTGGCAGGCTCGCCGGCGCTGGCGCAGGTGCTGGCCAGCGTGCACAGCGAAGCCTGCTGGGCCGTGATGGCGGCGTGGACCACCGGCGCGCCGGTGCTCGCGCGCCCGCTGCTCGGCCCGCTGTGCCACCGCCCCGACAGCACCGCGCCGCTCGGCCCGCTGGCCTGCGTGCGGCACGAGAACGGCAAGCCGTCGCGCGACGCGTCCGGCACGCAGCGCTGGGTGCTGACGGCCACGCCGTACTGGAGCGCGCACAACCTGGAACTCGACGCGGCCGAGGTCGTGCGTCACCTGCTCGACGACCTCGCCCGCCGCTCGGTGCGCGCGCTGGGCGCACCGGTGCACGCCGTCGCGCACCGCTGGCGCTACGCCGAGGTGCCGCAGCCGGTGGCCGCGCCGTGCGGCTGGGACGCCGAGCGCGCGCTCGGCGCCTGCGGCGACGCGTGGTGCGCCGACCCGGGCGCCTCGAGCGTCGAGCGCGCGTGGCGCTCGGGGCGTGCACTGGCCGGTCGCGTCATCGCGACGTTGACGACCCCGGCGCGCTGACGCGGCGGCGGACGCGACGCGCGGTCTCAGTCGCCGGACTCGGGCCAGCGACCGTCGCGCGCGAGCGCGGCGCGGATCGCGTCGCCGTCGGCGTCGAGCGCCGGCGCGGGCCGGTCGGCCGCGGCACGCCGGCCGTCGAAGCGCATCGGGTTCAGCACCGCCGGTGGCACCGCGCCGTCGGCCGCGCGCGCGATGCCGCGTGCGACGACGTGCGGGTCGGCGAAGACCTGGCCGACGTCGAGGATCGGCGCGCACGGCACCGCCGCCGCTTCGAGCGCCTCGACCCACGCCGCCGTCGTGTGCCGGCGCATCACCTGCTGCAGGCGCGGCACGAGCTCGTCGCGGTGGCGCACGCGCTCGGTGTTGGTCGCGTAGCGGGTATCGGCGGCGAGCTCGGCGCAGCCGGCCACGGCACAGAAGCGTTCGAACTGGCCGTCGTTGCCGACCGCGAGCACGACGTGGCCGTCGGCGCTTTCGAACACCTGGTACGGCACGATGCTCGGGTGCGCGTTGCCCTGGCGCTGCGGCACGCGGCCGCTGCAGAGGTAGCCGCTGGCCTGGTTCGCGAGCATCGCGACCTGCACGTCGAGCAGCGCGGCGTCGATGTGGCACCCGCGGCCGGTGGCCTTGGCCTCGTGCAGCGCGGCAAGGATCGCGGTGGTGGCGTACAGCCCCGTCATCAGGTCCGCCACGGCAACCCCGACCTTCTGCGGCTCGCGCCCGGGCTCGCCGGTGATGCTCATCAGCCCGCCCTGCGCCTGGATCGCGAAGTCGTAGCCGGCGCGCGGCGCGTACGGCCCGTCCTGGCCGTAGCCGGTGATCGAGCAGTAGACCAGACGCGGGTTCAGGTCCGCGAGCGTCGCGTAGTCGAGCCCGTACTTCGCGAGCTGGCCGACCTTGTAGTTCTCGATCAGCACGTCGGCCTCGGCGGCGAGCGCGCGCACGAGCGCCTGGCCGTCGGCGCTCGCGAGGTCGGCCGCGACCGAGCGCTTGCCGCGGTTGGCCGCGAGGTAGTAGCTCGACGTGCGCCCGCCGTCGGGCGCCTGCCACCAAGGCGGGCCCCACGCACGTGTGTCGTCGCCGGCGCCGGGGCGTTCGACCTTGATCACGTCGGCGCCGTAGTCGGCGAGCAGCTGCCCGCACCACGGCCCCGCGAGCACGCGCGACAGGTCGAGCACGCGCACGCCGGCCAGCGGGCGCGGCGCGGGCACGTCAGGCCGCATCGTCAGAACGCCGCGATGCCGGTGATCGCGCGCCCGAGGATCAGCGCGTGGATGTCGTGCGTGCCCTCGTAGGTGTTGACGACCTCCAGGT
>NZ_JALBGB010000018.1:0-84541 GCF_022631395.1 Calidifontimicrobium sp. SYSU G02091
TGGCGATGTCCACACCGCTGCCGTCGGACTTCACCCGCACCTTCACGTTGTAGTCGACCACCCGCTTGACGGGGACGAGGATCTTCATGCGGCAATGCTCCTGCGTGGATGGCTGTCGTGGGGCCGCCGATTCTAGGAGCCGGCGTCCACCGCCACCCCAAAATCGAACGACCGTTCTATTTTGACATCACCCGCGGGCGCGGTCCAGACCGCACTGCGCACTTCAGGCCTGCGCGGCAGCGATGCCCCGGCGCACGTCGACGAACGCGAGCAGCACGAGTCCGGCGACGAAGAACAGACCGGTGGACACGATCGCGAGCCGGTGGTTGCCGTCGGTCAGCAGCGTCACGAGCCCGTAGGTCATCGGCCCGACGATCGCCGACAGTCGGATCGCGAAGGTCCACAGCCCGAAGAACTCGGCACGCCGCAGCGTCGGCGACAGCGCGCCGGCGAGCGCGCGCCCGGCCGACTGGCTCGAGCCCATGCACAGCCCCGCGATCACCGCCGCCACCCAGAACAGCGCGGGGCCGGTGGCCGCCCAGGCGAGCAGCGTCATCACGATCCAGCCGACGAGCGTCACCGCCAGTGCCGGGCGGTGACCGATGCGGTCCTGCACGTAGCCCCACGCGAACGCGCCCGCCGCCGCGGCGACGTTGACGAGGAAGATCAGCATCATCGTCTGCTGCTGCTCGAAGCGCAGCACCTGCTCGGCGTACACCGCCGCGAGCGCGACGACGACCGAGATCCCGGCCTGGTACGCCACCGCGCAGGCGAGCAGCGCCGTGAAGTCGCGGAAGCGCCGGGCCTCGCGCCACGTGCGCGCCAGCCGCTCGAACGAGGCACGCAGCCCCGTCTCACCGGCCGGCTGCGCCTGCGGCAGCGCGCGCTCCTTCAGCAGCGCGAACGTGGCCAGCGACGCCAGCGCGAACACGCCGGCCGTGATCAGCATCGTCACCGGCACGAAGTGCGAGGCCGGCCGCCCCTGCCCCTGCGCCCAGATCACGTACGCCAGGCTCAGCCCGAGCGTGAGCATGCCGCCGAAGTAGCCGAAGCTCCAGCCCCAGCCCGAAACGCGGCCGAGGCTGTCCTCGCGCGCGAGTTCGGGCAGGAAGGCCGCGATCAGCGACTCGCCGTAGGTGTAGAAGACATTCGACAGCACGACGGCCACCACGGCCCACGCGACGTCGCCGGGGCCGGCGCCGGCGAGCGCCGCCGTCGTTGCGACGCAGCCGATCGTCGACAGCGCGAGCAGCCGCTTCTTCGCCGCGCGCAAGTCGGCGTAAGCGCCGATCGCCGGCATCGTCGCCATCACGATCAGGCTCGACACCGCGAGCGCGCTCGTCCACGCGAAGGTCGCCCACGAGGCGCCGCCGGCCACGCCGCCGACGAAATAGGCGCTGAACACCGCCGTCAGGACGACCGTCGTGTAGCCCGAGTTGGCGAAGTCGTACATCGCCCACCCGAACACCTCGCGCTTGCGCACGCCGGCATTGAGCGCGTCCTGGGAGAAGAGCGGCATGCGACCTCGTTCGGCGGCGAACCCGCCGCGCGCCGGGCGGGCCGCAGCCGATGGCTCGTCGAAGAACCTCGCGCGACGGCGAGGGGTGGTGCCCGGAACGGGACTCGAACCCGTATGCCCGTGAGGGCCGCGGATTTTAAGTCCGCTGCGTCTGCCGATTCCGCCACCCGGGCCGCGGGCTGCGCTGCGATTATCGGCAGCGCCTCACGATCCGCTGCGGCGCGCGAGCCCGAGGCGCTCGACGATCTCGCGCTCCTTCTCGTACATCTCGCGGCACTGGCGCGCGTAGTCCGCCGGCCCGAGGTAGTCCGGCTCCTGGTCGTACTTGGCGAGCTCCTGCACGAACTGCGGATCGAACATCGCCTTCTTGAACGCGTCGTGCAGGATCTCGACGATCGCCGGCGGCAGGCCCCGGGGACCGGCCAGTCCGTACGGCGACTGCGCGACGATGTCGAAGCCGAGCTCGCGCAGCGTCGGCACGCGCGGCCAGCGCTGCGATCGCTGCGCGCTCAGCAGCACCAGCAGGCGCAGGCGCCCGCTGTCGACCATCGGCCCGAAGCCGGTGGAGCCGACGCCGGCCATCACCTGCCCCGAAGCCACCGCGTTGACCTGCTCGGCCACGCCCTTGTACGGCACGTGGATGTACTTCAGCCCGCGCGCGGTGAACAGCTCCTCCAGCACGACGTGCGGCGAGGTGCCGACGCCGTTGGTCGCGATCGACAGCTCGCCCGGGCGCTCGCGCGCGAAATCGAACAGGTCGTTGAGGCTGCGGAAGCGGCTCGACTCGGCGACCAGCACGCCGAACGTGACCCCCGAGATCTGGATGATTGGCGTCGTGTCGCGGATTGGGTCCCACGTGACGCGCTGCGCGTGCACGGCGCGGAACACCGTCTGCGGCAGCTGCGAGATCGTGTAGCCGTCGGGCTCGGCGGTCTGCAGGATCGGCATCGTCAGCGTGCCGCCCGCGCCGCCGCGGTTCTCGACGACGACGCGCTGGCCGAGCGTGCGCGACGCCAGGTCCGCGAGCACGCGCATCGACAGGTCGGTGGCGCCACCGGCCGCCCACGGCACCCACAGCGTGATCGGCCGCGACGGGAAGTCGCGCGCCGCGAGCGCGCCAAGCGGCCGCAACAGCCCGCTCGCGCCGAGAGCCGCCGCGACGCCGGCGCGCAGCGCGCCGCGGCGCGACGTGGACACCGGGTCACCGTTCATGCAGCGCCCCCGCGCTTGGTCAGGCCACCGAAGCCGCGCTGCGGGTCGTAGCCCCAGCAGGCCAGCGCGAAGAACACGACGAGGCAGCCGAGCACGATCCACGGCGCCCAGCCCGGATCCTTGCCGTAGATCGCGAAGCGGATCCACTCGATCGCGTGCGTGAAGGGGTTGAAGCGCGCGACCTGATAGACCCATTCGGCGCCCGACTCCTGCAGCTTCCACAGCGGGTACAGCGCCGTCGACAGGAAGTACATCGGGAAGATGACGAAGTTCATCGTGCCGGCGAAGTTCTCCAGCTGCTTGATGTGCACGCTCAGCAGCAGGCCAAGCGCACCGAGCATCAGCGCGCCGGCCACGACGGCCGCGAGCGCGTGTAGCGCGTGCCACGACGCGAGCGGCAGCGTCGTGCCGATCAGCGCGGCGACGACGACGAACGCCAGCGCCTGCAGCACCGACAGCACCGCGGTGGCGGTCAGCTTCGAGAACAGCAGCCATGGACGCGGCAGCGGTGCCGTCAGCAGCAGCCGCATCAGGCCCATCTCGCGGTCGTAGACCATCGCCAGGCTCGACTGCATGCCGTTGAACAGCAGCACCATGCCGATCAGCCCGGGGGCGATGTAGACGTCGTACGGAATGTAGGTGTCGTACGGCTCGACGATCGCGACGCCGAACACGTTGCGGAAACCGGCCGCGAACACCGCGAGCCACAGCAGCGGCCGCACGAGGGCCGAGACGAGGCGGCCCGTCTGCTGCGAGAACTTGAACAGCTCACGCAGCACGATCGCGCGCAGCGCCTGCAGCGCGTGCGGCACGCCGCGGCGCAGCGGCAGTGCGGCCGCCACGGGGGGTGCCGCGTGGCTCAGCGGCTGGCCTTGCACAGCCTCTCCGGCGCGTCGGCGCCCAGCGTGTCGAGGACGTTGCTCGGGTGCAGGACGCCGTCGACCGGCGCCTGCGCGATCACGCCCTGGCCGTCGGTGAGCAGCATCGTCTGGCGCAGCTGCCCGTCCCACGGGCGGAAATCCAGGTTGGTGCCCTTCGAACCGTCGAGTACGAGCTTGGGGATCTGCTGCGCGAATGCCGCCGCGGGCCCCTTCGGCGCCGCGACCGCGGCCGCGACGAGCGCCTTGCCCGCCATCCACGCCGTCCAGTCGTGCGCCGTCATCGGCCGGCGGTGCGCGCGCGCGAAGCGCCGCGAGACCTGCGGCGCGCCGAAGCGCTCGAACTGCGCGTGCCACGCCAGCGCGACGAGGCCGGCGTCACCGACCACCGGGCGCGGCAGCGACGTCTGGTACGGCAGCGTGCGCGCGAACTCGCCGTCGCTGTCGACGACCCACACCGCGTCGTAGGTCGCGCCGCCGGTCAGTAGCAGCGGGTTCGCGAGTTCGCGCTCGCGCGGGTCGGCGGTGCGCTTGAACGGCCGGCTCGCGACGGTTTGCAGCCCGTAGCGCTTCATCGAAGCCTGCACGGTGGCCGCGCGCTGCTCGTCCTGCGGCGTGCTGCCCACCAGCAGCAGCACCCGGGTCCACTTGCGTGCGACGAGGTACTGCGCCAGCGCGTCGCTGCGCATGCGCTCGCTGGGCATCAGGTGGAACAGGCGCGCGCGGCAGTCCTGCTGGCGCAGCCGGTCGGCCGCGTCGCTCAGGTTGAGCACCGGCAGCTTGACCGCGTCGGCGACGGCGAGCGTCCACGCGGTCGGCAGGTCGGTCAGCAGCACCGCAGCGCCGCCGCGCTCGGCCGCCGCGGCCGCGGCTTTCGCCGCGTCGGCGCCGGCCACCTCGACGGTGGCGAGGTCGACCGCGGCGCCCGCGGCGTCGAGCTCGAACTTGCCCTCGTCGAGAGCCACCTTCAGCGCGTCGATCGCCGGGCCGCCGGGGTGGCCCAGGTAGGCGCGCTCGACGCGCGAGCGCTCGAGGCGCGGGTCGTCCTGCGGCACGATCAGCGTGGCCTTCAGCGTTGCCGCCTGCGACAGCGTCGCCAGTGCCAGCAGCAGGGCCGGCACGAAGACCGGCAGAAGGGGCCGCACGGCGTTCACTCGACGAGCACCACGCCGTACGGCACGCGGCCGACGGGAATGCTCTTGATCGCCTTGGCGCCGGCGACGTCGACGACGGTCACGTCGTCGCTCAGCCCGTTGACGACCCACAGCCGCTGCTCGGCCTTGTCGAGCGCGACGTTCCACGCCCGCTTGCCGACCAGCACCTGGTGCGTCACCTTGCGCGACGGCACGTCAACGAACGCCACGTGGTTGGCCTTGCCCAGGCCGACGAACGCGCGCTTGCCGTCGCGCGTCATCGTGATGCCCACCGGCGTGATGTCGGCCGCGCGCGCACCCTTGACCTCGAACTTGATCGTGCCGATCACGTCGTGGCTGTCCGTCGAGACGATCGTCACGCTCGCGTCGAGCTCGTTGGTCACCCACAGCTCCTTGCCGTCGGGGGTGATCGCCATGCGGCGCGGGCGCTTGCCGACCTTGACGTTCTTCACCACCTGGCCGGTGGCGGTGTCGATCACGTGCACCAGGCTCGCGACCTCGGAGGTCACGTAGACGCGCTTGCCGTCCGCGCTGACCTTGACGCCCTCGGGCTCGTCGCCGACCTTGACCTTCTTGAGCACCTTGCCGCTGGCCGCGTCGACGAAGCTGGCCTCGCCGGCGTCCTCGTTCGAGACGTAGACCGTCTTGCCGTCGGGCGAGAGGTCGAACGCCTCGGGCTCGTCGCCGAGCGGGATGCGACGCACCGACTTGTTCGTCGCCGGGTCGATCACGTCGGCGGCGTTGGAGTCGGTGCAGGCGACCCAGATCATGCCGTCGGCGCTTCGCTGCACGTGCCGTGCGCGCTTGCAGGTGGGGACCGTGCCCTTCACCGTCAGCGTCGCCATGTCGATCATCGTCAGCGCGTTGTCCTTCTCGCTCGACACGTACGCGGTCCCCTGGGCGAGGGCCGCGGTGGCCAGCAGCGCGGCAGACAGCGCGCCGGCGAGTCGGAACAGCACGCGGGGGGTCGCGGCGTTGGATGTCATGTCGTGGTCTCCTTCAAGTGTCGTTGACGGAAGCCTCGCGCGCAGCCACCTGCGTGCGGGCGATGAACCCGGCTTCGAGCGTCGCACCGCCGAGCGCGGCTGTCACTTGCGGCGGCGTCCCGTCGGCCAGCAGGCGCCCCTGGTGCAGCACCAGCACGCGGTCGGCACCAACCGCCTCCTCGACCAGGTGCGTCGCCCACAGCACGCTCACGCCGCGCTCGCGCACGTCGGCGCGCAGCGCGGCGATCAGGTCGCGGCGCGACTTCGGATCCAGCCCGACGGTGGCCTCGTCCATCAGCAGCACCTGCGGTTGATGCAGGTTGGCGCGCGCGAGCTCGACCTTGCGCCGGTTGCCGCCGGAGAGTTCGCGGACCTTGCGGTCGAGGTCGGGCTCGACGCCCAGCCGGGCGCACTCGGCCGCGATGCGCTCGTTCGCCACCGCGCGCGGCAGGCCGTGCAAGTCGGCCTGGAACAGCAGGTTGCGGCGGATGCTGAGGTCGAGGTCGAGCGACATCTGCTGGAACACGACGCCGATGTGACGCAGCGCCGCAACCGGTTCGCGCCGCAGCGAATGCCCGGCGACTTCGACGTCGCCCTCGTCGGCCGCGAACAGGCCCGTGAGCACCTGGAACAGCGTCGACTTGCCAGCCCCGTTAGGGCCGAGCAGCGCGACGAACTGCCCCGCCGGCACCGCGAACGACAGCGCCTGCAGCGCCACGCGCTGGCCGTAGCGTTTGGTGAGGCGGTCGATGCGAAGCATGGGCGAGTGATTCGGCGTGCGGGGGCGGACTTTCGTCGCCCGGCCCGCCTGTCGTCAATGGCTGTGCGGGAAGAACCTAGGGCAGCGCGTCGCATCGTGTCGATGCATCCGCAGAACGGGAAATTCTCCTGATGGGCCAGCCGCGCTCGCGCGCGTGCGCCTCCAGCAGCGGATCGGGATTCACGACGACCGGGTCGCTGACCGCCGACAGCAGCGGCAAGTCGTTGATCGAGTCGGAGTAGAACCAGCAGCGCTCGACGTCGCGCCACGTCGCGCCGCGGCGCGCGAGCCAGCCCTCGACGTGCGTGCGCTTGTGCTCGCGAAAGCACGGCTCACCGACGACCTCGCCGCTGTAGTGGCCGCGCGCGTCGACCGCGGGTTCGGTCGCGAGCACCTCGTCGAGCCCGAGCACGCGTGCGAACGCCTGCGCGACGAAGCGTGTCGTCGCGGTCACGAGCACGCAGGCGTCGCCCGCCTGCCGGTGCACGCGCACGAGCTCGTGCGACGCGTCGGGCACGAGCGAGGCGATCACCGGCTCGAACTCGCGCAGCCAGCGCTCGAGGCACGCCGGCGGGTGCACCGCGAGCGCCCCCACGGTGAAGCGGTGCATCTCGACCATGTCGACGCGGCCCTCGGCGTAGCGGCGGCAGTACTCGAGGTAGCGCGGCTCGAAGCCCGCATCGAGCGCGCCGCACGCGATCAGGTGGCGCGTGAAGACCGTGCCGCTGTCGAACGGGATCAGCGTGTGGTCGAGGTCGAACAGCGCGAGGCGCATGACGCCGGACTCAGCTCCAGTCGTCCATGTCGTGCTTGATCGTGTGGCGGTTGGCGATCAGCTCGTCGATCGTCGGCTCGCCGTTGAGCGCGCGGCGGATCGCGAGCTTGGTCGCCTCGTAGTTGGTGCGGTACATGTCTTTCTTGTCGAGGTTCAGGTCGGTCGCGCAGCGCGGGTCGATCCACACCAGGCTGATGATGCACAGGTCGTTGGCGCGGTCCTTCGGGATCACGCCCTCGATCACGCAGTCGAGCACCGCATCCGCGGTGGCCGACTGCACGACCCCGCCGAACAGGTCGATGTTGGCCATGTCCTTGAGCGTCACCTTCGGCACGATGATCGTCGCGGGCCGCACCATCTGGTTGCACGCGCGGATCGCGAACATCGCCGTGTGGCCCTTGCTCTGCGCCATCATGTTGGCGAACGCGTGGCCGACCGGGCCGTCGGTGCGCCCGATCAGGATCTCGGGCATCGCGTCGGTGAACTGGCCTTCGCGCGCGAGCACGGTGGCTTCGCCGGCGTGGAACACGTAGTCTCGGGTCATCGTCGTCGGTCGTCGTGAAGTCGTTGGACGCGGCAGCCGGCGCGCGGCGGCCGCGGGGGATCTCGCGTCATGGATGCGGCAGCAGCAGTTCGCCGTGCCCCTGCACCGCGAGGTCGCCGGCGTGCCGCTGCACGCGCAGCGCGGGCAGCGGCGCGAACGGGCCGCCGAAGCGCGCCAGATCGCGCGCCAGCAGCTGCCAGAACACGCGGGCGTCGGAGTGTATCGGCACGTAGGTGGGCGGCAGCGCCGGTGCCGGGCCGGCGAAGACGACGCTGCCGCGGCGCAGCCCCCAGCCGGGGTGTGCGCCGCAGCGCCCGCCGAGCGCGATCGTGCCCGCCACCATGCGCGAGGCGGCGAAGTCGCCGACGTCGCCGAACACGACGACGGTGCCGCGGCGCATGCGGTCGCCCAGGCGCACCCCGGCGTTGCCGCGCACGACGAGCGTGCCGCCGCGCATGCCGTCCATGTCGCCCGGCAGCGCGCTGGCGGCGAGGTCGCCGACCGAGCCGCCGATCTCGCACCAGCCGCCGCGCATCGCGCACGCGGCGAGGTCGCCGGCGTCGCCGTCGATCGCCAGCCGCCCGCCGGCCATGCCGCTGCCGGCGTGGTCGCCGACGCTGCCGCGCACGTGCAGCGTGCCGTCGGCCAGCGCCCAGCCGATGCGGTCGAAGCGGCGCAGGTCGCCGTCGAGTTCGAGCACGGCGCCGTCGCCGTCGGGCAGCGGCTGCACCGCGAACCAATCGGCCAGCGCGACGACCTCGCGCCCGTGCGGCAGCGCAAGCCGCTCGACGTCGGTGCGCGACATCGCGGCGAGCGTGGCCGGCTGCAGCGCGCGCGCATCGACGCGCAGCGCCGGCGCGTGCCGAAGCGTCAGCCGCCAGCCGCTCACGCGATGCCCCCGCCCTCGCCGGCCAGGCGGCGCAGGTGGAAGTGGTACGGCCCGAGCTTGCCGCCGTAGTTGCCCGCCGAGATGCGCACGACGCCGGCGGCGGCGCCGCGCGCGACGATCGCGTCGATGCCGGCGCGCATCGCGGCGGCGACGTCGGTGTCGGCGAGGCCGTCGATCACGATCTCCATCACGCAGCGGATGCCCGCGTCGAGTGCGGTCTTCGGCGCCAGCCCGACGAGCGCCGGACAGAACGCGTCGTTGGTCGACGCCATCAGCGACGGGTACTTGCTGCCGACCTTCGACCCCGAGCGCACGACCCCGCCCGGAAACGGCAGGATCACGTTCGGCACGCGGCGCATCGCGGCCACCGCCGCTTCGGCGCCGGCGAGCACTTCGGCGGTGCCGGTGCCCAGCAGCAGCAGGTTGCCGCCGCCCACCGCCTTGACGACCGGCGTCGTCTCCTGCGCGACGAACTCGCCGTCCATCGTCGGGATGCGCCAGTAACGCACGCCGCCGATCACCTTGCTCGTCTGCCAGCCGTCGCCGAAGAAGCGCAGGTTGCGCCCGAGCGCGATCGGCTCGCCCTCGCGCAGCCCGGCGTAGACCGCCGTCGTCGGGCACGTCAGCACGCACTGGCCGACGCGGCGCTCGACCTGCTTGGCCAGCTCCTTGCCCGACATCGCGAACAGCAGGATCGCCACCCCTGGGCGGCCGTCGGGCGTCTCGTCGGCACCGAGCATGCGCTCGACGCCAGCCTCGCAGCCGCAGGCGATCACCGAGGTCGCGAACCCGGTCGCGGTGACGGCCGCGTGCATCGCCCACGTCGGGTCGTGCGCGGTGATCACGAGCCGCGTGGCCTTCATCGGGAAGGCTTCGGCGAACGTGTCGTCGATCGTGACGCCCTGCCGCTGCATCGCACTCACCCACCCGGCGGCGTGCACGCCGCCGGCAGCAGCCGCCCGCCGTTGCAGCAGGCGCACAATTCGTCGTGACCGATCGGGCGGTAGCGGTGCTGGCCGCGCATGTGCGGCTCGGTGGCCTCGTCGATCTTGCGCTCGATGAACGGGTCGAAGCCCGGCGTTGCGAAATGCGTGCCGCCCACGGGGGTCGCGACGACACGGCCGTCGCGCACCACCTCCACGCCGTCCTTGAACAGCCACGCGGCCTGCGAGAACGTCGCCTCGGCGTCGCCGCGCTCGCGGTAGACGGCGATGTCGGCCGCGGCGCCGACGCCGAGGTGACCGCGGTCGGCGAGGCCGAGCAGCCGCGCCGGCGCCGCGCGCGTGAGGATCGCGATCTCCGACAGCGTCAGCTCGCGCTTGATGTCCTTCAGCGCCGCGTGCGCCGCCACGTCGGGGTGCAGCCGCGCGAGCTGCTCGTCGCGGAACGGCTTGTCCATCAGCAGCCGCATCAGGTGCGGATAGCTCGTGAACGGCGCGCCGTTGGGGTGGTCGGTCGTCAGCACGACGCGCCACGGATCGTCGACGAGCAGGAACAGCTCGAGCCCGATCGCCCACTGCAGCGCGTTGACGTAGCTCTGCTCGCGGTAGCGGAACGGCACGACGCCGCAGCCGGCGTCGCACTCGATGTCGGCGCCGATCCACTTGCGCGGGCTGCCGAGGTCGGCGTTGGCATGCTGGCGCATCGTGTCGCCCGAGGCCGTCACGGTCTGGCCGAACAGGATCTGGCCGACGTCGACCGACACGTTCGGGTGCGCGTTGACGGCTTCGGCCAGCCGAAGCGCCGCCGACGAGAACTTCTTCGGTCCGTCGGTGCCGTAGGCGTGGAACTGCACGTGCGTCAGGTGGCCGCGCAGGCCGTCGAGGGCGTCGATCGTCGCCAGCGTCGAGTCGATGTTGCCCGCCACGCCGAGGTTGCTCGCGTGGATGTGCAGCGGGTGCGCGAGGCCGAGTTCGTGGATCGCGCGCGCGAGCGCCTGCACGATGCGCCGCGGCGTGACCTGCCAGTGCACGTGCGCCTCGTCGACGTCGAGCTTGCGCTGGTTGAACTTGAATGCCGAGATGCCGCCCGGGTTGACAACCTTGACGCCCATCGCCTTCGTCGCATCGACGACCCAGCCGACGTAGTCGCGGATCGCCTCGGGCGGCGCGCCGTCGTGCAGCAGGCGCAGGAAGACCTCGTCGTTGCCGAGCATCACGTAGGCGCCGTGGTCGACGATCGGCACGTCGCCCATCTCCAGGTGGGCGTGGCGCGCGTTGCCGGCGACCATCGCCGGCTCGAACGCCGCGGTGTAGCCCATCTCGGCGTAGCGGTAGCCGGTGGCCAGCGTCCCCGGCGTGCAGGAGCCGCACGACGGCAGCTCGAGCGCGTTGTCGGGCAGCGGCGCGGGCTCGAGCCCGCGGCGGTGGTCCTCGGGCAGCAGCAGGCGCGCGAGGTTGACCTTGCCGCCGCCGATGTGACTGTGCAGGTCGATGCCGCCGGCCATCACGAGGCAGCCGCTGGCGTCGATCTCCTGCGTCACCGGCTCGCGCGGGTCGAGCGCGACGATGCGCCCGTCGCGCACGCCGATGTCGCGCACTTCGCCATCGACGCCGTTGGCGGGGTCGAACACCCGGCCGCCGCGGATGCGCAGCGTGGCCGTCACCGCCCGCCCTCCTCGACGGCCACGATGGAGGCCGGAACGCGGACGTCGGCGTCGCCGGCCGCCGCGAGCCGCCCGGCGAGTGCATCGAGCACCGCGGCGACGCCCGGCAGGCCGGCGTCGCGTGAGGCGGCCTGCAGCGGCAGCACGACCGGCCCGTCGATGCGGAACAGATGGCCGTCGGCGTGCAGCCCCGGCGTCGCGACGGCGACGAACACGATGTCGGCGAGCGCGCCGGCGTCCCGCAGCCGCACCGCCATCGCCGGCGGGCCGAGCACGATGCGCGGCACAGCCGCAGCCGGCGGCAGGCGCGCGGCGTCGAAGCTCGAGATCCACAGCACACCGTCGACGGCACCGTCGGCGAGCAGGCGTGCGGTGTCGAACAGCCGCGGCTCGTGCTGCAGGCCCTGCACCGACACGCGCGTGCGCGACGGCAGCCCCGACAGCCACGCCAGCGTCTGGTTCACGCTGTGGCCGCCGTCGCTGCCACCGAGACCGAAGGTCGCGGCGCGGGTGTGGCGGTTCAGCGTGCCGACGATGCGGTTCAGCGCCTCGACGAGCAGCGCCCCCTCGTCCGGCAGGCGCGCCCCCTCCCACACGAGCACGGCGTAGCCCGACGCGTGCAGCGCGGCCGCCAGTTCGGCAAGCGCTGCGGCGCCGCTCACCGTCCGCCCGGCGACGAGCGCGGCCAGTTGCTGCAGGTCGGCGAACAGGTCGCCGCTGCCGGGCACGACGTCGACCGCCACGCCGGCGAACTCCGTCGTCGGTCTGGCACCGACGAACACGACCCGCCGGCACGGGCTGCCGGGTTCGCCGACGCCGAACCGGCGAAACAGCAGCGGGTACGCGCTGGCGTCGGTGCCGACGACGACGATGAGGTCGGCGCGGCTGCGCACCTCGGCGAGCGTGGCGGTGTACTGGCCACGGTCCTGCAGCGCACGCAGCCCGTGCATCAGCGCACGACCGTCGGCGTGGTCGCAGATCGCACCGACCTGCACCGCGAGACGGTACAGCGCGCGCACGCCGGCGATGTCGGTGCCCAGGCCGGCGAACAGCGGCTGACGCCAGCGCGCCAGCCGGCTGGCCGCGATGTCGAGCGCGCCGTCGAAGTCCGCCGCCTGCCCGTCGACCATGGCCCGCGACGAGTCACCGCCGGCGACGTGGGCATCGAGCGCCTGGCGCGCCCGCGGACACGCCGCTGCCGCCTGTGCCGGCGCGGTCCAGCCCTCGCACAGCAGCGCACAGAACGGACAGGTCCAGTCGGCCAGTGGGGACGAAGCGCGGTCGATCGCCAAGGACGCGGGCACGGGAGGTTTGGACAAGGGGCTCGGTGGCGCTATGTCCGGCCCCGAAACAAGGTTGCCGGCCGCACCACACGCAGCGGCATGCCGCAAGTCACGTGCCATCCGCAACGGCCGCGGTGACGCCGAGCCGACGCGCGGTCGGCCGAACCACACTGTGCGCGCAACGCGCCGACACGGCGCCGCGCGCGTGACACTGTGTGCCGGGCCTGCGCCGTCGCGAAACCGCGCCGAAGGCGCCGGGCGGGCCAGAAGCCGGAGCCGCAGTGCGCGAACACCGGGGTGGCACGGTTCGTGAAAACACACGCCGCGTGACGCGACTCTTTGCTGCCCTCCACGGCCGGCGTTCAACCGCCGGCAGCCGGTCGCAGTCGCCCGTCGTGCAGTGCGCTGGCGACCAGCCAGCCGTCGGCGCCCGCCGCCGCCGCGGCGTCGAGGTCGCGCGCGTCGCGGATGCCGCCCGCGCCGAAGCAGCGGCGCCCGCCGGCGCGGCGGCGCTGGGCGGCAAAGGTCGCCAGATCCGGCCCGCCGCCACTGCCGACCCGCTCGAGCGTCATCACGATCAGCGTCGCCGGCCACTGCTCGGGCCGCTGCCAGCAGCCGGCCGGATCCAGCGGCCCGCCGCGGTGGTCGAGCGACAGGATCGCGCGGGCGTCGTCCTGCCAGGGTGGCGCACCGCCGGGGTTGCGCGACAGCGTCTCGCTGCCATACACCGGCCGCCACCCCGTCGGTCGGCGCCGCAGGCGGCCGGCGAAGCCGCGCACCGCGTCGGCATCGGCGAAGCCGGCATCGACCCACAGTTCGACGCCCGGCAGCGCCTCGAGCAGCGCCGCGACGACCTCGTGCTGCGCCGCCGCGCCCTGGATCGCGTCGAGGTCGGCCAGGTAGAGCACGCCGCCGCCCGTGGACGTGCCGACGGCGCGCAGCAGCGCGCGCGCGACCGCCACCGGATCGTCGCCGGCGACGAGCGCCGACTCGATCGGCCGGTACGCGCGGCGCTCGCCCCGCACCGCGTGCACGACGCGCCCGCCCATCACATCGATGACGGGAACGATCGCTAGGGCGGCAGGTGCAACCATGACGCGCGTGTTCGTCTACGAGTTCCTCAGCGCCGGTGGTGGCGGCGACGCGACGCTGCGCGACGCCGGCGTCGCGATGCGCGACGCGATTGTCGGCGACCTGCTGCAGCTGCCCGGCGTCACGGTGAGCGTGGCCAGCGACGACGAGGAGCCAGCGCTCGCCGCGTCGCCGGCACTGCACGTGGTGCGGCCGGCGCGTGACGAAGCGGCACCCGCGTTCGTGCGCCGGCAGGCCGCCGCGCACGACCTCACGTGGGTCGTGGCGCCGGAAACCGCGGGCGTGCTCGCCGCGCTGCAGGCCGCCGTCGAGCCGGCGCGTTGGATCGGCAGCAGCGCCGCGGCGATCGCCACCGCGTCGAGCAAGCGCGCGACGCTGCAGGCGCTCGCCGCCGCCGGCATCGCGACGCCGCTGGACCGCCCTGACGAGTGCGACCGCTGGATCGTCAAGCCCGACGACGGCGCCGGCACCGTCGACACGCGGCGGCATGCGAGCCGCGCGGCGGCGCTCGCCGATGCCGACGCACGCCGCCGCGCCGGCCACGTCGTGACGGTCGAGCCCTGGGTCGACGGCGAAGCGCTGTCGGTCACGATGCGCGTCGATGCGGCGGGCGTCGAGGCGCTCGCGTTCAACCGGCAGCGCATCGGCGTCGACGCCGACGGTCGGCTGCACGACGACGGTGTCGACGTCGACGCGCTGCGCCGCGAGGGCGATGCGCGCGTGCCGCCGCTGGCCGCGCTGGCCACGCGCGTCGCGGCGGCGATCCCCGGGCTGCGCGGCGTCGTCGGCTTCGACCTCGTCTGGCACCCGGTGCGCGGACCGGTGGTGATCGAGGTCAACCCGCGCGCCACGTGCGCGTACGTCGGCCTGTCGCAGCGGCTGGGCCGCAACGTGGCTGCCGACGTGCTGCGCGGCCACGCGTCCCAGCACCGGCCGGAGTTCGACCATGCCTGAGCGCAGCGGCAGCCGCATCGGCTGGGACATCGGCGGCGCGCACGTCAAGGCGTGCCGCGTCGAAGATGGCGTGCCGGTCGACGTCGTGCAGTGGCCCTGCGCGCTGTGGGAAGGGCTCGACCGCCTCGACGCGGTGCTCGACCGCGCGCGCGATCGCTGGCCGCAGGGCTGGGCGATCGGCACCACGCACGTCGCGACGATGACCGGCGAAATGGTCGACCTGTTCCCCGACCGCGAACAGGGCGTGCGCCGCCTCGCCGCTCATCTGGCCGAGAGGCTCGGCCCGACGCTGCGCCTGTACGCGGGCGACGCCGGCTGGATCGCACCGCAGGCGGCCGGCGCCCACTGGCGCGCGATCGCCTCGGCGAACTGGCGCGCGACGGCGTCGTGGCTCGCGCCGCGCTGCGGCGACGCGGTGCTCGTCGACATCGGCAGCACGACGACCGACCTGATCCCGATGCGCGACGGCCGCGTCGTCGCGCGCGGCCGCAACGACGCCGAACGGCTGGCCAGCGGCGAGCTCGTCTACCAGGGCGTCGTGCGCACGCCGCTGTGCGCGCTCGGGCCGCGCGTGCCGTTCGGCGGCGACGAGGTCAACGTGATGAACGAATGGTTCGCGACGACGGCCGACGTCTACCGGCTGACCGGCGAGCTCGACGCCGCGCACGACCAGCACCCCGCCGCCGACCGCGGAGCCAAGGACGCCGCCGCGACGCGGCAGCGGCTCGCGCGCATGGTCGGCCGCGATGCGGCCGACGCGCCGGCGTCGCAGTGGCTCGAACTGGCGCACGTGTGGCGCTCGCGCCAGCTCGCCGAGATCGGCGGCCAGCTCGAACGGGTGGTCGCGCACGCCGGTCTCGATGCCCGCTGCACGCTCGTCGGCGCCGGCTGCGGCGCCTTCCTCGCCGCCGCGCTGGCCGCGCGCACGGGGCGGCCGTACCGGCGGCTCGCGGAGGTCACCGCTGCCGCGCGCAACGACACACTGGCGCGCTGGATCGACGTCGCCGCACCCGCGGTCGCGGTGGCGCTGCTGGCGCCACCGGTGGAGGGCTGAGCACGATGTGGATCGTCAAGCTCGGCGGCAGCATCGCGCACGATGCGGTGCTGCTGCGCTGGCTGCACATGCTCGCCGAGTTCGGTGGCGGCCGCGTCGCCGTCGTCCCCGGGGGCGGCGCGTTCGCCGACCAGGTGCGCATCGCGCAGCAGCAATGGGGTTTCGACGAGCTCGCGGCGCACAACATGGCGGTACTCGGCATGGCGCAGACCGCCCAGATGCTGCACGCGCTCGAGCCGCGCCTCGCCCTCGCCGCAGCGGACGAGGAGATCCGGCAGGCCATCCACACGGGCCGCGTCGCGCTGTGGGTGCCCTACGCCGCGCTGCGCGACGCCCCCGACACGCTGACGACGTGGGACGTCACCTCCGACAGCCTGGCGCTGTGGCTCGCGCGGCGCCTGAATGCCGAGCGCGTCCTCGTCGTCAAGGCGTGCCGCGTCGACCCGGCGCTCGGCCTGGCCGACCTCGCCGCGGCGGGGGTCGTCGACCGGCGCTTTCCGCAGTGGGCGCAGGACGCCGCGTTCCCGGTCGACGTGGTGCAGGTCGACGCCCTCGACGCGGTGCGTCTGGCGCTGGTGCGCGGCGAATGGCCGCCTCCCGCCCTGCCCCCGCTGGACCTGTCGCGCGCCTGGCACACCGAGCGCACGCCGGCGCCGCCACGGCTGCCGCCGCGGTAACGCAGCCCCGGCCCGGATCGCGGCCGCGGTCGCAGCGGCTCAGGCCGCGACGGCCACCGCGCGCAGCGCGGTGCACAGCGCGCGCACACGCGCCGTCTCGAGGCGCCCCGCGCGCCCGTCGGCGCACACGGCGCTGCGGAAGCCGGCGAAGTCGGGCGCCAGCCGCCGCAGTGCCGGCACGTCGCCGGCACGCAGGGCCCCGGCGAGGCCGGCGAGCCGGCCACTGCGCTGCACGCGCTCGACGACGTCGCGCAGGCACGCGGGCGGCACGCGCTGCAGCAGGCTTCCGGCATGCTTGTCGGCGGTGTCGAGCATCACCGCCGCGAACGCGTCGGCGGCGAGCACGGCCTCGAGCAGCGGCGCATCGACGCCGCCGTCGGCGATCAGCACCGGAACCACCGACGCACCGCAGCGCGCCAGCGCGTCGACCAGCCGCATCGCACCGGCACCGGGCACGATCCCGACCTTCACGTCGTCGACGCCCGCGGCGGCGACGGCGCGCACACGGCCCAGGATCGGCTCGTGCGCATCCGCTGCGAAGTCGCCGATCGTCGCGCTCAGACGCAGCGACGGGTGCGCCGCGCGCACCGCGGCGGCGATGACGGCGATCGCCGGCGGCGGCAGGCCGCCGAGCGCGCCGCTGGCCGGATCCTTCAGGTCGACGAAATCGGCGCCGCCCGCGGCAGCGTCGAGCGCCTCGGCGACGTTGCGCGCACTGACGAGCACGCGCATCAGCGCGCCCCCGCCGTCGCCGCGGCGCGATGCCGAGCGACGGCCTGCTGCAGCCACGACCACGCCTGTGCCTCGGCCTCGCCGGCGGTCTTGTCGATCGCGATCTGGAGGTAGCTCAGCTCCTGGTCGATCTTCTCGGCCGGCAGCAGGTGCAGGCGACTGACGAGCACCGCGGCTTCGATGACCGCCGCCTGCGCGCGATTGAAGCCGCGGAAGTCGCCGTGCCGCGCCTCGGCGACGCGCGCCAGCCGCAGGCGCGGACGCTGCACGTCGTCGACGTGCTCGCGCAGCACGAGCGACGTGTGGCCGATCGCGCAGGCCAGCCGCACCCCGCCGTCGACCGGCTCGGTGGGCCAGTCGCGGCACTGGCCGCTGACGCAGCCGGCGAACACGCGCACGTCGGTCACGACGTTGAGGACGGCGCGGCCGGTGGCCAGCACGTTGGCCAGCGTCGTCGACGGCTTGAACGGCATCAGCAGCACGTCGTCACCGCGGTAGCGCACGCCCATCGGCGCGACGTGGACGGTGCCGTCGGCGCTGCAGGTCGTGACGATGGTTTCGTAGATCGCCTCAGGCATGTTTTCTCGTCTTTGCAGGCGCGGTGTCGTCGGCGTCGGGCGCCGCCGAAGCGGCGCCGGACACGGGTGCGCACGCCACCGGCTGCGCCGTCCTCGCAGCAAGCGTCGTGCCCGGCGCGCACCACTGCAGCAGGTCCTCCGGGGCGCGCTCGACGGCACAGCCCCAGTCGAGCGGCTGGTCCTGCACGTAGCGCTTGCCGAGCTGCCACGCGATCTGCGCGCGGGCCAGCTCGACGCCCATGTAGAACGCGTGCGACGCGTCGCCGTCGAGCCCGAGCGCGGGCCACAGCTCGAACGGGTCGCGCCCGCGGCGCAGGCCGTCGCGGTTGTAGACGTGCAGACCCTCGGCGCTGACCTGGATGCGGAAGTTCGGGTCGCGCACCTCGCGCGCCGTCGCGGCGATCTCGGCGTCGCTGTAGGGGAACGGATGCTTGTCGTGCACCGTCATCAGCGCGGGCGACAGGCCCTTCGGCAGCGTGCGGTGCGCGCCCGCGGCGTGCATGATGCGCCGCGCCCAGTCGGCCTCGCGCACTGCGCGCCGGCAGTGCCCGCTGACCTGGGTCGTCAGGATCGCGGTGGCGTCCAGCTCCTCGGCCACGCCGAGCAGCAGCGCATTGATGCCGCTGGTGTCGGCCTCGGTGAGCTCGGTCAGGTTGCCGACGCCGAGCAGGATCGGTGCGTCGGGGAAGCGCTCGCGCAGCCGCTGGTAGCGGCACAGCGACGCGAGGAAGCCGAACGGCAGCGGGTCGAGGATCGCATCGGCGAGGAAGGGCCGGTTGCGCGAGCGCAGCCGCTCGACCGCCGCCCACAGCGACGCCTCGTCGGCCGGCGTGCGCGGCACGAGCACCGGGGTGGCCTCGACCTCGTCGGCGATCCACAGCGTCTCGACGTTCAGACTCAGCAGGTAGTCGGCGCCGGCGCGGCCGCCGCGCAGCAGCTCGTCCGGGTTCATCGAATCGACGCTGACCGCGAAGCCCTGCGCCTTGAGCTCGCGCACCGCCTCCTCGAGGTGCGCGAACGGCGTCTCGGGCAGCGCGCCGAGGTCGATCACGTCGGCGCCGTCGGCGCGCAGCGACTGCGCGCGCTCGACGATCTGCGCGACCGTCAGCCGCGGCGCGTCGACGATCTCGGCGAAGATCTGCACCCGGTAGGCGTCGAGCGCGACCGGCTGCGCCTGGCGGCGGAAGAATTGCGGCAGGTCCTTCAGTTCTTCCGGCCCGCGCTGCACCGGCACGCCGAAGTGGGCGCCGAGCGCGTCGAGGTCGCCGCGGCAGCGCCCGGGCACGACGATGCGGTCGGCCGCCACCGGCCGCGGCACGCGGCGGCGGATCATGTCGGCCGTCATCAGCGCGGCCACCTGCAGCCCGATCTCGCGCACCTCCCACGTGAAGGCGGTCTCGGCACCCGGCGGCTCGATCGTCTCGAGCACGCGCGTCAGCGCCTGCTGCGCGAGGCGGCCGGTCAGGAAGACGATGTGTTCCATGCGCGCGCCAGGGCCGCGAAGCGCTCGTCGAGCGCGGCCGCGAGCTCGGCCGGGCTGGTGACGACGAGGCAGTGGTCGATCGCACGCAGGCGCTCGAGGTTGTCGAACTCGACGCGCCGCGGCCGCAGCGTGACCCACTCGTGCGGGGCACGGGTGACAACCACCGGCTCGGTGTCGCATGCGAAGACGATGCTCGGGATGCCGAGCTTGCCGGCCTGCGCGAACATGTTCGTCGGCAGCGTGTCGCTGATGCCGAACGCGCACTTGGCCACCGTGTTGCTCGTCGCCGGCGCGATCACGACGGTGTGGTAGACGTCTTCGTAGAGCGTGCCCACCGGCACCGCGCTCGCCGTCTTGTCGCGGAAGATGCGAAAGCGCCCCTTGAGCTCGTCGAGGCGGCGCCCGTACATCGGCAGCACCTCTTCGGCGGCGGCCGACAGGTACAGGTCGACGTCGGGCAGACGCGCCGCGACGCCGAGCGATTCTTCGAGGAAATGGCCCGAGCCGGTCACGGCCCACGCCAGGCGCCGGCGCGCCGCGGGATCGGTCATCGTCGTCGCAGGAACGTGGCCACTTCAGTTGTTGGGCGCAAGCGGAATGTGCAGCCTGTGCATCCGCCGGTACAGGGTGTTGCGGCTGACGCCCAGCCGCTTGGCGACGTGGCTGACGTTCCAGCGCTGCGCCTCGAGCAGGTCGAGCAGCGCCTGCCGCTCCTGCGCCTGCGCCGGATCGAGCGACGGCGCCTGCGGCGTCTCGGCACCGGACTCACGATCGGCGCAGCCGGGCTCGCCGCGCAGCGACGGCAGGTGCTCGGGCGTGATCGTCTGCCCGTCGGCGAGCGCGACGGCACAGCGCAGCACATGACGCAGCTGGCGCACGTTGCCCGGCCACGGGTGGCGCATCAGCAGGTCCCAAGCCGCCGGACTGATCGGCATGTCGGCGCCGCCCTCGTCGGCGAGCACATCGCGGATCAGCTCGGCACGGTCGCTGCGCTCGCGCAGCGCCGGCACCTCGAGCTCGATGCCGGCGAGGCGGAAATACAGGTCCTGGCGGAAATGCCCGCGCGCGACGAGCTCGCCGAGGTTGCAGTGGCTCGCGCTGATGAGCTGGAAGTCGACGCGCTGCGGCTCGTCGGCGCCCAGCGGCGTGACCATGCGCTCGTCGAGCACGCGCAGCAGCCGCGCCTGCAGCGCCAGCGGCATGTCGCCGATCTCGTCGAGGAACAGCGTGCCGCCGTCGGCCTGCAGGATCTTGCCCGGGCGGCCGCGCCGCTCGGCGCCGGTGAAGGCGCCGGCGCGGTAGCCGAACAGCTCGGCCTCGATCAGGCTCTCCGGCAGACTCGCGCAGTTGATCGCGACGAACGGGCCGCCGGCGCGCGGGCTCGACGCGTGCACGCCGCGCGCGAAGACCTCCTTGCCGGCGCCGGTCTCGCCGCGCAGCAGCAGCGGCGTGCCGCGTGCGACGACGCGCTGCGCGGTCGCGAAGCGCGCCTGCAGCACGGGGTCGGCGAACCGCGGCGTCATCTGCTGCGCGCGGCCCGACGACGGCGCTTCGCAGGCCGCTGACGTCGTGGGGGCCGAACGTGCCGCCGTGACCGCCCGCGTGGGCTGGCGGGCGACGGCGAAGAAGCGGTTCGCCGCGTTCGCGCGGTACGTGACGACCGGGTGGAACGCCGCGCGGTGGCTGCGCTGCAGCATGTCGTCGAGCGTGGTCTGGAAGATCTGGTCGAGCCGGTGCCCGCGGATCTGGCGCACGCTGTCGACGCCGAGCTGCGTCAGCGCGCTGCGGTTGGCCGCGAGGACGAGGCCGCTGCGGTCGACGACGAGCTTGCCTTCGTGCAGCGTGTAGACGAACTCGGGCCGGCTGTGGAAGTGGATCGGATGCGCGTCGCGGAAACGCAGGTCGATCAGGCGGTTCTCGATCATGCGCGCCGTCATGCCGAGCAGCAGCAGCAGGTGCTGCTGCGGCACCTGCGAGCGGCTGCTGACGTCGAGCACGGCGCAGATCTCGCCGGCCGGGTCGTGCACCGGCACGGCCGAGCACGTGAGCGACGTGTAGTGCGTGAAGAAATGGTCGTCCTGCACCACGGCCACCGGGCGCGCAGCGGCCACGCAGGTGCCCATGCCGTTGGTGCCGGCCTCGGCCTCGCTCCAGACGGCGCCGACTTCGAGCCCGAGCGGCTGCACCTCGCGCTCGAACTCGGGCGAACTGGCCATGTGCAGGATCACGCCGTCGGTGTCGGTCAGCACGATCGCGGCCTGCGGGTCGCCAAGCTGCTGGTACAGCGTCGACATCTCGTAGCGCGCGCACTCGATCACGTCGAGCAGGCGCTCGCGGCGCTCGTCGAGCGCCGCCCGCCCGAGCACCGGCGGACGGCGCACCTGGCTCGGATCGAGGTGGTGCACATTCAGGCAACGTGCCCACGAATCGGCGACGACCGTGCTGATCAGGTTGCGCGGGCCGTGCCGCACGACATCGAGCACGCGATGCAGGTGCTGCTGGGGATCTTGCAACGCCAACGCCATCGGTATGTCTCCTGCGGCGGGTCCGTCAGCCCGCCTCTCGATCACGGGGGACGGGCCCCCAAACCGCCGGACATTCTCGCTCCCTCGCGCGGCCGCCGGCGAGCGTCGTCGCGCTGCGCCGGGTCGGGGTTTTCGCCGATGGCACCGCAAGCGGGCCCGGAAGTTGCACTGGCATCGGCGTCACAATCAACGGCCGGCCTGCCGGCCGAGTCGCAGGAGACACGATGTCGACGATCCGCCCCCTCGCGGCGCACCGCCACCTCGGTGTGCAGCCGCAGCCCGACCACGAAGCGCTCGACCTCGTCTTCATCGAGGGCTTCGTCGGCCACACCGTGATCGGAATCCACCACAACGAGCTGCACGAGCCGCAACCGCTCGAGATCGACGTGTGCGCCGGGATCCCGCGCCCGCTCGCCTGCGACACCGACCGCATCGCCGACACGATCGACTATGGCGAGGTGCGCCTGCGCCTGCAGCGGCTGCTCGCGGAACACCGTGTGCAACTGTTGGAGTCCCTCGCGGAGCAGATTGCCCACATCGTGCTCGGCGAGTTCGGCGCGCGCTGGGTGCGCGTGCGGGTGGCCAAGCCGCGCAAGTTCGACGACGTGCAGGCCGTCGGCGTCGTGATCGAGCGCCGCCGCCCCGGGCCTCCCGAAGCCGGCCGCGGCGCGGCGATCCTGCACCTGATCGGCACCGGCATGGTGCCGGGCTCGTCCTGAGCGGCACCAGGGCAATCGACCCGATGCGCGACGACACGCCGTGGTGGCCCGCGCAGGGCCGCGCTGCGCAGGCCGGCTTGGCGGCGGTGCGCGTGCAGGCGGCCGGCCGGCTGCACCTCGGCTTCCTCGACCCGGCCGGCTCGCTGGGGCGACGCTTCGGCAGCCTCGGCCTCGTCGTCGAGGGCTTCGAGACCGTCATCGAGATGCGCCGCGCGGCCACCGACGAGGTCACCGCCGGCGCGTGCGTCGACCGCGACGCGATCGAGCGCGCAGCGCGTCACCTGCACGCGCTGCGCCGCGCCACCGGCCGCAGCGGCGCACTGCACGTGCACCTGCAGCGCACGCTGCCCGCGCACGCCGGCCTCGGCTCGGGCACGCAGCTCGCGCTCGCGGTGGGGCATGCCTTCGCGGCGCTGGCCGGGCTGCCGCTGACGACGGGCGACGTGGCCCGGCTGACCGGACGCGGCCTGCGCTCGGGCGTCGGCATCGCGGGCTACGACCTCGGCGGCCTGCTGCTCGACGGCGGGCCGGGCGACGACGGCCGCCCGGCGCCGCTGTTGTCACGACTGCCGCTGCCGGCGCCGTGGCGCATCGTCCTCGCGCTCGAGCCCGGCCGTCAGGGGCTGAGCGGCGAGCAGGAAAAGTCCGCCCTCGCCGCGCTGCCGCCGCTGCCGCGCGCGGCCGCCGCGGAGCTGTGCCACCAGGTCCTGATGCGCGTGCTGCCCAGCGCGGCGGCTGGCGCCTTCGAGCCCTTCGCCGCGGGCATCACCCGCATGCAGCAGGTGCTCGGCGAGCACTTCGCGCCGGCGCAGGGCGGCAGCGCCTTCGCCAGCGGCGCGGTGCGCCGCCTCATCGAGTGGCTCGGTGGCCACGCACAGGCCGCGATCGGCCAGAGTTCGTGGGGGCCGACCGGCTTCGCGATCTTCGCGTCGGCCGACGACGCGCGCGACGCGCTCGCCGCCGCGCGCGCCGCCGGCGTCGTCGATCCGGCACTCGAACTGCACGTCGTGCGGGCGCGCAACCACGGCGCGACGCTGACGCCGCTGTGACCCGCGTCCGCCCCCCGCCGACGCCTCGATTCCACCCGACGCGCACTGCCCATGGAACGCCCCTACATCCTGCACATGTTCACCCCCGGGCCGCAGATGAGCCCGTTCGACGTCAACATGGCCGCCGACGCCGGCTACCAGATCGTCACGCCCTACTGCCACGTCGGGCTCGACGCGGTCACCGCGCTGACGCAGGACGCGATCTTTTCGCGCGGGCCCAAGGGCGTCGCGCGCACCGGCCTGTTCATCGGCGGGCGCGACGCGCTGCTCGCCGCCGACATGCTCGAACGGGCGAAGGCGGCGATGGTGCCGCCGTTCGTCGTCTCGGTCTTCGCCGACCCGAGCGGCGCGTACACGACCGCCGCCGCGCTGGTCGCCACCGTCGAGGCGGCCCTGCAACGCCACCACGGCCACGGTCTGGCGGGGCAGACGGTGCTGCTGCTCGGCGGCACCGGGCCGGTCGGCCGCGTCGCCGCGGTGCTGTGTGCGCAGCAGGGCGCCACGGCGGTCCTGTCGAGCCACAAAGGGCTCGCGATGGCGCAGGCCGCCGCCGACGAGACCGCGCGGCGTTTCGGCGTCACGCTGTACGCGGCCTCGGGTGCGGGCCGCGACGACTTGCACGCCGCGCTGGCGGGCGCCGACGTCGTGCTCGGCGTGGCCGCTGCCGGCGTGCAGGTCATGAGTGCCGACGACCGCGCCGTCGCGACGCGGCTGAAGGTCGCCGCCGACGTCAATGCGGTGCCGCCCGCGGGGCTGGCCGGCGTCGGCGTGATGGACGACGGCAAGCCGATCGAGGGCAGCGGCGCGGTGGGCATCGGCGCGCTGGCGGTGGGCAACGTCAAGTACCAGGTCCAGCACCGGCTGCTCGTGCGCATGCGCAATGCCGACAAGCCGGTGACGCTCGGCTTTCCCGAGGCCTTCGCCGCGGCGCGCGAGTACCTCGCCGAAAAGAGCGCCTGAGGCAGGTTCGTCTTCGCGGCGCGCAGGCCATGGTCGCCGAAACGCTCGTCGTCGCGGCGCTGTCGGCGCGCACGCTGGCCGAGTCGGCACGGCGCGGCGGCTGGCGCGTGATCGCGCTGGACCTGTTCGGCGACGTCGACACGCGCCGCGCGAGCGCCCGCTGGCAGCCGATCGGCGACCCCGCCGACGCGCGCATCGACCCGGCACGCCTGGCCGCGGCGCTCGCCGACGCGGCGTCGCAGCCGAACGTCGCCGGATGGGTCGCGGGCAGCGGCTTCGACGCGCCGCACGACGCCGCCTTCGCGGCGGCGGGTGCGACGCTGCCGCGGCTCGGCATGGCGGCCGACGTCGTGGCGGCGGTGCGCCACCCGGCGACGTTCTTCGCCACCCTCGACCGCCTCGGCCTCGCCCACCCCGAGGTGCGCACGACGCCACCGCACGCGCCGGCCGGCTGGCTCGCGAAGGATGCCGGCGGATCGGGCGGCGGGCACATCCGCGCGGCGGCCGATACCGGCCCGGCCCCCGGCGTCTCCCCCGGCATCTATTGGCAGCGCGTACATCGCGGCACGCCGATGTCGGCGCTGTTCCTCGCCGACGGGCGGCGCGCCGCCATCGTCGGCCTGAACCGCCTGCTCGTGCGCCCGCTCGGCGCACGGCCGTACGTCTACCACGGCGCGATCGGCCCGATCGACGCGCCGGCGTTGCGCGCGCGGATCGCGGCGGCGCTCGACGCGCTCGTGCCGGCGTTCGGGCTGCGCGGCCTCGCGAGCCTGGACTTCCTCGCCGACAGCGAACAGCCGGTGCTGCTCGAGATCAACCCGCGGCCGTCCGACACAATGGCGCTGTACGACGCCCGCTGGCCCGCCGGCCTGCTGCGCGCGCACGTCGACGCGCTGGGCGGCCGACTGCCAAGACGCACCCCGCACGACGCGAGCGTGCGCGGCCACGAGATCGTCTACGCGCCGTGCGCCGGCCGCGTCGACGCGGCGCTTGCCGCATGGCTGGCGAGCGACCGCCACGCCCACGACGTGCCGGCGGCCGGCACCGCTTTCGACGCCGGCATGCCGGTGTGTACGGTCGGCGCCGAAGGCACCGACGTCGCCGGCGTGCTGCACGAGCTCGCGCGACGGCGGCAGGCCGTCGCTGCGTCGCTGACCTTTCCGCAGGAGCTCCCCGCATGACCGTCGAGACCCCCGCTCCCCACGCCAGACCGCCGAGCGTCAACCGCCTCGCCGCCCCGCTGCTCGCGCGCCTGCGCGACGACGCCGCGCGGCTGCGCGTGGCCGTCACGCGCGACGAACGCGGCGTCACGCTGATCGACGCCGGCATCGCGGCGCCCGGCGGCGTCGAGGCCGGGCTGCTCGCGGCAGAAATCTGCATGGGCGGGCTCGGCGAGGTGCGCCTCGTGGCCGACGGCCGCCACGGCTGGTCCGACTGGCTGCACGTGCGCAGCTCGCAGCCGGTGCTGGCCTGCCTGGCGAGCCAGTACGCGGGCTGGAGCCTTTCGGCGAGCAAGGAGGAGACCGGCGGCAAGAAGTTCTTCGCCCTCGGATCGGGGCCGGCGCGCGCGCTGGCGGCGAAGGAGGAGCTGTTCGCCGAGCTGGGCTACCGCGACGACGCCGACCATGGCGTCATCGTCCTCGAGGTCGACCGGCCGCCGCCGCCGGTCGTCGTCGACAAGCTGCTGCGCGACTGCCGGCTCGCCCCCGAGGCGCTCGCGATCGTGCTGACGCCGACGACGAGCCTCGCCGGCACGACGCAAGTCGTCGCGCGCGTGCTCGAAGTCGCGCTGCACCGCGCGCACGAGCTGAAGTTCCCGCTCGAGCACATCGTCGACGGCAGCGCGTGCGCACCGCTGCCCGCCCCCTGCGCGGACGGCGTCCAGGCGATGGGGCGCACGAATGACGCGATCCTGTACGGCGGGCAGGTGCGCCTGACCGTCAGCGGCGACGCCGACGCCGCGCGCGAGCTCGCGCGCCGGCTGCCCTCGTCGACGTCGCGCGACTACGGACGCTCCTTCGCCGACCTGTTCGCCGCCGCGGGGTACGACTTCTACCAGCTCGACGGCGCGCTGTTCGCGCCGGCCGAGGTCTGGGTCAGCCACCTCGAGTCGGGACGCACGTGGCACGCCGGGCACACGAA
The DNA here is from genome assembly GCF_022631395.1 of Calidifontimicrobium sp. SYSU G02091. Lineage (NCBI taxonomy): Bacteria > Pseudomonadati > Pseudomonadota > Betaproteobacteria > Burkholderiales > Sphaerotilaceae > Azohydromonas > Calidifontimicrobium sp. SYSU G02091. The sequence continues at coordinate 26,571 of NZ_JALBGB010000018.1, forward strand.
CCTGGACCTGCTGCACCGGCTGTGGCGCGAGGACGCCTGATGCGTGTCGCGATCGCGAGCGACGAGAGCGGCTGGCACACGCGGCGGCTGCTGGCCGCGCTGCGCGCGCGCGGCGCCGACGGGCGCACGTTCGACCTCGCGCAGGCGCGGCTCGACACGACGCACGCGGGGCACGGGCTCGTGCTGCCCGGCTTCGGGCGCGAATTGCCCGACGCGGTGTTCGTGCGCGGCATCGCCGGCGGCAGCTTCGAGCAGGTGACGCGCCGGCTGGCCGTGCTGCACGCGCTGCAGGCACTCGGCGTGCCGGTCTACAACGACGCGCGCGCGATCGAGCGCAGCGTCGACAAGTCGATGACGACGCTGCTGCTGCACGCCGCGGGGCTGCCGACGCCGCCGACGTGGGCGCTCGAGTCGCCGCAGCTCGCGCAGCGCCTCGTGATGCGCGAGAGCGCCGCCGGCCACTCGCTCGTGCTCAAGCCGCTGTTCGGCTCGCAGGGCAAGGGGCTGCAGCGCGTCGGCTGGGTCGTCGACGACGAGTACCCCCAGGGCCGGCACGTGCCGCTGCCGGCGCTCGACGCCGGCTTCGGTGGCGTCGCGTACCTGCAGCGTTTCGTGCCGGCGCGCACGCGCCCAGGCCACGACTGGCGGGTGCTCGTCGTCGGCGGCGTCGCGCGCGCGGCGATGCGCCGCTTCGGGCGCCACTGGATCCACAACGTCGCGCAGGGCGCACGCTGCGAGCCGCAGCCGCTCGACCGGGGTGACGGCCCCCGCCTGGCCCGACTCGCCGAGGCCGCGACGCACACGCTCGGCCTCGACTACGCCGGTGTCGACCTGATGCCCGGCGACGACGGGCCGCTCGTCATCGAGGTCAACGGCGTCGCCGCGTGGCAGGGGCTGCAGCGCGTCACCGCGGGCGACATCGCCGGCTGGCTCGTCGACGACCTGCTCGGCCGCAAGTGCGCAGCCGCCGCCCGGCGCCTGCGCGCCTGAGGGTTGAGGGTCGACACCGCCATGGAGCCGATGACGTCGCCGCACCCGGCGCTCGCGCAGCGCTTGCGCGAGGCCTTCGTCTGGGCCTGCGAACTCGACGTCGCCGCGCGCAAGCCCGGCAACGTCAGCGTCGCGTCGCCGGGCCACGGGATGGACGCGGCGCACTTCGTGGCCAGCGCACGCGCCGCCGCCCATCCGCTGTGCGCGCCCGGTGCTGCGGTGGGGCGGCGCATCGAAGCGGCCGTCGAGGCGACGTGGGCCGTGGCGCAGTGCAACACCAACCTCGGCATCGTGCTGCTGTGCGCACCGCTCGCGGCCGCCGCCGAGCGCTGGGCGCTGGCCCGCGGCGAGGCCGGGCTGCGCGCGTCGCTCGCCGCCGTGCTGCGCAGCCTCGACGTCGACGACGCGCGCGCCGCCTACCGCGCGATCGCACGCGCGCATCCGGCCGGTCTCGGGCGCGTCGCGCAGCAGGACGTGCACGCCGAGCCGACCCTCGACCTGCGCGCCGCGATGGCGTTGGCGGCCGAGCGCGACCTCGTCGCCCGGCAGTACGTCACCGACTTCGCCGACGTGTTCGCCGTCGGCGTGGCGACGTTTCGCGCCGCGCTGGCGCGCACCGCGGACGCGGTGGCGGCGCTGCAGCGCACCTACCTCGAGTTCCTCGCCGCGCAGCCCGATTCACACATTGTGCGAAAGCACGGCGCCGCGGCGGCGCAGTGTGTCATGCGCGAAGCGCTCGCGTGGCGCAAACGCGCGCGCGCCGGCGAACGCGTCGACGCCGATCCCGCGTTCGCGGCCTGGGACGAGAGCCTCAAACGACGCGCGCTGAACCCCGGCACGTGCGCCGACCTGTGCGTGACCAGTGCGATGGCCGCCGCGATCGTCGACGACGCCGCCGAATTACGGGTCAACCCGTAGAAGTCCACCGTGCCGCGCGGTGCGGCGCAGCCCGGATCGGTGTTTACACCGGGTCCGATTGGCACAGAACATGAATGAATTCCGACGGCATCGGCGGCGCGAGGCGCTGTGATGCAACCCCCGCAAGCTCACAACGCACGGAGATAGCAGATGGCAAAGATCGATCGCATGATGGTGGGAGAGTCGCTGGTCGGCGACGGCAACGAGGTGGCGCACATCGACCTGATCATCGGGCCGCGCGGCTCGGCGGCGGAGACGGCCTTCGCGAACTGCCTGACGAACAACAAGGACGGTTTCACGTCGCTGCTCGCGGTCGTGGCGCCGAACCTGCTGACCAAGCCCGCCACCGTGATGTTCAACAAGGTCACGATCAAGGGCGCGAAGCAGGCGGTGCAGATGTTCGGCCCGGCGCAGCGCGCGGTGGCGATGGCGGTGGCCGACTCGGTCGAGGACGGCACGATCCCGGCCGACGAGGCCGACAACCTGTTCATCTGCGTCGGCGTGTTCATCCACTGGCTCGCCGAAGACGACAAGAAGATCCAGGACTACAACTACCGGGCGACGAAGGAGGCGATCGCGCGCGCCGTGCGCGGCGAGCCGACCGCGGCCCAGGTGGTCGCTGGCAAGGGCACGGCGACGCACCCCTTCCAGGCCAAGTGAGCAGCGAGGTGGGCCGGTCGGTCGGGCCGGCCCTTCAGCGGTGGATGCCCGCGCAGGGCATCGGTGTAAACAGGAGACAGGAGCAACACATGGACTTCAAATGGCACAGGGCCCGTCGCGGGCTGACCCCGGTGGCGGCAGTGGCGCTGATGCTGCCCGCCCTCGCGATGGCGAACGCCGACCTCGAGAAGAAGATGCAGGACCCGAAGAACTGGGCAGCCCAGGCGGGTGACTTCTACAACCAGCGCTACAGCAAGCTCAACCAGATCAACCGCAACAACGTCGGCAAGCTGCAGGTCGCCTGGACCTTCTCGACCGGCGTGCTGCGCGGCCACGAAGGCTCGCCGCTGGTCGTCGACGGCACGATGTACCTGCACACGCCGTTCCCGAACAAGGTCTTCGCGATCGACCTCGACACGCAGAAGATCAAGTGGAAGTACGAGCCGAAGCAGGACCCGGCGGTGATCCCGCAGATGTGCTGCGACACCGTCAACCGCGGCCTGGCCTACGCCGAAGGCAAGATCTTCCTGCAGCAGGCCGACTCGACGCTGGTGGCGCTCAACGCCGCCGACGGCAAGGTCATCTGGTCGGTCAAGAACGGCGACCCGAAGCTCGGCGCCGTCAACACCAACGCGCCGCACGTCTTCAAGGACAAGGTCATCACCGGCATCTCCGGCGGCGAGTGGGGCGTGCGCGGCTTCCTCGCCGCGTACGACATCAACACCGGCCGCCTCGTCTGGAAGGGCTACAGCACCGGCCCCGACAACGAGATGCTGATCGATCCCGAGAAGACGATGACCTGGACCGACGGCAAGATGGCGCCGGTCGGCAAGGACTCGTCGCTCAAGACCTGGCAGGGTGACCAGTGGAAGATCGGTGGCGGCACGACCTGGGGCTGGTACAGCTACGACAAGGCGGCCAACCTCGTCTACTACGGCACCGGCAACCCGTCGACGTGGAACCCCTCGCAGCGCCCGGGTGACAACAAGTGGTCGATGACGATCTGGGCCCGCGACCTCGACACCGGCGTCGCGAAGTGGGTCTACCAGATGACGCCGCACGACGAGTGGGACTTCGACGGCATCAACGAGATGATCCTGGCCGACATCCCGGTCAAGGGCAAGGAACGCAAGGCGCTGGTGCACTTCGACCGCAACGGCTTCGCCTACACGCTCGACCGCATCACCGGCGAACTGCTGGTGGCCGAGAAGTACGACCCGAAGGTCAACTGGGCGACGCACGTCGACATGAAGACGGGCCGTCCGAAGGTCGACCCGAAGTACGCGACGTCGAAGTTCACGAACCCGCAGCACGGTCCCGACGTCAACGTCAAGGGCATCTGCCCGGCAGCGCTCGGCACGAAGGACCAGCAGCCGGCGTCGTTCGACCCGAACACCAAGCTCTTCTACGTGCCCACGAACCACGTGTGCATGGACTATGAGCCGTTCCAGGTCGAGTACACGGCGGGCCAGCCGTACGTCGGTGCGACGCTGTCGATGTACCCGGCGCCCGGCAGCCACGGCGGCATGGGCAACTACATCACCTGGGACGCCGGCACGGGCAAGATCGTCCAGTCCAAGCCGGAGAAGTTCTCGGTGTGGAGCGGCGCGCTGAACACCGCGGGCGGGATCTCCTGCTACGGCACGCTCGAAGGCTTCTTCAAGTGCGTCGACGCCAAGGACATCACCAAGGAGCTGTACAAGTTCAAGACCCCGTCGGGCATCATCGGCAACGTGTTCACCTACGAGCACAAGGGCAAGCAGTACATCGGCGTGTTCTCGGGCATCGGCGGCTGGGCCGGCATCGGCATGGCGGCGGGTCTCGAGAAGGACACCGACGGCCTCGGCGCGGTCGGTGGCTACCGCGAACTCAGTCAGTACACTGACCTCGGCGGCTCGCTGACGGTGTTCGCACTGCCCAACTGAGCGTCGAAACTCGACACGGATCCCCGGCCGCGCGCGGCCCGGGGGTTCCCATCGGGGGACGGCGTACCGAACGGCAGCCGTCCCCCTCCCGCTTTCTTTGCGATCTTCCCCGACCATGAACGTCCGCGTATCCCTCGTTGCCGCCGTCGCCGCCACCGTAGCCGCGCTCGGCACCCCGGTGCATGCTGCCGCGCAGGAGGTCAAGACCGACCTGTACACCGTCGTCGACGGCAACAAGGTCGACCCGAAAACCCTGGCCGGATTCCGCGCCTGGCGACAGGCCAACTGTGCCGCCTGCCACGGTGCGAACCAGGAAGGCCTGGCCGGTCCGTCACTGATCGAGCGGATGAAAGTGCTGACGCGCGAGCAGTTCAACCAGGTCGTCCTCGAGGGCCGCATCGAACGCGGCATGCCGCCGCACAAGCAGGCGCCCGTCGTCGTCGAGAACCTCGACGCGATCTACGCCTACCTCAAGGGGCGCTCGGACGGCGCGATCAAGACCGCCCGCGTGACCGCGATCGAGTGAGACCGCGATGAAGCGCACGCTCCCCAGCGACAGCACGTCCGCGGGCCGACGCGCGCGCATCGCGCGACGCATCGTCGCTGTGCTCGCCGCCGCACTGGCGTGCCACGCCGCGACGGCCGACGACGGGCCCCGCAAGGCCTTGCGGGTCTGCCAGGACCCGAACAACCTGCCGTTCTCGAACACGAAGGGCGAAGGCATCGAGAACCGCATCGCCGAGCTGTTCGGCAAGGAGCTCGGCCTGCCGGTCACGTACTACTCGTTCCCGCAGCGCATGGGCTTCGTGCGCAACACGCTGCGCTACAAGCTGCCCGGTCAGGACTACCCGTGCGACATCATCATGGGCGTGCCGGTCGGCTTCGAGCAGGCGGACGTGACCAAGCCGTACTACCGCTCGACCTATGCCCTCGTCGTCAGCAACTCGAAGGGGCTCGACAAGGTCGACAGCATCGAGGCCTTCCTTCGCCTCGACCCGGCGGTGCTGAAGTCGCTGAAGATCGGCGTGTTCGACCGCAGCCCGGCGTCGGCCTGGCTCGACCGCCACGGACTCGTCGACCAGGGCGTGCCGTACCTGATGCTCAGCCCCGACCCGGACCAGTACCCGGGCGAGCTGATCGAACGCGAACTGGCCGCGGGCAAGATCGACGCCGCCATCGTGTGGGGCCCGATCGCCGGCTTCTACGCCAAGCGTGCGACGGCCAGGCCGCTGAAGGTCATTCTTCTGAAGTCGGAACCCGGCGTGAAGTTCGACTACGCTATGGCGATGGGCGTGCGTCGGGGAGAGCCGCAGTGGAAGCAGCAGATCGAGTCGCTGATCGAGCGCAAGCAGCCGGAGATCGAGGCGATCCTGCGCGACTACGGCGTGCCGCTCGTCGACGCACAGGGCAACCCGCTGGCGCGTTGACTGCGGGCCGCGTTCGCGGCACGGCGTGGCTGCTGGCCGCCACGGCCCTCGCCGCACCGGCGCATGCGCTCGACCCGGCTTCGTTCGTGCGCGTCAGCGCCGCGGTCACGCAGGTCGAGGCGCTGCGCTCGGAAGGCGGCATCGCACTGGGCTCCGGTGTCGTCGTCGCGCCGGGACGCGTGGTGACGAACTGCCACGTCACGCACGATGCGGTGTCGATCCAGGTCGCGCGCGGTGGCGACCGCATGCCGGTGCACGCGCAGGCCGCCGACGTCGAGCACGACCTGTGCGTGCTCGACGTGCCCGGGCTGCCGAACCCGCCGGCCGTGCTCGGCGACGCCCGTGCACTGCGTATCGGCGACGCCGTCATCGCGCTGGGGTTCACCGGCGGCTTCGGGCTGCGGCGCAGCCTGGGGCAGGTCGTCGCGCTGCACCCGATGCATGACGCGCCGGTCATCCAGAGCAGCAACCTGTTCAACTCGGGAGCAAGCGGCGGCGGCCTGTTCGACGAGCAGGGCCGGCTGGTCGGTGTGCTGACGTTTCGCATGCGTGGCGGCGAGGCGCACTACTTCTCGGCACCGGTCCAGTGGCTGGCGCCGATGCTCTCGAGTGCGGCGCGCTTCGAGCCGGTCGCGCCGCTGCCACGCGAACGCGTCGCGTTCTGGCAGCATCCGCCGGAATCCCAGCCCGCGTTCCTGCGCGCGGCGCACCTCGCGCAGGGCGGGCGCTGGCACGAGCTGTTCGAACTCGCGTCGCGCTGGACGCGCGACGCCGCGCTCGACCCGACGTCGTGGTACGCGCTCGGCCTCGCCGCCGAAGCGCTCGATCGCCAGCCGGAAGCCCTCGCGTCGTACGAGCGCGCCGTCGCCGTCGACCCACGCCACGCGCAGGGCTGGCTGCGGCTCGGTCTGCTCAGCGCGCGCCTGGGCTTCGTCCACAAGGCGCGGCAAGCCCTCGCGACACTGCAGCCGCTCAGCGACGAGCTGGCGCGACAGCTCGCCGCGCGCCTCGCCGCGCTCTGACGCTGCACCTTTTGTCCACCCCACCCTCCGCGTGTCCGTCCAGGCCCTCATGCACCGACCTGCGTTTGTCCTCCCTCCCAAGCGCCCGACGCTGTGCGCGCGCGGTCGCGCGCGGGCCCTGCTCGCTGCCGCGCTCGCTGTCGCGGTCGGTGCCGCGGCGGCGCAGCCGGCCGCACCGACGTACTCGCCGGCCGAGCGCCTGCTCTTCATGAGCGAGCCGCTGCCGACGCTGAAGCCGCCGCTGACGCTGAGCTACCGCTTCCAGAAGTCGGGCGCGCTGGAGCCCGGCTTCGAGGACCGGGTTGCGATCGACCTGCGGGCGGCGGCCGACGGCACGTGCTGCGCCGTCGTCGGCCGTTTCCTCAGCGGCGAGCGCGCGGTGATGCTGCCCGACATCGAGCAGGCGAAGTCCAACCCTGTGCTGCTGTACTTCCTCGAGCACGACGTGCGTGACATGAATCGGCTGACCAAGGGCTCGGCCGCGTACTTCCGCAAGCGCATCCGGCTCGCGATCGCCGACGACGCGACGGTGCGCGACGTGGCCTTGACGTACCAGGGCCGCACGATCGCCGGTCGTCTGATCGAAATCGAGCCGTACCGCAACGACCCGACGCGCCAGCGCTACGCGCGCTACGCCGACAAGGCCTACCAGTTCTACGTCAGCGACGCCGTTCCCGGCGGCATTTACGGCATGCGCAGCGTGATGCGCGGCGCCACCGCCGGCGAGCCGCCGCTGATCGTCGAACAGATGTTCATCGAAGGCGGCAGTGCCCCCGCCGAGCCGCCCGCCAAGGAGGCCCCCCGATCATGATGCCCTTGTTCGACCTGCGCAAAGTCCTCGCTGCGGCCGTCGTCGCGGCCCTCGGCGGGTGCGCGACGGCCGATGCCGTCGACGTCCGCGCCGCGCACGACTACCCCACCCTCGACCGCGTGCGCTACGTGTTCACCTGCATGCGCGACAACCCCGGTCCGCCGGCCTACGAGATGATGGCCAAATGCTCGTGCGCGATCGACGCGATCGCCAAGGAAGTGCCGCACGACAAGTTCGAGACGATGGCCACCGCGTTCGACGCCAACACGATCGGCGGCGAGCGCGGCTCGTACATCCGCGACGCGAAAGCGATGCAGGCCGAGGTGCGCGCGTACCGCGACCTGCAGGCGCGGGTCAAGAAGGCGTGCTTCATCGCGCCGCAATAGGTCGGCGGGGCCGCGGCGCGGCGGCTGCGCCCGGCACGCGGCCATCCCGCCGCCGCGATTCGGCGGGGCTCGTGCCGCGCTGGCTCACGCGGGCGGCTGCCGTCGTCGCCGTCGGCGCGGCCGCCGCGGCGCGGGCCGACGCGCTGCCGCCGCTTGCGGTCGAGCAGATCGCACCGGGCGTCTACGTGCACACGGGCGTCGTCGCCGCCTGGGGTCCCGGCAGCGACGGCGACGTGGCCAACGTGGGCTTCATCGTCGGCGATCGCTGCGTCGCCGTGATCGACAGCGGCGGCGGCATCGACGTCGGGCGGCGCCTGCGCGCCGCCGTCGAGCGCACGACGCCGCTGCCGATCTGCGCGGTCGTCAACACGCACGCGCACCCGGACCACGTGCTCGGCAACGCCGCCTTCGTCGACGCGCCGGGCGGCAGTCCCCCGGCGATCGTCGCGCACGCGGCGCTGCCGAAGGCGCTGGCAGAGCGCGAGCGGCACTACCTCAACGCGCTGCAGCGCGACTTCGGCGTCGCCGCCGGGCCCGGCACGATCGTCTACCCGACACGCACCATCGACGCGCCCACCGAGCTCGACCTCGGCAACCGCGTGCTGCTGTTGCGGCCCTGGCCGACAGCGCACACCAACAACGACCTCACCGTCTACGACCGCACAACGCGCACCCTGTTCACCGGCGACCTGCTGTTCGTGCGCCACATGCCCGTCGTCGACGGCAACCTGCGCGGCTGGGTCGCGGCGCTCGCGGAGTTGCGCCGGCTCGACGTCTCGCGCGTCGTCCCCGGCCACGGCGCGCCGGGCATCGACTTGGCTGCGATGATCGCACCGCAGGCCACGTACCTCGAAGCGCTGCTGCGTGAGACGCGCGCCGCGGTCAAGGCCGGCGTGCCGATCCAGCGCGCGGTCGACGAGGTCGGGCGCGACATCGCCAAACCGTGGGCACTCGCCGAGCTCTTCCACCGCCGCAACGTCACGGCGGCATACGCCGAGCTGGAGTGGGAAGATTGACATGCCGCTCGCCAAGCTGCCGGGCACGAGGAGACGTCCCATGATCACCAAGCCCCGCTCGTTGCCGCGCCGCCGTGCCGTGCTCGGCACGCTGCTCGCCGGCGCCGCGCTGCCGGCGCTGGCGCAGGTCTCGCGCGTGCCGGTCGATCGCCCCGACGACAACCCGCGCTGGCAGGCGCTCAGGCGCGACATGTTCGGCGGCCGCAGCGTGCGCAGCCCCGCCGACGACCTGATCCGCCTCGAGGCGCCGACGCGCGCCGACGACGGTGCCGTCGTGCCGATCGCGATCCGCGTGCAGCAGCCGCAGAGCCCCGAGCGCTATGTCAAGCGCATCGTGCTCGTGATCGACCAGAACCCGTCGCCGGCTGGCGCGGTGTTTTACTTCACGCCCGACAGCGGCCGCGCCGAGGTCGAGACGCGCGTGCGCATCGACGACTACACGCACGTGCGCGCGATCGCCGAGATGAACGACGGTTCGCTGCACATGGCGGTGCGCCACGTCAAGGCCTCGGGCGGCTGTTCGGCGCCGCCGGGCAAGGACCCGCAAGCCGCGCTCGCCACCCTCGGACGGATGAAGATGCAGGTCGTCGGTGCGCTCGCCGACGGACAGCCGGCGATGGCGCAGCTGATGATCAGCCACCCGAACCACTCCGGGATGGCGATGGACCAGCTCACGCGGCTGTTCACGCCGGCGCACTTCGTGCGGCGCATCGACGTCACCTACGGCGGGCGGCTGGTGTTCGCCGCCGACGTCGACTTCACGATCAGCGAGAACCCGCACTTCCGCTTCGACTTCCTGCCGCGCGGCAACGACGGCGAGCTGCGCGCCGTCGTCGTCGACACCGAAGGCAAGACCTTCGTCTCGACGCTGCCGGTGCGCGCGGCGCCTTGATCCGCCGGCGCTAGCGGCGCCGGGCGGCGGCTGGCCACCGCCGCGCGACGAGCGTGCGCAGCGCCGGCGCGTGGCGCGCGAGCAGCAGCAGCGCCGCCAGCACGCCGAGCGCCGGGCGCAGGTCCACCGCGGTGGGCACCGGGCGGGCGAGCGCCGGGGCGGTGAGCGCGCGCGCCAGCGTCGCCGCGTCGTCGAGGCGCACGTACTGCAGCCCACGGTCGGCGGCGAGCACGCGCAGGTAACCCTCGCGCAGCGACGACAGGTGCTCGCTGCCCGGCGTCGCCCCGGTGGGCAGCGCACCGGCGACAGCGCCGGCGGGCTCGGCCGGCGCCGCGTTGCCGAGGCCCAGGCTGCGCGCGTCGGTCTGCAGCACGTCGCCCGCGCCCCAGTAGCCGATCGGGCGGCCGAGCGGGTCGGTGCGCGGGATCGGCGACGGTTGCAGCCCGCCGACGCCGACGATCAGCCCCGGTGCCGGCGCCGCCTGCTCGGCCGCGCTCGCCAGGCCCGCGGCCAGCGGCGGTGCCTCGTGGCCGTCGGTGACGAACACGAGCGACGGCTTGCCCGGCAGCGCCGCGACCATCGCTTGCGCACCCTTGACGGCCTTCGCGATCTCGCTGTTGCCCATCCACGCCATGCGCCCGTCGATGTGCGCGATCGCGCGGCGCAGCTCGTCGAGGTGCGCACAGACCTCGGCCGGCGCGAGCAGCAGGAACGCGCGGTACTCGGTGAACACCGCCAGGCCGATCTTCGAGCCGCACGGCAGCGACGGCAGCGCGTCGCGCAGCGCCCGCTTGGCGAGCTCGAGCCGGCTCACCGGCCGGCCTTCGTGGCGCACATCGACGACGTCCATGCTCTGCGTGACGTCGATCGCGACGACGTGCTCGACACGCGGCCGCGGCAGCGTCCATGTCGGCTCGGCGAGCGTGGCCGCCAGCGCCAGCACCGCCAGCGCGGGCGCGATCGACGGCGCGTGGCGCCGGACCCGGGCCACGAGCGCGGCCACGACGGCACGCGCGTTCACGGCATCCCCTGTGCGACACCGCGCGCCGTCGTCGCCGCGCGCTCGGCGTTGCGCGGCGGCGGGCCGGCCTCGTCGTCGGCGGGCTGCGGGTCGGGCAGCAGGCGCTGCGCGCGCTCGAGGTTGTAGCGCGCCTCCCAGTGCTGCGGTTCGGCGCGCAGCACGTCGCGGTACGTCTCCTTGGCGAGCTCGATCAGCGGGATCGCGAGCGCCGGCCGCTCGCCCGCGCGCACGACGAGCGCCTGCCGGATCAGCACGTTGGCGCCGTTGTAGCGCGCCGCCAGACCAACCTGCGCGTCGGCCTGCAGACGGCGGTACTGCTGCAGCGCGCCGTCGTGGTCGCCCGCGGCGTCGAGCGCGCGCGCATGCGCAAACCACACCGCGGGCGGCGCATCGGCCGGCGGCGACGTGGTGCCGACCGCCGCGGCGAGCGCATTCCAGCGCGCAGCGCGCTGCAGCAGCCAGCCGTCGACGAGCGCGGCAAGCGCCAGCACGACGAGCCCTGCGATCGCCAGGCGCGTGCGGCGACGGGTCGCGAAGCCGCCCCTCAGGCCCATCGGCGTCGCTCCAGCAGGCTCGCCGCGAGCAGCGCGAGCGCCGCGGCGAGCGCCGTCGCGTAGCCCCAGGCGGCGAAGTCGCGCCGCGGCAGCGTGTCGGTGTACGTCAGCGGCAGGTTCTCGAGGCGGTCGATGTCGTCGATCGCCGCCTGCAGCGCCTGCGGGTCCTCGGCCTCGTAGGCGCGGTACGGCACGGCGATGCCGCGGAAGAAGCGGTGCAGGAAGAACTCGGGCACCGTGTCGGAGGCCGCGCCCGCCGCCGCCTCGTCGGCGAGCCCGGGGCTGAGCGCGCTGCGGATGTAGATCCAGTCGATGCCCACGCGGTGGCGGCGTGCGAGGTCGGCGATGCGCTCGCGCATCTCGGGCGAGACGTGGTCACCGCCGTCGGAGACGAGCAGCACGACGCGCGAGCCGGCGTACGGACGGCCGTCGAACATCTCGAGCGCGGCCTGCATCGCCAGCCCGATGTCGGTGTCGGCGAGGCCGCGCCCGGCGTCGCCGGCGGCGATCGCCGCCTGCACGATCTGCGGCTTGCTCGTGAAATCGAGCACGCGCAGCGGCCGGTTGCTGAACACGACCATGCCGAAGCGGTCGCGCGGCCGGCGCGCAGCGAACTCGGCGAGCATCTGCACCGCGACACGCCGCTTCGGCTCGCGCTGGCGCACGTGCTGCTGGTGCACGTAGTGCGCGAGCGCTTCGGGCCCGGTGCCCGGCGGCGGGCGCGTCGCGGTGCCGGCGAAGCCCTGGTCCATGCTGCGGCTGCGGTCGAGCACGATCACGATCTCGGCGCCCTGCCCGATGCGCTCGACGGCAGCCTCGGGCCGGTACGGCCCCGCGAGCGCGACGACGATCGCGGCGAGCGCGACCGCCGCCGCCGCACGCAGGCCGATGTCGAGCACACGCGACGCGGCATCGCGCGGCAGCCGCGCGAGCGCGCCGCCGTCGAGCGCGCGCCCGGCCGGCGCGACGAACGGCAGCGCCGCCAACGGCAGCAGTACGAGCCACAGTGGCGCGTCGAAGCTCATCGCCGGTGCACCCACCGCGTCATGCCGACCCCCGCTCGACGTCACGGCAGCGCCGGCACAGCGCGGCGACGAACGCGGTGTCGACCGCCGCCGCGCCGCCGGCGAACAGCGCCTGCCGCGACTGCGCGAAGAAGCGCGCGAAGTCGTCGCGCAGCGCCGCGTACCGCGGGTGCTCGGCGACGAAGCGCGGCAGGTCGCCCTCGAGCACGACGCGCCCGGCGGTCGCGTTGATCGCTTCGTGTACCGCGCGCAGCGCCGCGATCGGGTCGCCGGTGCGACGCACGGCGCGCCACGCGCGGCCGAACGGCCGCCGCCGCGCGGCCAGCCACGGCAGCCCGACGTAGACGTGCGCGAGGTACCCCAGCAGCGGCAGCGCGAGCAGCGCATAGCCCACCAGCCGCTGGCGGCTCGCCGTGGCGTCGACCGCCGGCACCGGCGCGTCGGGGCGCCACTCGCCGAGGCCCTCGCGCGGCGAGACGGCCACCGGCACCAGCGGCGCCACCGTCACCGGCAGCGCCTCGACACGCAGCGTCTCGTCGCGCGGCGCGCCGTACAGGCGCAGCGTGAACGGCGGCACCTCGAGCGTCGTGACCTCGACCGGCGCGTGGAAGATCTGGTAGCGCAGCACGACGACGTGGCGCGTGCGCTCGCCCGCGTCGATGCGCTCGTGCCGCAGCGCGCGCAGCTCGATCGCCTGGCCGCGGCGGCCCACGGCCGGCAGCGACGCCTCGTCGAGGCGCTGCGTGCGCGCGGCGTCGACGACGAGGCGGCGCTCGAACACGTCGCCGACCTGGTAGCCGTAGGCGCGCGGCTCGTCGATCGCGAGCGTGGCGCCGGCCTGTGCCCACGCGACGGCCGGTGCGGCCGCCACGACGATCGCGGCGGCCCAGGCGCGCGCGCCAGCCCGAGAGGTCATTGCAGGAAATGCCGCGTCACCGCGTCGGCGTCGAACGCGCCGTCGATGTGCAGCGGCCGCAGCCGGCGCGCGGCGAACACGCGCCGCAGCGCCTCGCGCCGCTCGCGCCCGGCGCGGGCCCAGCGCTCGCGCAGCGCGGCGCGCCACCACACGGTGCGGCGCGTGCCGCGCTCGGGATCGGCGAGCGCGGCCAGCCCCGCACCGTCGCCGAGCGTGTATTCGAGCCGGTCCCAGACGACGACCGGCACCACGTCGTGCAGCGCGAAGGCATCGAGGACCTCGGCGAGCAGCGCGTCGCTCCAGTGGAAGTCGGAGACGAGGAACACCAGCGCGCGGCGCGTGCCGAGGTGCTGCGGCGCGAGGCGCAGCCCGCTCGCGTCGCGGCCGGTCGGCACGAAGCCGCGCAGCGCCTGCGCCAGCGGCACGCCGGCGGCGCGCGCGCGCGTGGCCGGCAGCAGCCATTCGGGGCGCACCGCCTCGTCGGCACCGACGGCGGCGAAACTGTCGCCGTTGCGCGAGACCGACCACGCGAGGCTCGCCGCGAAGTCGGCGACGACGTCGAGCCGCCGCCGCTCGCCGGTGAAGCCCATCGACGCCGACAGGTCCAGCGCCAGCACGACGGGCACGGCGCGGCGCTCGCGGTTCAGGCGCACGAGCCAGCGGCCGAACGGGTCGCGCAGGCTCGCGTGCAGGTCCAGCCGCCGCGGGTCGGGCGCGTCGACGAGCGGCGCGTGGGCGCGGAACTCCTGACCGCCGCCGCCGCGCAGGCTGCGGTGCGCGCCCGGCACCTCGCCGCGCACGGGTGCGCCGACGCGGTAGTGGAACTCGCGCGGCATCGCCGCCGGCACGGGCGTCTTCACGGCGCCGCCACCTGCGCGAGGATGCCGTCGACGAGCGCCGGCACGAGCTCGGGGCGCCGCAGCTCGTGCACCGGCTGCAGCGCGAGACGGTGCGCGATGACGGGCGCGAAGACGGCGCGCACGTCCTCGGGCACGAGGTAGCTGCGCCCGGCGAGCCACGCCGTCACGCGCGCGGCACGCAGCAGCATGCTCATGCCGCGCGGGCTCGCGCCGGCCAGCAGCAGCTGCGCGTCGTCGAGGTCGCCGAGCCGCACGCCGAACGCCGACGGCGCGGCCGTCGCGCGCCACAGGTCGAGCGCGTAGCGGCGCAGCGCGTCGGAGGCCTGCACGTGGCGCTGCACCGCGGCGCCGACCTCCTCGAGTGCGCGGTGGTCGACGACGCCGGCGCGCAGCGCGCCGACGAGGCGGTCGGTGTCGTGGAAGCGCGCATCGAACACGAGGCTCGCGCGCTCGGCCTCGCCTGCCGGCGGCTCGACGGCGATTTCCATCATGAAGCGGTCGCGCGCGGCGGTCGAGATCTCGAACGTCTCCTCGCGCTCGAGGCGGTTGCGGTCGGCGAACACGAGCAGGTGCGGGAAGCGCACCTCGCGGTTGAACGCAGCGACGCTGCGCTCGGCCATCACGCGCAGCAGCAGCGCGTGCACCTGCGGGCGGGCGCGGTTGATCTCGTTGAAGAAGAAGATCGCCAGGTCCTCGCCGTGGCGCACCAGCGGCCCGGGGTCGACGGCGGGGCGGCCGTCGGCGCCGATGTAGGTGTAGTAGATCAGGTCGTTGGGCATCAGGTCGATCGTGCCCTCGGTGCGCTCGAACGCGCCGCCGAGCACGCGCGCGAACGCGCGCAGCAGCGTCGTCTTGCCGACACCGACGTCGCCCTGCAGCAGCACGTGGCCGCGCGCGAACACTGCCGTGGTCACGAGCCGCAGCACGCCGGCCTGCCCGACGACGGCGCGCGCGACCTCGGCCTCGACCGCAAGTGCGCGGTCGCGCCAGTCGGCGAGCAAGGCTTCGTCGGCGTCCATCTCCCTCCCCGTGTGCGTCAAGCCGCCGCGCGCCGCTTCGGCCACGAGCGCGCGAACGCCTCGGCCGGCGTCTGCACGCGCCCGGTGTCGGCGGCATCGTAGCCGGCCAGCGCGTCGACGCGGGCGCGAAACGCCTCGCTGCGCAGGATCGCGAGCACCTCGCGCAGCGGCGAGCGCGCGAGCGCGTCGGCCTCGGCGGCGAAGAAGTAGCGCTCGCGCACCAGCGGCACGAAGTCGAGCCCGAAGCGGCGCGCCGCCGTCTCGACGCCGATGCCGACGTCGGCCATGCCGCTGGCCACGTGCGCGGCCACCGCTGCGTGCGTGAACTCGCTCGTCTCGTAGCCGTGCACGCGCGCCGGCGCGATGCCGGCGTCGGCGAGCATCAGGTCGACGAGCATGCGCGTGCCCGAGCCCTCCTGACGGTTGACGAAGCGCACGCCGTCGCGCGCGAGGTCCGCCAGGCGCACGATGCGCTTCGGGTTGCCGGCGGCGACGAACAGCCCCTCGTTGCGCACCGCGAGGTGGATCAGCACGTGGCGCGCCGGGTCGAGCCAGCGCGCACAGCGCGCGACCACCGCCGCCTCGAAGCGCCCGAGCGGGACGTGAAAACCCGCCATGTCGCAGTCGCCGCGCGCGAGCGACGCCAGCGCGTCGCTGCTGTTGCGGTAGCCGAGCTCGACCGGCCGGCCCTCGGCGGCCATCTGCTCGAGCAGCGCCGCCACCGCGAAGCCGTGGCTGGCCTGGATGCGCACCGCTGGCGGCGCGTGCGCCGCGTCCTGCTCGACCAGGCGCGTGAGCTCGCCGGCGAGCTCGGAGGCGAGCGTCTGCAGCGTCGGCGCCAGACGCGCCGCGACGCGCTGATCGGCCCACAGCAGCGCCTGCGCCAGGCGCGTCGGCATCGCGCCGCGGCCGCGATGCGTCTGCAGCAGCCGGCCGCCGAGGTAGGCCTCGCCGGCGCGCACGAGGCCCCACGCGTGGCGGTACGACAGCCCGAGCGCGCGCGCGGCCTGTGCGATCGACTCGTGCTGCTGCACGCGCTGCAACAGCGCGAGCAGCGCGTGCGTCGCCAGCGGCGGCGCGCCGTCGCGCTCGACTTCCCAGCGCGGCTCGATGCGGACCTGGAACATTATGAAATTGCTTGCCGAATTAAGTGGAAGGTCCGCTGGCTCGCGCCCCGAGCCTGCGGTATGGTGTGCGTCGAAGCGCCGACAGAATATGTTCTTCCGTTCCGATTGTCGAGCGGCGCCGTGGAGACCGCGTTGAACCATCCCGTGATTCCGATCGCCGTCGCCGACGCGGCCCGCCAGCGCCGGCGCGAGGCACCCAAAGGCCGCCGCGTCGAGCCGCAGGCGCTGGCCGAAGTGCGCGCGCTGCTCGGCGATGCGCCGCGCGCGCGCGACCTGCTGATCGAACACCTGCACAAGCTGCAGGACCGCTACGGCCACCTCGCGGTGCGGCACCTGGCCGCGCTCGCGCAGGAGATGCGCCTTTCGCAGACCGAGGTGTTCGAGGTCGCGACGTTCTATCACCACTTCGACGTCGTCAAGGAAGGCGAGGCGCCGCCGCCGGCGCTGACGGTGCGCGTGTGCGACGGCCTGAGCTGCGAGCTCGCCGGCGCGCGCACGCTGCTCGCCGAGCTCGCGCAGCGCCACGGCGTGGACGTGCGCGTGATCGCGGCGCCCTGCGTCGGCCGCTGCGAGAGCGCGCCGGTGGCCGTCGTCGGCCAGCGCCCGGTGCTGCACGCGAGCGCCGACGACGTGACGGCGGCGATCGGGCGCGGCGAGACGACGCACGACCACCACGGCCACCTCGACCTCGCCGCGTACCGCGCCGGCGGCGGCTACCGGCTGTGGCAGCAGTGCCTGCGCGGCGAGCGCGACGTCGAGTCGGTGCTGCAGACGCTCGACGACTCGGCGCTGCGCGGCCTCGGCGGCGCGGGCTTCCCGGCCGGGCGCAAGTGGCGCATCGTGCGCGCGCAGCCGGCGCCGCGGCTGATGGCGGTCAACATCGACGAGGGCGAACCCGGCACGTTCAAGGACCGCTGGTACCTCGAGCGCGACCCGCACCGCTTCGTCGAGGGCCTGCTGGTCGCCGCATGGGCGGTGGGCATCGACGCCGTCTACGTCTACCTGCGCGACGAGTACCACGGGCTGCGCCGCATGCTCGAGCGCGAGCTCGCCGCGCTGCGCGCGAGCGACCTCGGCCGCGACCTGCCGCCGATCGAGCTGCGCCGCGGCGCCGGCGCCTACATCTGCGGCGAAGAGTCGGCGATGATCGAGTCGATCGAGGGCAAGCGCGGCATGCCGCGCCTGCGCCCGCCGTACGTCGCGCAGTTGGGCCTGTTCGGGCGGCCGACGCTCGAGCACAACTTCGAGACGCTGTACTGGGTGCGCGAGATCGTCGAGAAGGGCGGCGCGTGGTTCGCCGCGCAGGGCCGCCACGGCCGCAAGGGGCTGCGCTCGTTCTCGGTGTCCGGGCGCGTCAAGTCGCCCGGCGTCAAGCTCGCGCCGGCCGGCATCACGGTGCGCGAGCTGATCGACGAGCACTGCGGCGGCATGCTCGACGGCCACCGCTTCTACGCCTACCTGCCCGGAGGTGCCTCGGGCGGCATCCTGCCGGCGTCGCTCGGCGACGTGCCGCTGGACTTCGACACGCTGCAGCCGCACGGCTGCTTCATCGGCTCGGCGGCGGTGATCGTGCTGTCGGACCGCGACCGTGCCGTCGACGCCGCGCGCAACCTGATGCGCTTCTTCCGCGACGAGAGCTGCGGCCAGTGCACGCCGTGCCGCAACGGCACCGCGAAGGCGAGCGAGCTGATCGCGCGTGACGACTGGGACCTGCCGCTGCTCGCCGACCTCTCGGCCGTGATGCGCGACGCGTCGATCTGCGGCCTCGGCCAGGCGGCACCGAACCCGATCGACTGCGTGGTCCGCTACTTCCCCCACGAACTCGCCCCGAAGCGCTGACGCGATGAACGCCCCGACCCGCCCCGAACACCTCGAGGCCGCCGCACCCGCGGTGCGCTTCACGCTCGACGGCCGCGCCGTCACCGCCCGTCCCGGCGAGACGCTGCTGCAGGTTGCCCGCCGCGAGGGCATCGCGGTGCCGCACCTGTGCCACAAGGACGGCCTCGAGCCGGCCGGCAACTGCCGCGCCTGCGTCGTCGAGATCGACGGCGAACGCACACTCGCACCGTCGTGCTGCCGCACGCCGACCGAGGGCATGACGGTGCACACCGCGAGCGAGCGCGCGCGCAAGTCGCAGGCCATGGTGCTCGAGCTGCTGCTCGCCGACCTGCCCGAGGCGCCGTACACGCGCCACGACGAAGTCGGCCGCTGGGCGCAGGCGCTCGGCGTCGGCCGTGGGCGGCTGCCGGCGCGCTCGCAGCCGGCGGCGGACCTCTCGCACGCGGCGATCGCGGTCAACCTGGACGCGTGCATCCAGTGCACGCGCTGCCTGCGCGCGTGCCGCGACGAGCAGGTCAACGACGTCATCGGGCTGGCGTGGCGCGGCGAGCACGCGAAGATCGTGTTCGACATGGACGACCCGATGGGCGCGTCGACCTGCGTGGCCTGCGGCGAGTGCGTGCAGGCCTGCCCGACCGGCGCGCTGATGCCCGCGCGCGGCGCCGCACTGCCCGCCCCGGACAGGAGCGTCGAGTCGGTGTGCCCGTACTGCGGCGTCGGCTGCCAGCTGACCTACCACGTGCGCGACGGGCGCATCGCCTACGTCGAAGGCCGCGACGGCCCGGCCAACCACGGCCGCCTGTGCGTCAAGGGCCGCTACGGCTTCGACTACGTGCACCACCCGCAGCGGCTGACGAAGCCACTGGTGCGCCGCGCCGACGCGCCGCCGAAGGCCGCGATCGCGCGCGGCGAGTTCGCGATGGACCCCGAGCGCTGGCACGAGGTCTTCCGCGAGGCGACGTGGGACGAGGCGCTCGCGCTCGCCGGCGACGGCCTGCGCGCGATCCGCGACCGCCACGGGCCCAAGGCGCTCGCCGGCTTCGGCTCGGCCAAGGGCAGCAACGAGGAGGCGTACCTGTTCCAGAAGCTCGTGCGCACGGGATTCGGCAGCAACAACGTCGACCACTGCACGCGGCTGTGCCACGCGTCGTCGGTCGTCGCGCTGCTCGAGGGCATCGGCTCGGGCGCGGTCAGCAACCCAGTGATGGACGTGCTGCACGCCGAGGTCGTGATCCTGATCGGCGCCAACCCGACCGTGAACCACCCGGTGGCGGCCACCTGGATGAAGAACGCCGCGAAGTCGGGCACGAAGCTGATCGTCTGCGACCCGCGGCGCAGCGAACTGGCGCGCCACGCGTACCGCTTCCTGCAGTTCAACCCCGACACCGACGTCGCGCTGCTCAACGCGATGCTGCACGTGATCGTCACCGAGGGGCTGGTCGACGAAGACTTCGTCGCCAGCCGCACGATCGGCGCCGACGAGCTGCGGCGCAACGTCGAGGGCTACAGCCCCGAAGCGATGGCGCCGATCTGCGGCATCGACGCGGCGACGATCCGCGAGGTCGCGCGGCTGTACGCGACGTCGAAGGCGTCGATGATCCTGTGGGGCATGGGTATCAGCCAGCACGTGCACGGCACCGACAATGCGCGCTGCCTGATCGCGCTGGCGCTGCTGACAGGCCAGATCGGCCGCCCGGGCACCGGGCTGCACCCGCTGCGCGGGCAGAACAACGTGCAGGGGGCATCCGACGCCGGCCTGATCCCGATGATGTACCCCGACTACCAGCGCGTCGACAACGCCGCCGCGCGCGAGCGCATCGCCCGCGTCTGGGGCGTGGCGCCCGCAAGCCTCGACGACCGCCCGGGGCTCACCGTCGTCGAGGTCATGCACGCCGCGCTGCGCGGCGAGGTGCGCGGGATGTACATCATGGGCGAGAACCCGGCGATGTCGGACCCCGACGCGCAGCACGCGCGCGAGGCGCTCGCCGCGCTCGACCACCTCGTCGTGCAGGACATCTTCCTCACCGAGACGGCGTACCTCGCCGACGTCGTGCTGCCGGCGAGCGCCTTCCCCGAGAAAACCGGCACCTTCACCAACACCGACCGCCTCGTGCAGCTCGGCCGGCAGGCGATCGAGCCGCCGGGCGACGCGCGGCAGGACCTGTGGATCATCCAGCAGATCGCGCAGCGCCTCGGCCTGGACTGGCGCTACGCGCACGTGCGCGACGTGTTCGACGAGATGCGCCGCACGATGCCGAGCATCGGCGGCATCACGTGGGAGCGGCTCGAGCGCGAGCACGCGGTGACCTACCCTTGCCTGCACGAGGGCGACCCGGGCGAGCGCGTCGTGTTCACGCGCGACTTCCCGCGCGAAGGCGGCAAGGCGCGCTTCGTGCCGGTGGACATCGTGCCCGCCGCCGAGCGGCCCGATGCCGAGTACCCGATGGTGCTGATCACCGGCCGCCAGCTCGAGCACTGGCACACCGGCAGCATGACGCGGCGCGCCGCGGTGCTCGACGCGATCGAGCCCGACCCCACCGCGCTGCTGCACCCGCTCGACCTCGACGCGTTGGGCGTCAGGCCCGGCGACGTCGTCACGCTCGCGACGCGGCGCGGCGCGGTGTCGCTGTATGCGCGCGCCGACGACGGCACGCCGCGCGGCGCCGTGTTCGTGCCGTTCTGCTACGTCGAGGCGGCGGTCAACGTGCTGACGAACCCGGCGCTCGACCCGTTCGCGAAGATCCCCGAGTTCAAGTACTGCGCGGTGCGCGTGACCCCGGGCGGCCCGGCGCCGGTGCCGGCGAGCTACGGCGGCGGCCAGACGCTGCGGCGCATCGCCGGCGAACGCGCCGATGCGCTGGCCTGAACGCGCCGCCGCCCGCGCCCGGTGCATCCGGGGCGTCGGGGCGCTGCTCGCGTGCGCCGTGCTCGCGACGCGCGCGATCGCCGCGCCGGCGGCCGACCCGCCGCCCGGCGTCGCGACCGAGATCGCCGCCGGCGTCTACGTCGTGCGCGGCGCCGCCGGCGAGGTCGCGCCGGACAACCGCGGGCGCACCGGCAACGCCGGCTTCGTCGTCGGTGCGGGCGGCATCGTCGCGATCGACAGCGGCACCTCGCACCGCCAGGGCCAGGCGCTGCTCGCGGCGATCGGGCAGGCGTCGCCGCTGCCGCTGCGCCGGCTCGTGCTGACGCAGGCGCGGCAGGAGTTCATCTTCGGCGCCGGGGCGTTTCGCGAGCGTGGCGTGCCGGTGCTGATGCACCGCGACGCCGCGCGCCTGATGGCCGCGCGCTGCGACCGCTGCCTCGCGACGCTGCGGCGCACGCTCGGCGACGACGAGATGCAGGGCACCGCGCTGCCCACGCCCGACCTGACCTTCACCGGCAGCATCGACGTGGCCGTCGACGCCGACGCCGGCGGCCGGCGGCTGCGCGTGCTCGATTTCGGGCTCGCGAGCGGCCCCGGGGCGGTCGCCGTGTTCGACGAGCGCAGCGGCGTGCTGTTCGCCGGCGGCCTGCTCGACCACCGGCGCATCCCCGACGTGCAGGACGCCGACCTCGACGGCTGGCTGCGTGCGCTCGACGCGCTGCGAAGGCTGCCGATCACCGCGATCGTGCCCGGTCACGGCCCGGTCGCCGGCCCGGCGCTGATCGACACCGTCGAGCGCTACCTGCGCCAGCTGCAGGCGCGTGTGCGCGACCTGTTCGAAAGCGGCGCCGCGCTCGCCGAGGTGCCCGACCTCGCCGCGCTGCCCGAGTTCGAGGCTTGGGACCAGGCCGACGTCGTCCACCGCCGCAACGCGTCGATCGTGTTCCTGCGCCTCGAACGCGAACAACTGACCAAGTGACGCCCACGGAGAACCCGCCGATGCCTGACCCTGACCTGCCCCGCCGCCGCGTGCTGTCGCTGCTCGGCGCGATCACGGTCCCGGCGGCGTTCGCCGCGCCCGGTGGCCTGCCGGCGCCGGCGGCACACACCGATTCGTCGCCCGAGTTCGAGCGCGTGCGCCAGCACCTGTTCGGCAGCCGGCCGATCACGGCGACGCCGAGCCGCGTCGAGCTCGTCGTGCCGCTGCGCGCGGCGTTCGGCGCGTCGGTGCCGGTCAAGGTCGTCTCGAAGCTGCCGCAGACGCCGGCGCTGTACGTCAGGCGCCTGTACCTCGTCGTCGACAAGAACCCGGCGCCGGTCGTCGCGGTGCTCGACCTCACGCCCGAGCTCGGCCAGGCCGACTTCGAGACGCGGCTGCGCGTCGACGAATACAGCCACGTGCGTGCGATCGCCGAACTCTCCGACGGGCAGCTGCACATGGACTCGCGCTACGTCAAGGTCTCGGGCGGCTGCTCGGCGCCGCCGAACCGCGAGCGCCCCGACCTGATCGGCAAGACGATCCTGCGCCTGCCCGAAGGCGTCAAGACCGGCGCGCCGACGCCGGCCGAGGTGCAGGTGATCCACCCCAACGACACCGGCTTCGAGCTCAACCACGTCACCGTGATGTTCATCCCGCCGCACTACGTCCGAGAGCTGCACGTGACGTGGAACGGGCGCCGGCTGTTCGACGCCGAGCTGACGTTCGCGATCGCCGAGAACCCGATGTTCCGCTTCCACTTCGTGCCGCGCGGCCCGGGCGAGCTGCGCGCCGAAGTCGACGACACGAAGGGCCTGCACTACAGCGGCCGGCTGCTGGTCGACTGAGCGCACCATGCTGCGCCCGCTGCTGCTTGCCGCCGTCGCGGCCGTCGCCGCGGCCGATGCGCGCGCGGGGCTGCCCGCCGCCTACTCGCCGATCGTCGTCGAGGCGCAGGGCCGCCCGGCGCGGCTCGAGTTCGACCTCACGCCCGCGCTCGAGCGCGCAAAGCGCGAAGGCAAGCGGCTGTACGTCTACCTCGGCGCGCGCGACTGCGCGTTCTGCCGCAAGTACGAGGCCTTCCTCGCGGCGAACGCCGCCGAGCTGGTGCCGCACTTCGCCGCCGACTACCTCGTCGTCGACCTGCGCAGCGAGTTGGCCGCGGGGGCCGACCGCGTGCACCTGCGCGTCGGCGAGCGCAGCCTGAACTACACCGAGTTCCAGCGCGCGATCGGCGACGCGCGCGAGCGGCGGCTGATGTACCCGACGGTGTGGCTGCTCGGTGCCGACGGCAAGCCGCTGATGCAGATGCCCGGCGGCACCGGCACGTTCGAGACCGTGCCCGAGCAGCTCGAGATCCTGCGCCTCGAGCAGTAGCGCCGCGTCAGCCGCCGGCCGCGGGGGTGCTCAGCCGCCGCGAATTCGCCGGGTCGCGGAACACGAGCGGCTGCTCGACGACGCCGCGCTCGGCGGCGGCCACGGCCGCCTGCACCTTGTCGTGGTGCGGGCTGAAGCGGCACACCGGGTCCGCCGCCTCGGCGTCGTGCGCGATCAGGTAGGCCTGGCAGCGGCAGCCGCCGAGGTCCTCTTCCTTGTGCGCGCAGCTCGCGCACGGCTCCTTCATCCAGCCGGTGCCGCGGAAGCGGTTGAAGCCCGCGCTGTCGAACCAGATCTCGCGCAGGCTGGCGTCGCGCACGTTGGGGAACTCGAGCCCGGGCAGCATCCGCGCGGTGTGGCACGGCAACGCGGTGCCGTCGGGCGTGACGGTGAGGAACATGCTGCCCCAGCCGTTGACGCACTTCTTGGCCTTGCCCTCGTGGTAGTCGGGGGCGACGAAGAAGATGCGCATCGCGTCGCCGACGCGGCGGCGCCACTCGTCGGTCACCGCCTCGGCGCGCTCGAGCTGCTCGCCCGTGGGCAGCAGCTGCGCGCGGTTGACGAAGGCCCACGAGTAGTACTGCGTGTTGGCGAGCTCGATGTACTCGGCGCCCATCTCGTGCGCCATCTCGATGATGCGGCCGATGTGGTCGATGTTCAGCCGGTGGATGACGACGTTCATCACCATCGGCCAGCCCTGCGCCTTGATGATCTTCGCGACGCGGTTCTTCAGCTCGAAGGTCTTCGTGTGCGAGAGGAAGTCGTTCATCTCGCGCGTGGAGTCCTGGAACGACAGCTGCACGTGGTCGAGCCCGGCGGCCTTCAGCGCCGCGGCGCGTTCGGCCGTCAGCCCCACGCCCGAGGTCAGCAGGTTGCTGTAGTAGCCCAGCCGCCGCGCCTCGGCGACGATCGTCTCGAGGTCGTCGCGCAGCAGCGGCTCGCCGCCCGACAGGCCGAGCTGCACCGCGCCCATCTCGCGGCCTTCGCGCAGCACGCGCAGCCAGTCGTCGGTCGAGAGTTCGCGCTCATGGGCCGCGAAGTCGACCGGGTTGTAGCAGAACACGCAGTGCAGCGGGCAGCGGTACGTCAGCTCGGCCAGCAGCCACAGCGGCGGGCCGGGGCGCGCGGCAGGCGTCGCCGTCATGTCCGGGGTCATGCCCAGGTCACCCAGCGCTGGCGCGCGGCGATGTCGAGGAACGCGCGCACGTCGCCCTCGAGGCCGGTGGCCGAGAAGGCCTGCTCGAGGTCGGCGACGATCGCCGCCAGCGTGCGTTCGCCGTCGCAGCGCCTGAGGATCTCGCCGGCGCTCTGGTTGAGCTTGACCATGCCTTCGGGGTACAGCAGCACGTGGCACTGCTGCGCCGGCTCCCACTGCAGGCGAAAGCCCGCACCGATGCGCGGGCGGCTGTCGGCGGCGAGCTCGCTGCTCACGACGCGACCCCGTACTTCAGCGCCATCGCGTCGTTCATCGCCCACAGGATGTCGAGCTTGAACTGCAGCACCTCGAGCGCGCGTTCCTGCTGCGCGCGCGTGCGGAAGTGATCGAGCGTGATCGCCAGCCCCTGCTCGACGTCGCGCCGCGCCTGGCTGACGCGGTTGCGGAAGTACTGCAAGCCCTCGCTCTCGATCCACGGGTAGTGCTCAGGCCAGGTCGCCAGGCGCTGCTTGTGGATCTCGGGGGCGAACAGCTCGGTCAGCGACGAGCACACGGCCTCCTGCCACGGCGCGCGGCGTGCGAAGTTGACGTAGGCGTCGACGGCGAAGCGCACGCCGGGCACGACGTGGCGCAGGTCGAGCACCTCGTCGCGGCTGAGCCCCACCGCCTGCGCCAGGCGCAGCCAGGCCTCGATGCCGCCGGCGTCGCGCACCGTGCCCTGCGGCGTCTCGATCTCGAAGCCGTCGTGGTCGAGGATGCGCTGCACCCAACCGCGGCGCACGTCGCGGTCGGGGCAATTGGCGAGCACCGCGGCGTCCTTCACCGGGATCGCGATCTGGTAGTAGAACCGGTTGGCGACCCAGCCGCGGATCTGCTCGGGGCTGGCCTTGCCGGTGTTCAACATCACGTTGAACGGGTGGTGGATGTGGTAGGCCCGCCCGCGCTCGCGCAGCCTGGCCTCGAACTCGTCGCGCGGCCACGGCTCGCCGCCATCGGCGGGGTGGCGGGCTTCCTGGATCAGGTCGGCGCGCATCGTCACAGCGTGATCTCCATGCCGTCTTCGCAGACCTCGATGCGCTCGGCGGCGAGCGCGGCGCGCTCGGCCGAGTCCTCGTCGAGGATCGGGTTGGTGTTGTTGATGTGGATCAGCAGCCGCCGCGTGCGCGCCGGCAGCCGGGCCATCCACTCGATCATGCCGCCCGCGCCCGACTGCGGCAGGTGGCCGATGTCGCGCGCCGTCTTGCGCGACAGGCCGAGCGCGATCATCTCGTCGTCGGTCCAGAACGTGCCGTCGACCATCACCGCGTCGGCGCGGTGCATCGCGTCGAACACGGCCGGCTCGATCGCGCCGAGCCCGGGCGCATAGAACAGCGTCGTGCCGCGCGCGCGGTCGGTCACCGTGATGCCGATGTTGTCACCCGCCACCGGCGCGTCGCGGTGCGGCGAGTACGGCGCGGCCTTCGACTGCAGCGGCAGCGCGCGAAAGCTCAGCCCCGGCACACCCGGTACCTCGAACGCGGTACCGTCGAGCGCGATGCGCTGCCGCTCGACGCCGCAGAAGTGGTCGAGCACGCGCAGGATCGGGTTGCCCTGCGTCAGGTCCTCGGCCACCGGGTCGGTGCACCACAGCGGCAGCGGGCTGCCGCGCTCGCGCAGCATGTACAGCCCCGTCGTGTGGTCGACCTGGCCGTCCATCAGCACGACGCCGGCGATCGCGGTGTCGCGCACGCGCCGCGCCGGCTGCAGCGCCGGGTTCGCGCGGATCTGCTGCAGGATGTCGGGCGACGCGTTGAACAGCACGCCGTCGGCACCGTCGTCGGGGCGCACGAAGATCGACGACTGGGTGCGCGGCTTCGCGCGCACGCTGCCCTCGCGCACGCCGCGGCAGTTGCGGCAGTTGCAGTTCCACTGCGGGAAGCCGCCGCCGGCGGCGGCACCGAGCACCGTGATGCGCATACGAAGCGGTGTGGCAGCGCGTTCAAACGAAACGCCCCGGGCGCACCCGGGGCGTCGGCCTCAGCGGCCCGGCTCAGCGAGCCGCGACGTACATCGTGATTTCGAAGCCGAAGCGGAAGTCGCAGGCTTGTGGGGTTTGCCACTGCATCGTGAGTCTCCAACAGGTCGTGACACCGCACCACACGGCACGGCGGGGATTTCGATCCCGTGCCACATGGTGTCGCGGCGCGCCGCGGCCGCAAAGCCCCGCCGCCATGATTCTCGGCTCATGATTTTCATGATTCGCGCGCCGGGGCGCCGTCGTCGCGCTGGCTACCATTGAACGGTGTCGACCGTCACCGCTGCACCCGACCCGTCAGCACCGCTCGCTGCCGCACCCCGCCGCTGGCGCCTGCCGGTGGGCGACGGCCACGAGCTGCAGGTCTACGAGTGGGGGGAGCCGACCGCCCGTCCGGCGCTGGTGCTGCACGGCGGGCCGGGATCGGGCTGCTCGCCGACGCTGGTGCGCGCGTTCGACCTGCGGGCCTGGCGCGTGATCGGCGTCGACCAGCGCGGCGCCGGGCTCAGCTCGCCGGCCGGCGCGACCGCGCACAACACGACGGCGCACCTGCTCGCCGACCTGCGCGCGCTGCGGCGGGCGCTGGGCATCGCGCGCTGGGTCGTCGTCGGTGGCTCGTGGGGCGCGACGCTCGCGCTGGCGCACGCGCTCGACGAGCCCGATGCGGTCGCCGCGCTCGTGCTGCGCGGCCTGTTCCTCGCGCGCCGCGACGACATTGACGCGTTCTTCGCCAACGCGGTGCGCGACGGCGAGCCGACATGGCGGCGCTGGCAGGCGGCGGCCGACGCCGCCGGCGTGCGCCTCGTCGAACACCTGGCGGCCAGGCTCGACCACGGCGACGAGGCCGAGCAGCACTCCATCGTGACCGCCTGGTGGCGCTGGGAACAGTCGCTGCAGGGAGCCGCCGCCGTGACGCTGCCGGCCTGCGAGGCGCTGCGGCAGCGCTACCGCGTGCAGGCGCACTACCTGCGGCACGACTGCTGGCTGGCGGCACCGCCGCTGGTCGAACGGCTGCGCGACCTGCCCCCCGTGCCGACCCACCTGCTGCACGGCGCCCGCGACCGCGTCTGCCCGCCCGAGGGCGCGCGCCTGGCGCACGGGCGGATCGCCGGCAGCTCGCTCGAGATCGTCGAGGGCGCCGGCCACGACCCGACGCACCCGGCGATGGCGGCCGCGATGTCGGCGGCGCTCGCGAGCGTGGCGACCACCGCCCGGTTCGAGGCCGAGCGATGAGCCTGCGGCTGAAGATCAACCTGATCGTCGGCACGCTGACGGCGCTGTTCGTCGCCGCGCTGCTCGGGCTGCAGTTTCGCGG
This sequence comes from Calidifontimicrobium sp. SYSU G02091, assembly GCF_022631395.1. Taxonomy (NCBI): domain Bacteria; kingdom Pseudomonadati; phylum Pseudomonadota; class Betaproteobacteria; order Burkholderiales; family Sphaerotilaceae; genus Azohydromonas; species Calidifontimicrobium sp. SYSU G02091. Next base: position 54,683 of record NZ_JALBGB010000018.1, read on the forward strand.
CATGCGCGCCGCGGTGGCCGAGGAAACCGTCGCAGCCAACCGGGTGGCCTCGCAGCTGCTCAACCGCAGCGCCTGGGGCTACGCTGCGCAGGGCACCGCGGCGATGCGTGCCTACCTCGAAGGGGTGGGCCGCGTGCGCTCGAACGACATCACGCTGTACGGCGCCGACGGCGCCGAGCTGTACCGCTCGCCGCCGTCGCCGTACAAGGCCGGGCGCGACGCGCCGGCATGGTTCGACCGCCTGATCGCCCCGCCGCCCACCGTGCAGTCGATCGAGTTTCCCGACGGCAAGCTCGTCGTGCGCTCGAACGCGTCGCGCGCGGTACTCGACGCCTGGGACGATTTCGTCGTCCTCGCCGGCGCGGCGCTGGCGCTGCTGGTGGCCGTCAACGCGCTCGTGCTGTGGGGCGTGGGGCGCGCGGTGCGCCCGTTCGGCCGCATCGTCGAGGCGCTCGACGAGCTGCAGCGCGGGCGCTTCGACGTCGAGCTGCCGCCACTGCCCGGGCGCGAGGCGGCGGCGATCGGCGCCGCGTTCAACCGCATGGTCGGCGTGCTGCGCGAGAACCTCGAGACCGAGCGCCGCGCGATGCGCGCCGAGCGCGAGCTGTCGGACAGCCGCGAGCTCGCGCGCTGGATCGACCACCATATCGAGCAGGAGCGCCGGCTGATCGCGCGCGAACTGCACGACGAACTGGGCCAGTCGGTGACCGCGATGCGCAGCATGGCGCTGTCGATCGCGCAGCGCGTGCACGGCGTCGACCCGGCCGCCGAGCAGGCGGCGCGGCTGATCGCCGACGAGTCGTCGAAGCTGTACGACGCGATGCACGGGCTGATCCCGCGGCTGGCGCCGATGGTGCTCGACACGCTCGGGCTCGAGGCGGCGCTGAACGACCTCGTCGAACGCACCCGGCGCGCGCACCCGCAGGTGACGGTCGATCTGCACATCGACCTGGCCGACGTCGCGCTCGGCGTCGACGCCGCGCTCGCGCTGTACCGCGCCGCGCAGGAGGGCATCACGAACGCGCTGCGCCACGGGCACGCGCGCCACCTGCAGGTGCGCGTCGGTGCGCGCGACGGGTGGCTTGTGCTCGACGTGCGCGACGACGGTCAGGGCCTGCCGGCCACCGGCACGACGGCGCCGGGCCACTACGGCCTGCGCTGGATCGCCGAGCGCGTCGAGGCGCTGGGCGGACAGATGCGGCTCGAGCCGGCCACCCCGCGCGGCGCGCACCTGCAGGTGAGCCTGCCCCAACCCGCGTGACTACCGGACCGATGACCCGCGTGATCCTCGTCGACGACCACGTGCTCGTGCGCATGGGCTTTCGCATGCTGCTCGCCGACGCGGGCATCGAAGTCGCCGCCGAATACGGCAGCGGTGAGGACGCGCTGGCCGGCTACCCGCACGTGCGCCCGGACGTCGTCGTGATGGACCTGTCGATGCCGGGCATGGGTGGGCTCGAGGCGATCCGCCGCCTGCTCGCGCAGGATGCGAAGGCGCGCATCCTCGCGCTGTCGGCGCACGAGGACACAGCGCACCCGCAGCGCGTGCTGCGCGCTGGCGCGCTCGGTTACCTCGCCAAGCGCAGCGCGCCCGACGCGCTGATCGCCGCCGTCAACGCCGTCGCACGCGGCGAGCGCTACCTGGACGCCGCGACGGCGCAGGCGCTCGCGATGGCGCAGATCAGCGGCGAGGAAAGCCCGGCCGCGGTGCTCAGCGAACGCGAGTTCTCCGTCTTCCTGCACCTCGCGCGCGGGCTCAGCGTCGCGCAGATCGCCGCTGCGCTCAACGTGTCGACGAGCACGGTGGGCACGCACCTGTACCACGTGAAGCAGAAGCTCGGCGCGACCAATCAGTCCGAGCTGACGCTGATGGCCTTGCGCTGGGGCCTGATCGAGCCTTGACGCGCGCGGGCGCTCGAGGGGTCGGGCACGCGCACCACGAGGTCGGCCCGCAGAACGAAAACGAAAACGGCCCCCGAGGGGGCCGTCGTTCACCGCGGAGTCATCGTGGAGGCGCGGCCCGGAGTCGAACCGGGCTGAACGGATTTGCAAGCCCCACCAAGCACTTACATCCACTTCGGAACGCAGCTTGAGAGGATTGTAGAGGGTCGACGAGGGCCACGAAAGCGGGTTCGTGTAGGCCGGTAGAACAATAAAGACCAGCCCGCTATCAACCCGACTGGCGAGAGACGCCCCGCCCCAGGCGCGGCTGCATCCGTGCCAGCCGTCATCGACGGCAATAGAGCTGGGCGGGCCTGAACGCCCCGCCTCGCATCTGCCCTTCGACCGGCTCGACGACTTCCGCCGCCGCCAGCCGTCGCCGGAAGCTGGACTTGTCGATGCGCTCGCCAAGGACCTGCTCACACGCCGCCTGAAGTTCCCCCAAGGTGAAGTGCTCGGGCAGCAATGCGAACGGCAGGTCGAGTGCCCGCACCTCGGCGCGCGTCGCTGCGACCGCACGCCCGATCAGGCTGGCGTGATCGAAGGCGATCGCCCGATCGCCTACCGCATCGTCGACCGGACGCCATTTCACTTCCTCCACCCGCTTGCCCGCCTTCGGCGCGATCTGCTCGGCGGCCACCAGCGTGCGGTAGACCACGCTCAATCCCCACGCTGCGCGCGGGTCACGCCCGGGGCCGCCAACGGCGCAGAGCTGGCGCAGCAGCGGCATCTCCAGGCCGAGGCGCTCCATCGCCACCCGTTGCGCCGCCGCGTCGAGCGAGGCGTCGAGGTCGATGCGCAGCACGCCGCCGGGCAGGGCCCACCGCCCCTTGTAGGGCTCTTCGGCGCGTCGCGCCATCAGCACCTGCAGACGTTCGTCCACGACGCTGAGCACCGCGATCTCCACCCGGGTGAACGGCATCGGGTGACGCCTATGACCCGATTTCGTGACGTCGTTCGCCATGGACCCCGCTGTTAGTTGCACATTGCACCTAAGTGTAGGATACTTACTTCGTGGCAGTCAGCTACGAAGTGGAGCAAAAGATGGCGATGAGCTACGACGTGATCGGTGACATCCACGGCCATGCGGCCAAGCTGGAGGCGCTGCTGCGCGACATGGGCTACGCCGAGCGCCGTGGTGTCTGGGTGCCGCCGGCCGGACGCATGGCGGTGTTCGTCGGCGACCTGATCGACCGCGGCCCCGAGCAGGTCAAGGTGCTGGCGATCGTTCGCGCAATGGTCGATGCAGGCCACGCTCACGCAGTGATGGGCAACCATGAACTCAATGCGATCGGTTTCGCGATGCCCGATCCGCAGGTGCCGGGCGCATACCTCCGCCCCCGCAGCGCCAAGAACCTGGCCCAGCACGCCGAGTTCCTGAAGCAGGTTGGCGAGGGGTCCGCCGTCCACCGGCAGTGGGTGGAGTGGTTCCGGTGGCTGCCGCCGGCGCTCGACCTTGGAGGGCTGCGCGTCGTGCACGCGTGGTGGCACCAGCCCCACGTCGACCTGATCGCCTCGCGGTGGGTGCCGGGCAGCCGGATGAGCGACGAGTTCCTGCTCGCCGCCTTCGACCGCGGCTCGCCCGAGTGGGACGCGATGGAGGGCCTGTCCAAGGGTTTGGAGGTCCGCTTGCCCGACGGCCACTCGTTCATCGACCACGGCGGCGTCGAGCGGCGCGAGGTGCGCGTGAAGTGGTGGCACGACGACCCGCGCAGCTTCCGCGACGTGGCGATCGTTGGCGAAGACCAGAGCCACCGGGTGCCCGATCACCCTTTGCCCGCGCACTACGCCGCGGCGCCGCTCAAGGGTGCGCCGGTGTTCGTTGGCCACTACTGGATGAGGGGTCGGCCCGTGCCGATGTCGCGCAAGGTGGCCTGCCTGGACTGGAGTGCCGCGCTGCCCGATCAGCCGCTCGTGGCCTATCGGTGGGACGGCGAGGCCGAGATCGACGGCCGCAAGTTCGTGGCTGCCGGCGGCAAGCCGGTCGCCCCGATCGAGATGGCTGAACCCTGCGAGGTCTGACCCGCGGCCCTGCGACGGGCTGCACCCGTTCCCGGGCGCAAGCCCACCGCCGGATTTAACCCAGCAACTTGCCGGGGCGGTCAACAAGTACTGGCTAAAGCGCGGCTCGCGACCCCGCCCCGGCGCGACCACGCCATGGTCACCCGGGGTGTGGAGTGCGAGATGAAAGACCGCATCTATGCGGACCGTGTCCTCGTCCGCTGCGAATCCCACCGAGCCCGCAAGCGGCTCTTCGGCCTGATCGGCAGGCGACCCCGAGGCTGGGTCAGCTTCTGCCGCCACCTCGACAAGCGGGTCTTCGAGGTTCCGGCCGACCGTCTCGATGACGCCCTGCAGATCAACGGTATGCGCCGTGCGCGGTGGTCCAACGACCTCACGCGGCCCGTTTCGGACTGAGGAGGACGACGATGCAGCCCCTCCTCGAGGACCGCCCCGAGCCCCTGTTTGGCCGCTCGCCGGCCGTGCCTTGGTCGCTCCAGGCCGAGTTCGCAAGCTGGCGCGACGCTGCGCCGAGCTGGCTGCCGCCAGCCGGGCTTCGCCGCTTGCACGTGCCGGTGCTGGTCGCCAGCCTGTGGCGGCGTCTCATCGACGCCGTTCGTGAGCCCGCCCTACGCCTGGGCGACGGCAGCGTCGTCGTGCTCGGCATCGCCGTCTTCGAGCGCGACGCCGAGGCAGGCCTGCATGCGAGCCTGTGGCGCCAGAAGGATGGCCGCCTGCAGTGGGATCCCTGCCCGGACGACGAAGTCGTCGTGCAGGCCGTTCCGGCCGGCTGGGTCTGGCTCGACCTCATCCGGCGTGCGGCGATGGTCGAGCTGGCCCACCACCTTCAGGCCATCGGCACCCCCGCGACCACCGGCGAGCTGGAGCAATACGGCCGCGCGCTCTTCGCGCACTTGCGCCGCCGGCTGGCGCGCCACGCCGATCTGCGCGTGATGCGCCAGCGCGTCGCCCGGGAGCTCGACCTCGACCCCGCCGCGCTGCGCATCGCGCGCCGCCTGATGAACCTGCTGCCCGACCGCGGCCTACCGCGGCTGTCGTACTACAACACCGTCGTGCGCCACCGCGAGGCATTCCTCGCGCTCGAACGCGAGCTGCCGCAGGCGATCCCGCTGTACGGCGCCCTCGTCGATCGCGACGACTTCCCGCGCCGTGGCTGGCCCGCGCAGGCGCTGCACCGCTACCTGGTCGAGCACGACCTCGGCCCCGCCGTCTGGCGGCTGATCGTCGCCTCCGGCACGCGCCTGTTCCTGCCGGTGCGCGACTTCTACCGGGGCGATGCCGGCAGCGCCATGCTCGACTACCTGCGCATCCTGTCGGACCTTCGCCTGCAGGTCGAGCCGCACCCGCACTTTGCCTGGTGCCTGCTCAGCCGCGTCGCGAACCCGGCCTACCGGTTCGAGCGGCACTGCGAGCATCTCGCGCGGCATCGGCACCTGTTCGGCCACGCCGCACGGCACTTCATGCGTCAGCCTGAAGTCGCCAAGGCGGACCTGCCGGATGTGCTTGAGTGGCTCGCCACCGAGCGCCCGCAGCTCGACAAGCTGCAGCGACGCGCGGGCTGGCCGTGGCTGGTGGCCCGCACGTGCGAGTGGCTAGCGCTGCGGCGCAACGAGATCGACGCCGAGGCGCTCACCTGGGACACCCCATTCGATGAGGCCATCGTCGGGGACTTCGTCTGCCGCTCGCTGAAGTCCGTGCGCGACCTGTGGGACGAAGCCCGGGCGATGCACCATTGCGCCGACGGGTACGCCGCCCGATGCGCAGCCGGTGACGTTCTGGTCGTGTCGGTGCGTGCGGGCTCGGACCCTGGGCGACGGGTGGCGACGGCGCTATTCGTGCGCAGGTCAGGTCGATGGGAGACCGATCAGGTGCGCAGCGCGGCCAATCGCTGCCCGCCGCGCGACGCCGAGGCCGCCGTGGTACGGCTCGGGGGCTTGCTCAACGCGCCGGACGAGTCACCCTAGAAACGGCAGTTGACGTAGGTGGAGCGACAAGAATGCGTTGCCGCACAACGGGTTGCGAAGGCCGCGATGGTCACCCGTTTGGAACTGCTCCGCAGTCGCGGAAATCGGCCGGAAACCCGCATGGATGCTTGCTCTTCGCCGTTTCGCCTCGGGAGCAACTGCTGTTTCTAGGGTCACCGCTCGAAGCCGAGCTGGAGATCGACGCGGGGGGTTATTTCGGGGCGCCGCCCGAGGGCAAGGCGCCGCGCCACATGCCGCCGAACGCGCGGCTCGTCGTCGAGGTGGAATGGTCGTGGAGCCCGATGCACTCGCGTCGGCCGCGGTACTTCATCAGCGGCAACCGCGACGGCAGCCTGTGGCTGCTGTGGCAGCGGTATTTCGGCGACAACTACAGCCGCCGGGAGCGCGCGGCGCGGCTCGTGGCGTACGCCAGCAAGCGCGATGTGCCCGAGGCGGTAGCGGCGGCGCGGATGCTGGCGGCGTGCTGGCGGCGTGCTGGCGGCGCGAGATCAACGAGGAGGACCTGGACGAATACCACCAGGTACTTGACACGGGCCTCCTTGGCGAGAACAAGCTGGAGATGCTCGCTCAGGCGCTTTGGCCGAAACGATGATAAGCAGTGGTGACCATCGGCATGTTGTGGGCCTCGTCCAGTTTGCTGCTGAAAGGGAAGCACTATCGACTGGCTGCTATCGACGCGACCCCGGTGCACCGCCTTGCCGGGGTTTCGGGTTGATCTGTCCAACCAACAGTGAGACTCTGCGGCGATCTGCAAGTTGAACGATCGTCCTTGTTCTCTGGGTCGCTTCTCCTCTGTCAACGGTCCCATGCAGCGGCGTCAGCAGTTGCTCTAGCTCGCGGCGAGGCATTTGCCCGATGGCATTGATGATGAAGTCCTCGGTCACCTCCAGAAAGTACCTATCAAGGGCGGTCACCGAGGTGATCGAACCTTTTCGCGGCCAACGTCGAGTAGACCGCTCCGAGAACACCGGGAGGCAGTGTGCGAAGCGTCTTCCTGAACGCTTTTAGGGTCCGTCGGTGATCTTGGCTGATCTCGGATTCATCCATCGGTGTAAGGAAACAGGGTATGGAGCATCGCCAAGGCGCCACTGCCACGCCGCCGGATACGTACTCCCGATCAGCGACGCTCTATCATGGCTTGAACTGATCCCAGTGGACCCAGGACCTTGACCGTGTCAACCAACATTCGGGCCTTCACGACACTGATGGCCATGGAAGTGGGCAACAGGCCGACGAACTTCAGGCCCGTCGTCAGTTCGATGACATCGGCCTCAGGCACGGAGCCGACCGCACCGTCGCGCATGGCCCGTTGCGGATCCACTCGGAAATCGACGCCCAGCCCATCGAACCGATAGGCACCCGCCTTCTTGTACGTCAGCATCAGTGTCCGATTGGCCGCCGTGCCCGCGTAGGTCCAGAGCCTGAATCGCCACGCCCCATCCGCCTGGACGGGCAGATGGTCGATGGCCACCGGCGTCTCGTCACGAACGGAGTCGAATGCAGCGCGGGCGCGGCGTGACAGGGTCACGCCGTTCACCTCCCCGGCCGACAGCACGTCGCGAATGGATGCTGCAAGCTCGGCACTCATTCCTCGGCCGCCGCCGGTCCATCGTGCCCGCCCTCCCTCCTCAGCAGGTTCGAGCCATACCACACGCCGCTTCCAGTCCACCTCCCGAACCCGCCAGCTCCGGCCGGCCAGCAGCACGACCAGCACGTCACCCTGCCCGGCCAGCACGGTGGGGTCGAGGTAGCCCACCTCGGACGCGCCGTGCCGTGCCGTGAGCAGGGCCCCCCCGGTGAAGGTCGCCATCAGGTCACGGTAGTGCCCGCCACCGTACTCGCGCTCGGCCTGGGGCCCGATCTGCACGGTGCCCTCGTCCTCGCGCGCCAGATGTCCGGCCGCGACGAGGTGGTCCACCATCAGACGAACGCGGTCGATGGGCAGCTCAGGAAACGACCGCCCCAGGCTGTCAACCAGTTCCTGCGCGGTCGTTCGCCCGGCTTCAAGCGCCATCAGCAACGCTTGCTGGGCCACCACGTTCCACGGCTCGGGCGGAGGCACCGCAGCCTCGACCCATCCCTTCGACCAGAGGTTGACGATGCCGAGGGCGTTCAACAGCGCGCTGTCGGTGGTAGCGAGGAACAGGCAGTTGCGGCGACTGCCGGCACGTCTGCCGCTGCGACCCATGCGCTGCAGGAACGAGCCGACCGTCGACGGCGCGTCGATCTGGATCACGCGATCGAGGTCGCCGACGTCGATGCCCAGTTCCAGCGTCGACGTCGCCACAATCGCGCAGTCCCGCTCCTCGGCGAACGCGGCCTCGGCCTGCCGGCGTTCGCTGGCGCTCAACGACGCATGGCTGACGAAGGTGCGCACCCCCATCTGGTTCAGCGCGGCGCCCAGCTTCTCGGCACTGCTGCGCGAATCGCAGAAGACCAGGCGCTTCTCGCCTCGATGCAGGCGCGAGATCACGATGGCGGCGTTGTCGAGCGAACCGACGTGGTCGATGGTGACGTCGGCGTCGGTGGACACGGCCGACGAGCCCACCACCTGGCGCTCACCGCGCGGCGCGAACCACGTCAACAACTCCTCGGGGTTGCTGACCGTGGCCGACAGACCGATGCGCTGCAGCGGCTGCGAGCCATAGGCATCGATCCTCGACAGCACCGAGCGCAGGTGCCAACCGCGGTCGTCGGCGGCGAAGGCGTGCAGCTCATCGGCGATCACCACACGAAGGTTGCCGAACCAGCCCTGCCGCTCGATGCGCGGCGACACCAGCATGCCTTCCAGGGACTCTGGCGTCGTCAGCAGCACGTCGGGAGGGTTGCCGAGCACGCGGCGCTTGCGCGTTGCCGCCACGTCGCCGTGCCACACCTCCACCGTGCGCCCGAGCAGGCCGGCATAGCGGCTCAGCCTCGGCTCCAGGTTGTTGAGCAGCGCCTTGATCGGGCACACATACAGCACGCTCGTGCCACGCCAGCCCTCGGCGGCCATCCTCGACAGCACCGGAATGAACGCCGCCTCCGTCTTGCCTCCAGCGGTCGGAGCCAACAGTAGGCAGTGGCGGCCCTCGTGGATCGGCGCGATGGCGTCGAGTTGGGTCGGCCGAAGCGACGACCAGCCGAGCGAGTTGACGACGTGATACTGAACTGCCGGGTGCAGCCGCTCGAAGGCGCTCGCGTCGGCGTTCACAGCTCGATGTCGTCCACCGACGCCGCGCCGGCCGCCGCCCGTTCGTTGACCGTCATCTCCGTGTCGTTCAACGTCAGCCGGTAATGTTGGCGGGGATCGAAGCCCTCGTGCAGGTCGACGCGGTCGAGCACGTCGCCGACGAGCTTCTTCAGGAACAGGCGCGGCGCCACGCCGACCTTGCCGCCCAGACCGCCGGTCACCGCCTTGGCCAGCGTCTCGATGTAGGCATCGTCGACGAGCCGTCGGATGCGCGCTTCCGCCGCGCGGCCCTCGGCGAAGATGTCGCGTACCCGGCGGCCCACGGCCACTAGCGCCGCCTGGTCGAACGGGTTCAGCCGGATCTGCACGGCGCGAGGGTTGTCGAAGGCCCGGTCCGCCCCGAAGTCCACGTGCAGCCGCTGCGCAAGCGGCGCCAGTCGCTGCACGCCCTGTGGGCCGTCGAAGAACGCCGGGGTGCCCGTGATGACCAGGTACAGCCCGGGATAGCGCCCCGCGTCGATCTCGTCGATCCACTGGCGCAACGCGTTGAGCCCCTTCTCGCGCGTGTCGGCGCGCATGCGCTGCAGCGTCTCGACCTCGTCGAGCACCAGCAGCAGCCCGGCGTACCCGCTGTCGCGCAGGATCGTCAGCAGCCCAGCGAGGAAGTTCGCCGCGGTGAAGTGGTCCAGGTCGCCCTTGATGCCGGCGACACGCTTCACGCTGGCAGCCACGTTGGGCTGGCCGGCCAGCCAACTGATCAGCCCCTCGGCCGTTGGCAGGTCGCCCGCGGCCAGGGCCTTGCGGTACGCACGCAGCACCGCCGAGAACGCCGGCGCGCTGCGGCTGATCGCGGAGAGCCGCGCTTCCATCAGCGCTTCGGTCTTCGTGAGCAGCGCCTGCGTGTCGGCGGGGTCGGTGCGACCGTCAGCCAGCACGTCCTGCTCCAGTGCATAGAACCAGCCGTCGACCACGCTGCGAAACGCACCCGACGGCGCATCGCTGGTGCCCAGCCGCTCCACCAGGCGCCGGTACACCGTCTCCAGGCGATGCAGCGGCGTTTCGGTTTCGTTGATCTGCACCTCGCTCGACGCGAAACCCTTCGCGCGGGCACGCTCCTGCAGCCAGCGCCCGAAGAAGGTCTTGCCGCTGCCGTACTCGCCGCGCACCGCCTTGAACCCGGCACGCCCGGTGGCCGCCGCCGCGAGCTCCTCGTCAAGCACCGGCGCCAGCGCGTCGATCCCCACCGCCAGCGCGTCCAGCCCGGCATTCGGCACCGTGCCGCGCCGCAACGCGGCGACGATGTCCTCGCGTCGTGCCGCGCTGATCATCGGCTCCCCCCGGCCGTCGGCAAGCGGAACTGCTGCATCAGCAGCGCGCGGTTCACCTCGACCATGCCGGCGCCGTCGTCGACGTTCAGCACCTGCACCTGGTCGACGTTGAGCATCCGGCGTGCGGCACTGAGCATGCCGCCGAGCCGCAGCTCGGGCACCCCCATTCGCTGCGCCAGTGCCGCGCGGCTGAGCTTGCCGCCGCGCTCGTCGAGCGACGCCAGCAGGTGGCGCATCTGCTCGTCGGCCAGCGCCACGCGCGCGGCCAGCAGGCGCTGCGAGGCGTACACGGGCGAGGCCAACAGGGCGCCGATCCAGTCTTCACCGTCGCGGGCAGGTCCCGACGGCACCGGCAGCTCCTCGTCGCCGAAGAGCCCGCCCTGCCCGACCGGCACCGCCGCAGGCCGTCGAGCCGAGGTACGCGGCGCCGGGTGTGCAACGACCGGCGCTGGCGCCGCCGGCAGATCCCACCAATCGGGCTGCTGCGGCGGGGCAGGCTTCCAGCCGGCCAGGTTGACACCGAACGGCGCCAGCACTGCCAGCGGCACCAGCACCTCGGCCGGGCTCGCGCCGCCGTGGTAGCCGTTCTTGCGCCCCGTGTAGCGCGCCGCTTCGCTCCACAGGCAGACAGCGCGCTGCGCGCCCTCCGGCGTGAGCACGCGCGCGCCGGCCAGCAGGACCTCCCTCGGATCGGCGGCCGCCGTGCCCGGGCGCCAGCGGTCGCTCACGCCGCCCGCGCACTGCGTGCTCGCCTCCTCCAGAACGTGGCCGTGATCCGCCGTCACGACGACGACGCGCTTCGAGTCGCGTGCCTCGCGCAGTAGCGGCAGCAGCAGTCGCAGGTCCTCCAGGCTCCAGCGCTGATGCAACTGGTCGGGCCCGCTCAAATGATCGTCGACGGCGTTGTAGACCACGCCCACGATCTTCTGACTCGGGTTCGCCAGCGCCGATCGCACGCCGCTCGCGAGGTTGCCGTCTTCGCTGAGCTCTGCCTTGTGGAACAGCTTCGGCGGGTGGCTGTTGCTGCTCTGCGCCAGCAGCGCCTGATGCGCGGCGAACCCCGCCTTCTCGACCGGCGCCGTGCCCGTGCAGATGCGTCCGCACAGCAGGCTGGCACGGCTGACCTCGGTCACCGTCGGCAGCGCGGCCACGCCCACGAGCGGTCGCTCAAGCGCCTGCGGCAACCACTCGACCCACCCGTGCCGCTCCGGCTTCTCGAAAAGCTCCCGGAAGATGGCCACGCTCAAGCCGTCGACCACCAGCAGCAGCACCGGGTGCGACGCGGCCAGTGATCCCACCACCCTTTCGAGTACCTGCTCGACCGGCACCGCCCGCGCGCCGAGGGGCTGCGCCTCTCGCACCTGGGCAGCGAGCGCTGCCGCGAACGCCTTGTTCTGCGCGTCCCTGCGCTGCGCCACGACCGCGCGCAAGCGTGCGTAGGCCTGCGACAGCTCGGGCAACTCGTCGCCCCCCAGCAGGCGGAAACGCCCCCAGTCGACGAAGGCGCCTTCGTCGGCATGCTGCGCAACGAGCCCGTCCACCCCGCCTGCAGCCGACGATGGCCGCAACAGCCAGCGGCCCAGCCGGCGCGCCATCCTGACCCGCTCCATGCGCAGCGGCTGCAGGCCGGCCAGCCGATGCCGCAGCACGTCGCCGGCCGCCTCCTCGACGGCCGCGGCGGTCGCCTCGCCGGCATCGTCCAGCAGGGCCACGAGCGCGTCGGCGAAGAGGGCGAGCCGCTGCTCCAGCCCCGCCGGCGTCCAGTCGCTCAGGCGCGCATACCCAGGCACGCGCAACTCGCGCAACAGCGCGTCGGCACGGTCGAGGACGGCGCGAGCCTCCTCCGGCTCCAGGCGATCGAGCAGTCGTCCGGCGTGAGTCGCCCAGTCACGCCCGACGTCCACCGAGACATGCCGGTCGCCGACGTACCGCTCCACCCGCACCGCGGCCTGGGCCAGGTCGGCCACCCCGTCGCCCGCGGGCGCAAAGACCACACCGCACACCACGCCGAGCGCCGCGGCGTCTGCTGCGCGACCCGCCTCGATGCAATGGAGCGTCATCTGCCCCGCCGCACCCGCATGACTGGCCATCCACTCGAACGCGTCCGATCGCGCCCGGGCCGGCAGTCGCCCCAGGAGGACAGGCAGGTCGGGTCTCAGCGCCCAACGCATCAGCGTGGCGGCGTCGGGGCGCGCCTCGGGCAGTTGCAGGCAGCGCTGCATCACCTCACGCCACGCGGTTTCCAGGTCCAGGAAGCCGCTCTGGACGGGTGCGAACGGGCCGGCGTCGGCGCTCTCGATCAGCACCTGCGGCATCCACTCGTACCGTCCCAGGCGCGCATCGGTGCCGTGCGCAGCAAAGAGCTGGCGCACCATCTCCCAGCCGCCGGGCTGGAACACGCGGGCCCGCGCCAGCCGGGCCGCCACGTCGTCGGGCACCTCGGTGTCCGCCAGAGGGGTCAGCAGCAGCAGGCCGTCGCCCGGGGCTCTTGCGTCGTCCACATCGGCCAGCGCCTCGCGCAACGCCAGGCGGCTCTCGCACCAGCGCACGGCGAACGTGCGTCCGCGCCGGGCGATCGTCGTGGTGCCCTGCAGCGGCCCCGCGGCCCGGATCGCCACCGCCGCGGCCGCCGGCTCGCGCGCAAGCACGGCATCGAGTTGCGCGGCCGCCTGCGCCGTGGAGATGATCGGCAACGTGCTCACGACTGCGTACCCTTGCGCTGCAGACGCCAGTGCAACGTCAACTCCAGGTCACGGTCGCGCTGCAGCCTCGACTTCAGCTTGTCGAGCAGCTCGACCGCGCTGCTCGCGTCGAGGTCGGACTTCTGGTTCTCCTCGACCACCACCTGGCTCGTGCCGTACGGTGCCGGCGCCGGTGAAGCCAGCACCGGTGCGGGGGGCACCGGAGCAGGCGCGACGGCCGGCGCCACGGGCTCGGCCAGCAGGCGCACAGCCTCCGCGGTCAGTTCGTCGAGCTTCGTCTGAAGCGGTATGACGTGCTCGTCGTGCCGGAGCACCTCTGACAAACGCCGTCCCAGATCCTCACCGGCCGCCCGCCGGTGATCGGCAAGATTCCGAACCGCGTCGAACAGCGTCCACTTCGCCTGGGCCAACGCCGTGGTCACCGCCTGTGCCTGGCCCAGCGCGCGTGCCACTGCTGCCTCTGAGGTCTCCAGCGTCGCCGTCGCCAGCGTGGTGACGAGGCCGACCTCGTCCGACGCAGTGAGTGCAGCCAGCAGCGCCTGTGCCGAAGTGGCCGTGCGTTCGCGGTCACCCGGAACACCTTGCGGGTCGGATGCATAGCGACTCGCACGATCACCGATCGCCCGCACGAGATCGGCGACCGCAGCGCGCCGCGCCGTCGCAGCGGCCTTGACGTCGGCGACCAGCTTGTCGACGTTGGCAGCGTTCAGGCCTTCGGGGCTCACCAGTCCAAAGAGGCTGGCGGCGCGTGCGACGGCGGTCTGCCAGTGTGCCGCCGGCGGCAGGGCCTGTTCGCGCAGCTCCACCGTGTCGGGCAGGCGATCGACCTCCGGCTCGTACGGGCCACCGTTGAGCAGGAAGCGCCGGTTCGTCTGCGCCGCGTACGTCAGGATGATGAGGTTCTGCAGCTCGACCGGCAGCCCCATCGCGCGCGGCTGATCGATCCACTCGCGCAGCCTGGCCACCGTCAGCGGCGCCTGCGGTTCGAGTGCTGCGCGCTGCGCGAAGTGTGACGCCCAGTGCGGATCGAGCAGCAGGTGCGTTTCGCCCATCTGCCCCAGCTTCAACGCGTTGACGACCGACCTCACCAGCCGCCGCGTCGCCGGGTCGGCCACCAGCACGCGCTGCTGCGGTGCCTCCACGGCGGCACGCACCTCGGGCCACACCTTCTTCACCACCGACGGGCGGATCGCCGTGTCGAACTGCGGATGCGCCGGATACTGGTGCGCGAACAACTGGTCGAGCAGGTTGTCGAACGCGGCCTTGAAGTCGGCGCCGACGGGCGGGCGCGGCGCCAGCGTCGGGTCGAGCGAGCGGAACTGCTGGTCGGCGCTCAGGTGGTGCACCACCGCGTCGCGCGGCTCGCTCGTGATGCCGTAGGCCACCTCCAGCACGCCGCGCAGCTTGATGCGCAGCGAGTCGCGCTGATTTCTCGCCAGCGCCTTGGCCTGTGCCCGGTCGATGGCCGACAGGTGCCCCGCGTACTGGTCGAAGCGATCACCCTGCAGGATGTGGTCGAGCACCACGTAGCGGCCGAGGTCGTGCTGCGCCTTCGGCCCGAGGAACGCGGGCAGCCACACCAGCGTGCGGGTGCTGCCGCCGCGGTAGTCGTTGAGTCGCGCGAGGTCGTCGTTGGGCGTGCGGTTCGGCTCGTCGAACGGGAAGTCCAGGATCACGCTCCACGCGCCGGAGCGGCCCTTGAGCGTGTCGTCGGTCATCTCGCGCACGTTCTCGTACAGCACCTCGACCTCGCGCTGCGTGCCGCGCCAGGCGAACTCGTACGTGGTGAAGAGGCCTCCGCTGTCGTGGATGCCGAGCTGCTCGAACAGCAGCTCACGGACCTTCTTCTTGCGGTTACCCGGGTTGTCGTTGGTGCTCGCGGCGGCCAGCACCGGCTCCAGGTCTACGCCGGTGATCTGGATCGACACCAGCGGGTTGGCGTCGTCGGTGACCTTGATCTCGCCGACCTCGCCGGCCCAGTCGCGAATCTTGCGCAGCACCTGCTGCGCTTCCTGCCCCGGGATCGGCGAGCGGAACGTGCCGTGGTTCAGCGCCGCGAGACGCTGCGCCGTCAGCGCTTTCAGCGACTCGACTTCCGGCACCAGCGCGGCGAGCAGCAGCGTCTTCAGAAGCCGCGCGTCGTTGCGCAGGTTCTTCGCCGCCGTGGGATCGGCCTGGCCGAGCTTGATCGCCTCCCACGTCGTGCCGTGCCGCGCCTCCAGCATCGGCAGCAGGCGCTGCATGTACAGGCGCTTGGCGTTGTCGAAGTGCGCGCGCATCGCCTCCGAAAATGGCTCGTCGCCTTCGGCGATCGCGTCCCACAGGTCGCCCACCGGAATGAGCTGACCGAGTTCGAGGTCGTTGCGCCGATCCACCAGCAACTGCAGCATCAGCTTCAGGGCAGTACGCTCACGCTGCAGCGCGGCCGACACCGCGATCAGCGTCTGCACCAGCGCCGGGCTGAACGGGTAGACCTTGCGGAACATCTCGCGGTCGGCCTCGGTCGTCAGCAGCGTGTCGAGCACATCGCGGCGCAGGCGCAGCACGTCCTCGAATGCAGCCGCGAGTGTCTGGCGGGCAGCGTCGTCGACGGGCCGCAGCACCCGCTTCTCGGCAATGGCCGGCAGGTTGCGGTCTTCCAGCGTGATGCGGTGGAAGCGCGCCTCCCAGTGCCGCAGCACGTCGGTGAACTGCACGCCGATGGCGCCTGGCAGGTTCTCGCCCACGAGCTCGCGCAGGTCGCGCTGGCGTGCCACGAAGCTAATCAACGGGATCGGCCGGTCGGCGTTGGTCGCCTCGACCAGCTTGACAAGCTTCGTGCCCTCGCGGCTGACGAAGTTGACGTCGGCCGCATGGCTCGCCAGCCACAGCACCAGCTCGTCGAGGAACAGGATGACGGCGTCGTAGCCGAGGTCCTTCGCGTGCCGGCTCATGATCGCCAGCCCGTCGTCCAGCGGCACGAAGGCCTCGCCGCCGTCGGCCAGCGCGCGGTAGGCGGAGAAGTATTGCGAGATCAGGTCGCCGACCAGCCGGCAGCGTTCCTCGCCGAAGGGCGGCTCCATCATGGCCGCCTCGAAGCTGGTCGCGTCCCACCCCGTCTCGAGGGCGCCCCAGCCCCCGCCGCCGCCCGCCGCGCGGCCCTCGTTGAGCTTGGCGAAGAAGGCCTCGTCGCCCAGGCGGCTGCGGAAGGCCTGCGCGTCGCGGAACAGCTCCTCTGCCTGATAGAAGCCCGGCACTGGTGCCTCGGGGTGCAGCCGGCGGACGTGTTCGGCGTACTGGCCGAGGATGGCCGACTCCATGTCGCGCGCGCCGATCATGTGGTACGGCACCATCAGGAACTTGCGCCCCTGCGTCCACGTCGCCTGCGCCACCGCATCGGCGAGTTCGGGGATGGCGCGCGCCTGCGTGTTGCCGGCCAGCAGCAGGTTCAGCACAGCCATGAAGTGGCTCTTGCCGGAGCCGAACGAGCCGTGCAGGTAGGCCGCCTTGCTGCTGCCCGAGAGCACCGCCTGCTGGATGAAGCCCAGCGCGTTCTTGAACGCTTCCGCCAGTTGCGGCGTCACGACGTAGTCGCGCAGCGTCTGGTCGGCGTGCGCGACGCCTTCGGACAGCTTGAGGACGAAGTCGCCCTGGTGCACCCGCTCGGGGATGGCGATCAACTCCCTGATCAGCGGCATCTCGGTCCTCTTCAGTTCTGGCTGGCGTCGTGGTGGAAGCACTCGGCCACGATGGCCTCGATGCGCGCGAGTTGTTCGGGCTTCAGCAGGATCAGCTCGGCCGCGTTCTTTCGCCGCTCGGGCATGCGCCCGTTGTTCTGCCGGATCCACTGGATCAGCAGGTTGATCGTGCGGTTGGGCAGGTCGAACGCCTTGTCGATCTGCTCGTAGGCCCGGTCGTAGGCCTGGATGAACGAGGTTTCGTCGAACAGCGACTGCTGCAGCGCCACCTCGGCGCAACCCGTGACGAATGCCGCCGCGGCATCGGCCGGCCAGTGGGCGTACACCATCGGCGACGACTTGAACTCGAACACGAACTCGTTGTCGGCGACGTAGGTCACGTCCCAAAGCTGCCGTGCCGGCCTGCTGAAGGCCTCCAGCGCGGCCAGGTAGTCCTTCTCGTGGCGCTTCATCGCCACCGACAACGGCAGGATCGCCGGGTTGCCGCCGACGATCGGCAGCACCTCGCTGAAGTTCAGGCTGTGGTGCGCCAGCAGGCGCGACACGCGCCCGTTGCCGTCCATGAACGGGTGCAGGAAGACGAAGCCGAAGCTCACGAGCGCCGCCTTCACGAATGGCGGCACGTCGCCCTCGCGGGCGTTGGCCATGCGCATCAGCCCGTCCATCAGCGGGCCGAGCGCCTCGGGCGGCGGCGGCACGTAGCGCACCGCCAGCGCCCCGTGCCCGCCCCGCTGCAGCCAGTTCTGGCGCCGGCGGAATGCGTGCTCCAGCTTCAGGTCGTTCGTGATCACGACGTTCTGCAGGCCGACGAGGTAGCCCTCCGTCAGCGGGGTGCGGTCGCGCAGGTGCTCCATCGCCTGCAGGAAGGCTCGCTCCTTGTCCGGTGTCGGCGATTCGTTCTCGATGGCGTAGGAATCCCGGGTCTCGCTGAGGTAGGCCCAATTCATCACCCGGTCCACGATCCCGGCGTTGGCGGGGTCGGTGGCCCACGCGCGCAGGCGCTCCAGGACGTCGCGCCCGCGCTGCTCCAGTGCGACGTCCCGCATCACCACCGGGCAGAACTCGTAAGGCCCGATGCCATTGAAGTTGACGCGGTACTTGGGGCTGCGCTCCCACAACGGCCCGGTGTAGTAGGTGCCGCGGTCGAAGATATCGAGGTAGTTGCCGCCGGTGGTGTCCCAGGGAAGCGGCAGCGCCTGCCCGTTGGCCTTCTCCCACAGGAAGGCCGCCTTGCGCAGGTAGCCGCCCGTGCGCTGCGTGGCGAGTGCCCGCAGCAGGTCCTCGCCCGGCACGAGCTTCAGCGCCTCGTGCAGGATGGCCAACTGGAGCGTCTCGTGCTTCAGGGCAAAGAGCACATGGTCGAGCAGCGATGCGTCGTCGGCTGGCGCCACATGCCGAGGCACTGCGAGCAGATCGGGCATCGGCTCGATCCGCGTGACCGGACGAACCCGCGCCGGCCGCGTCGGCGGCGGCATCCGCAGCGGGATGCGCGACAGCAGGAACTCGTACCCGATCATTGGTGACGCGGTTTCTCTTTATCGAGCCCAAAGTTTTTCATACAAGACTCCAGCCGACGATGTTTTTCTTTCCAACGTCGTGGCCGCTCACTGCTCAACCGGAATCCGTACGAAGGTGCCCATGCCCCGGCACTCGGCCTCGGTCGGCATCGAGCCCAGTTCGGTAACCGGAGCGACCGCGTCGGCGCGCGCGCACTCACCTTCGGGGCCGAACCTCAAGACGCGGCCCACCTGTCCCTGCTTCAGCTTGGACACCAGCGTGTTGCCGCGCTCCCACTGGCTGCCCACCAGCGGTTCGAAGTCGGCGGGGCCGGGGCCGTGCGCCGAGGCCTTGAACCCCGGCTCGGGCGAGTGTCGGTGGCTCTCGGGGATCCCGAAGGTGATCGCCCGCGCATCCTGCGGCAGCGCTGCCGCGTCGATGCAGACGAAATGACGCAGGAAGTCCTCGGCCGTCTTGACGCCAGCCTGGGCCCGATTGAAGTCCGCCATCGAGCCGAACATGCCGGCCACGTAGAACGCCGATCCCGGTGGATAGCGCTTCAGACGCTCGTGCTGGTGCGGCGTCAGCCGGACGGTGAACCGCCGATCGCGCCGCGACAGCGAAGGCGCCTTGAACTGCAGGTACAGCTCGCGCATGGCGTCGAAGCCCACCACCTTGCCGTCGTAGCCACAGGCGAACTCCTGCGGCGACGTGGGCGCGAACAACTGCGCAGCACCCAGCCCGAACCACTGCAACATGAAGCGGTTGAACAGGATCTCCGCGGCCTTCTCGGACACGAGCGTGGTCATGACGGCCCACGGTCGCCAAGAGCTGCACGTGAAGCTGCTTCGACGCTTGCAGGCCCCCAGAGGTCAACCCGCGAACCACGTTGCCGGTCGCTCATGGCAGCCGCCTCACGTACGGGCCGGTCGCAGGGTGCGCTGCCAAGCGCGTGTAATCCAGCAGCGTCACCACCGGCACATCGACCATCGCGACCCTGCCCCTGAGCCGATCGTTCAGGGCGGTCTTCAGCGCGCCGAGATGCACCGCCAGCGCGACCGGAAGCTCGATCGCGACGATCAGCTTCAGCGGTACGGCCTTGCGGGCAGGCGCGGGCAGTTCCGCCGCCAGCTTCTTGCCCCAGCCGGTCTGTGCCCAGGCGGCCAGCAGCATCAGCAGCGAGTCGGTGATCTTGGTGACCAGCTCCTCGAAGCGACGCGGCGCGGGCTGACCCTTGGTAGCCACGAAGTCATCCTTCGTCAACGAATCGGTCACCTGCTTGAAGTCCTTGACCTCCAGGAGCCAGAGCTTGCCGTTATGCAACCAGGCGAAGTCCATCTCCTTCACCTGCTGGCCACTGACCTGTACGTAGGTCGGCAGACTCTCGAAGCGAAAGTGCGCGCCGTCCGGCAGGTTGACCTCCAGGCCCGACTCGACATACGTCGCCACCTTTCAGCTCCCGAGTTCGAGCTCGACGTCGCGGTCGAAGAGCCGCAGCGACTCCTCGACGATCGGATTCATCGGCAGGCCCTTTGACAGCCGGGAACTCAAACCAGTGACCCCTCCGCCTTCGGCCCGCCGCAAGTCGAGCAGCGTGTAGTCGGTCTTGTGCGCACGGGCGAGCTGCTCCAGGCGCTTGAGCAGGAAATAGCTGTGCGTGGTCAGGTATACCTGGATCCCCGACTGCGCGTACTCGTGCAGCATCTCGGCGAACAGCACGATGGCCTTCGGATGCAGGTTCACCTCGGGCTCGTCGACGAACAGCACGCAGCCACCCGACGGGGTCAGACGCCGGTTGCGCATCAGCCGCGACAGGATGCCGATCTTCTTGATGCCCTCCGCGGTCTGGTGCATGTTGAACACCTCGGAGCCGCGCCGGAAGACGATGGACCCCTCGGCGGTCATCTCCACCTCGCCACCGCCGGTCACGCTCTTGAGATGGTCGAGGGCAGTCTTGATGTTGGACTGCAACTTGCCTTGCAGGGTGGGCTGCCGGTAGTCCTGCACCAGGTCGTAGTAGGTGTCATCGAAAGACGCCAGTTCCTGCGACTCACGGGTGGCGACGATCGCGTCGAAGATCGACAGAATCTCCTTGGGCGGCAGGAAGCTGGCCTTGTGGCCGTTCAGCTCCGGCAAGCCGTTGGTCTGCAACTCGTTGATGCGAACGGTCGTGTCCTTGCCGAAGCCGAATTTGAGATAGCCCCCCGCGTTCCAGCAAAGTTCGACTGACAGCCGCTGGCCCGCGCCGCGCGAGACCAGGCGGCCCAACTCCATCTTCTGCGGCAGGAAAGTCCAGCGCAGCTTGCTGGCCAGCAACTCGCTGAGTTCCTTGGGCTCGGGGCCGGCCTGCTTCTTGGCATGCTCCTCGATGGCCCGCGTCATCGCGTACAGCAGCTTGAGCAAGTGGGTCTTGCCGGTGTCGTTCTCGCCGATGATGACGTTGAGCGACGTGTGGTCCTTCCAGTCCAGCCGCTGCTGGAAGGCCACGAAGCCTTCCACATTCAGACGCTTCAGCGCTGCCATGGTGTCGATTCCTTTCGATGGATGCTGTTCGCGCTGACCAGCGCCAGAAGACCTTCGCAACGGCGGTTCGGGACCGGACGACCGGGCTGAGCCGCCGAAGCCGAAGACACGAGGTTCGTGCTCATACCGCAGCCTTCCTCGGCCGCCCACGCCGCGCTGTTTGCGGCGCCGGCTTCCACGCCCGCAAGTCGTCCCGCGTGAACCCCAGCTCCCGCGCCTGGTCGTTCAGGAAGCCCTCGTAGTAGTCGCCCATGCGCTCGCCGAACGTGGGGTCCACCTCGTTGTGCCACTGCTTGAGCCAGGGCACCAGTTCCAGCAGGCCGGCCAGCAGGGGCTGCAGGCGTTCGCGCGGCCAGCCTTCGTTGTCCTTCATGTCCAGGTAGTACGCGGCCAGCGCGGTGGCCTGCTGCAGGTGGTTCCAGCCGGCCCAGGCGATGACGAGGCTGCCGTCCGCCCCGCGTTCGCAGCCGGGGTAGCTGACCCAGCGCTCCTTGGGCACGTCCAGGCCGCCGCGCAGGCGCCAGAAGTCGGCCTTCAGGAAGTCCTTGCTCTGGTACTTGGGCGGCACGGGGATCTTGCCGACGTTCTCGCCGGCGTCTTCGCGGCGCTGCAGCGCCCAGGTGGCTTCCCACTGCGCGCGCTTTCGCAGGCCGGTGTCGGTGTAGCGCAGCACGGGCAGGAAGGGCACCGACTCGCCGGCGACGAGCTCGGCCACCACCTGGGCGACGTCGAAGCCCGAGTGGCCGGCGTAGAGCTCGGCGATCTGCATGAAGCCGGCGTCGCCGCGCACCGCGTCGGCCAGGCGGTTGACGGTGGTGAGCTGCGGCGGGTGGTCGTCGCCGGCGGGCCACAGGTGCGGGGCTTCGAGGCGGTCGAGCAGCCAATCGCGCAGCGCGGTGCGCTCCAGCTCGTCCCAGACCGGCCACTCCCAGCGTCGCTTGCAGCCCATGCTCTCGACGAGGCCGACGTTGCGGTCGCGCTCGATCAAGTCGATACGACGCTGAACCACCTCGCGGTAGTCCGCAGGCCACCGGACGGGAATCTCGGTAACCGGTGCGACGCCCAGCCACTCGAACCAACGTGTCTCCAGCGTGCCGGCAGCAACGCGGCGCGCCAGCACGATTTCGAACGCTCGCTCACCGCGCTCCACTTCGGGCGGATCGGCGTGGGTCACAGACGCGGGGTCTATCCCGGTCGGCAGCACGCCGTACAGGCCATAGGCGTGCCAGTCGAGTTCCTCCTGCCAGGCGACCATCTGCCTTCGGATCGAAGCGGCTTCAGTCCGCGCAAGGTTGAGCGCACCACGCGTCAGCGTGGTTCCTGCTGCACTCGCGGCTGACATCTGCGCCGCCGGCATGCACGCGCCAAGTCGCATGGCCAAGGCGTCAAGTCGGCGCGCCAGCGCTACCGGGCGCTCCGCGACCAGCGGAAACTCGGCAACCTTGGTGGAGTTGAAGGCGTAGAAGTCGTGCCACTTCTCGTCCTTGCTGCTGCCGCCACCGGGGCCGCCTTTGTTGTGGCACACCTGCTGGAACCAGAAGCACGCCACCGAAGAGTTGAGCAGCCCGAGCAGCCCGAGGTGCTCGTCCTCGCTGGCGCCGGCCGGCAGCTTGATCACCGGCGCCGTCCGGTTGAAGACCTTGCCGCCGCAGTCGAGGACGAAGTGGTTGTGGGTGGCGACCTCGGCGAAGGTGATGCTCAGAGGCTGCCGATACTTCGTTGGCACCCAGCGATACCAAGTCCACCAGAGGTCACCACACTCCTTTCTCGTCTTACCAGCGAAAGACAACACACCTTCCAGCGACGAACGGTAAGGCCACATCGCGCGACCCCAACGGCTGTCGGCTGCAAGGGGGATGGGGTCGAGACTTTCGGTGTACGGCGCAAAGGCGTAATCGTCACCTCCAACGACGTAGTCCCTGACGGCGTCACCGACGACAAATGGCCGGATCGTGTTCGCTGGGAAGCCCGCACGTCGCAGTGCCGCTGCGGATGCGCTAAAGACCTCGTCAGCGCCCGTGAAGCTTGCAAATCCAATCGAATCTGCTACCGAACCCAACGTCCCGCGGCCATCTTCAACTCGTTCCTTCAAGTCGGCCGCCCCGCCCCCTCCGATGCTCCACGGGTGCTTGGCAAAAGTGGCTCGCGGCGTATCGGCCACGCTGACGAATTCGCTCTCCGAGCCCGCCCGGTCGACCTGCCCGACGATGGCCGACCACACCAGCCCCTGCGCCGGGTCGTCGGGCGTGCTCGGCTCGCCCTTGATGCCCATCACCGTGCGCACCGCGTCGCCCACCGGCGCGCGGTGGCGGCCGAACAGGATCACGGTGGGCGTGCCGTGGCCGGGGATGTAGGCGCCCGAGGTGTCGACGACGTGCGTCAGGTCCAGCCGCGGCAGCACCTGCTCGATCAGCTTGCTGCCGAACTCGCGCTTCATGAAGCTGTTGGCGGTGATCAGGCCGACGAAGCCCGCGGGACGGCCGTTGCCGGTGAGCGCGAGCTCGAAGAAGCGCTCGGTGAACGGCGCGCCGAGCGAATACTTCATGTGGCAGCTCGCATAGCGCTGCCGGTAGGCTGCGTTCAGCGCCGCGTCCTTGACGACGATGTACGGCGGGTTGCCCACCACCGCGTGGTACTGGCGGCCGAGGATGCGATTCACCTCGTCCAGGTCCTCGCTGGCGTAGGCATGCGCCAGCCCGGTGCCGGCGTAGTGCTCGGCGCCCTCGAACATGCCCTCGGTGGCGGTCAGGCCGAAGCGCCGGCCGTGCAGCAGGCTGTCGCCGATGGCCACGTTGAGCCTGAAGTTCGGCGCGTCGGCCAGGCGCTGCACCTCGGCCACCTTCAGCGCGGCCAGCAGCAGCCGGAAGCGCGCGATGGCCACCGCAAAGGGGTTCAGGTCCACGCCGGCCACGGCGTCGAGCGCCTTCTGCGCGATGTCGCGCCGGTTGCGGCCGGGCTCGGCGCGCGCCCACTCGTCCACCAGCCGGTGAAAGCCGCCGAGCAGGAAGTGGCCGCTGCCGCAGGTGGGGTCGATCATCCGCACCTCGCGCAAGCCGAACTCGCGGATGGCGGGGGTGAGCGTGCGGTCGAGGATGAACTCCTCGACGAACTCGGGCGTCTGCAGCAGCGCGTAGCGCTTGCGGGTGGCCTCGCTCAGGTCCTGGTACAGGTCGCCGAGGAAGCGGGTGTTCCAGGCGGGGTCGGTGAAGTCGTGCACCAGGGTGCCGGTGTTCGGGTCCACCTGCTGCCAGAACTGGCGCAGCGCCATCGCGGCGTCGCCGCTGATGGGCAGGCGAAACACCGGGTTGTGCGCGGCGTCGAAGAAGGTGGCGAGGCCCGGCAGCGCGCCGGCCTCGCGGAAAGCGGCGAGCAGGTAGTCGCGGTCGCTCTCGGTGGGGCGCTGCCGGAAGTAGGCCTCGTGGCGGTCGCGCGCCAGCGCCAGGCGGCCGGATTCGGGCGTGCCGCCCAGCCAGGGGCGCTCGACGAGGCCGTTGTCCTCGATGAAGCGGATGAACACGCAGGAGAGCAGCCAGTGCACGCCGGCCTGCGTGAGGACCTGCTCGGCCCAGGTCTCGAAGGTCTCGGCGGTGCGGTCGGCGTCGCGGGCGGCCTGCCATTCCGCCTGCAGCGTGGGCTTGAGCGCGGGCACGTCGGTGGCCGGGTCGAAGACACGCAGGCGCAGGTCGTCCTCTAGGCGCTTGAGCTGGCGGGTGAGGTCGGCGAGGAGCTGGGGGGCCTGGATCAACGGCGGAGCTTTCGATGGGAGCGGTGATCAGCGGGTCTGTGGCACGCTCGAGGCGTCTCACGGGGCAGCAGTGCCCGCTGCAGCGCGGTGGAGGTTCTCGACCCAGGGCAGCGTCAGAGCCATGGCGGCACCGGCGTTGACCAGCGGCACGGGCACGCCGTCGATCGCGGCCTGCGCGGGCTGGTGGGTCGGCACGAGCAGCCACGCCGTGGGGGTGTGGCCCGGGCGGCCGGCGCTGGCCTCCAGTTCGCTGACCAGCGCCATCAGGTCGTAACGGGCCAGCAGACCGGCATTGACCACCAGCAGCGGGTCGGCGCTGTCGAGCAGCGCCTGCCGCAGCGCCGGCAGCGCACGCTGCACCAGCGCCATCAGGTTGCGCCAGTCGCGTGAACCGGGATCGGCGGCATCGGCACGCAGGACGGTGGCCCAGTCCACGCGCAGCGCGTCGGCCTGGCGGCGCAGCTCGCGCAGGAGCACGGCATCCACGCTCAGGCGCTGCAAGGGCGACACCCCGGCACCGGGCGGGATCGCGCCGGCCCCGAAGCGGCGCAGCAGTTCAGCTTCGGCGTGGCGCGCGAGGCGCGGCTCGACGCTGAGCACCAGCAGGCCCCCTTGCCTGAGGCTGCGCTGCAGCCGGGCCTCGATCGCGGCGGCGTCGGCTGCGGCACCCGAGACGGCGTCGGTGCGTGCCGCCACGCCACCGTCGACGGTGGAGCGACGCGCGAACAGCGTGGTGGTGCCGGCCGTGAGGCCCCCGCCCAGACTCTCACGCCGGTAGGCCCCGGCACCGTCGGCCGCGAGAGGGTCCCAGTGCAGCGGCGCGCCGGCCTCCTCCAGCAGGCGGTCGAGCAGCGGGCGGTCCGGCAGGGGCTCGGCCTCGGGGTAACGGCCGCGCACGCGGTCGCGCAGCTCTTGGACCCTCAGCTCGGTGGCGCCGAGCAGCGCGCCCATGGACGATTTGAGCGCCTGCAGCGCGGGCATGCCGCGGGGGTAGATCTCCTGCCGGCTCGACAGCGCCGCCTTGCGCGAGGCCATCGTGGCCAGGCGCAGCAGGCGTGCGGCCGGGATGGGCGCGATGGCAGGCGCGTCGGCCTGCCCCGCCGGCTCCGAAGGTGGGCGAACGGACTCCAGCGCTTCGAGCACGCGGCCGGGCGGCATCAGCGGGTCGGCGAGCGCGCAGGTGTCGGCCACCGTGCCGAGCTGGCGCGCGTAGTCGGCCCAGGGCGACGAGGTGGCCACCAGCGGCACCGGAGCGTGGTCGAAGGCGTCGAAGCGGGGCTGGTCCAGGTGCGACTCGGCCTCGACGGCGGCGCGCACCACGGCGCTGGCCAGGCGCAGGCGCTCGGCGTCGTCCTGCAGGGCGCAGCCGCGCAGCGCCAGCAGCGCCGCGGCGAGCTCGTGCGCGGTCATCACCTGGCCCTGCGTGGCCAGCAGCACCTCGACCTGGTTGCGCAGCTCGGTGAAGGCCTTGTTCTTCAGCCAGCGTTCGCGCGCCTTCACCAGCGCCGTGGCGAGCGTCGCCCGGTCGACGTCGCAGGCCTGGGCGGCGTCGCCCACCGAGGGCCACTGCCCGGCGGGGACGGCATCGTCGAGGCCGAGGTAATGCGCGAGCGCGACTTCTTCGGGGCGATCGTCGCCGGCCGGGCGGCGCGGCAGCAGCGCCTCGGCCAGTTCGTTGACGCTGACGGGCACGCGCGCATCGTCGGCGTCCGGCTCGGCACCGTCGTACAGGCTGCCGCGGCCTTGCGTGAGGTCGGGACGCAGGCGGGCGAGCTCCTTGGCCTTGAGGCGGATCTCCTTGCGAACCTTGTCGCCCACACCGCGCAGGTAGCGGAAACGGATGCGGTCGACGGCCAGCAGTTCGCGCGCGTTGTGCACGCCCATGCGGTCGAGCACCTCCTGCGCTTCAAGGCTGTAGCCCAGCTCGGCCATCGTGGTGTGGCCGGTGGCCACCGCCGCGACCGCCTCGAACCCCTGAGCCGCAGCGGGCTGCGTGGTCGACGCACGCTCGAAGACGGCGCGCCAGGCGCGCAGCATGTCGTCGGCGTTGTCGTGCCGCTCGCGGTAGTCGCGCCGCAGCGCCTTGGCGAAGAAATCGGTCAACGGTTGACGCACGACGGGGTCGAAGACCTCGGTCTCGAGCGTGGCTTCCACGTCGAGCATGGCGGGCGCGGTCTGCCCGTCGCCCCAGTGCGGGGGCTTGCCCACGGCCATCTCGTACAGCGTGACGGCAGCGGCAAAGCGCTCGGCGTGCAGGTCCCAGCGGCGCTGCGGACGCAGCGTCAGGAACGGGTCGAGGTACGGCGGCGTGCCGGCGGTGAGGTTCTCGGCCGGCGTGCGTGCAAGCGAGAAGTCGAACAGCACGAGCTTGAGCTTGCCGGTGCGCGACTCGGCGATGCCGATGTTGTCGGGCTTGATGTCGCGGTGGACGACGGCCGCGTCTTCGAGGTGTCGCACGGCGTCGAGCAGCTCGTCGCCGAAGCGCTGCAGCATGTCCAGCGACAGGCGGCCGTCGCGCTTGAGCTTTTGCGCGAGGGTCTCGTCGCCCGCGCTCTTGAGCAGCAGCGCGGTGCGGCCGGCGACGGTGCGAACCTCGCGCAGCGCGACGATGTTGGCGTGCTGGAGCTTGCCGAGCGCGTCGGCCTCGGCCTGCAGGTTCTCGCCGTGGGCGGCGTCGATGGCGACCTTGAGCACCAGCTCCTCGTCGCTGCCGTCGGGGCGCACGAGCAGCGCGTCGCTCGACGATCCCCGGCCCATGCGCCTGACCACCGTGAAGCCGCCCTCGACGCGGTCGCCGGGGCCGGCGCGGCTGGGGTCGACGGTGGCCTCGGGGTCGGGGGCGGTGAGCTCGTCCTCGACGCGGTCGAGATCGCCCAGGAAGCCCTGGATGGTGTCGTAGCGCGCCAGCACCTCGGGGTTGGTGGCGTACTGCACGAGCTCGTGCAGGCGCGGGTGGCAGCCGTCGAGCACGTCGGACAGGCGCAGGCCGGGGCCCAGCCGCAGTTTGGCCGCCAGCTCCAGCGTCGACGTGGCGGGCGGCTGGCCACTGAAGATCAGGTACGTGAGGCAGCCGAGCGAGAAGACGTCGAGCTCGGCGCCGTGGGCGGGGTCGGCGCGGGTGGTCTCCGGCGCGAGGTAGACCAGGCCCGGGTCCTCGACGTAGGCCTCGACGTGCTGCGTGCCGGTGGTGCGGTGCACGGTGGCAGTGGCGCCCGCGGTTTCGGCCTGGCGCGCGGCCGTCTGCCAGTTCATGAGCTGCACGCGCAGGTCGCCGCCGTCGGCGCCGCGCACGAGGATGCTCTGCGGGCCGAGCGCGCGGTGGTACAGCCGGCGCGAGTGCGCGTACTGCAGCACCTCGGCGATGTCGCGCACGAGTTGCAGGCGCTGGCCGACGCTCAGGCGCGCGCCGTGGTCGCGCACGAAGTGGTCGAGGCGCACGGCCTTCGGGTCGTGGTCGAAGATCAGCGCGGGGCCGAGCTCCGTGTCCTTGTAGTCGCGGCAGCGCAGGATGCCGGTGTGGTCGATGCCCTCCAGGATCTTGAACTCGCGCTGCGCCTGGGTGACGCGCGCCTGTCGCTCCTCGGGGCTCGTGGCGCCGGCGAGGTTGTAGATGCGCACGCGGCGCTGCACGTCGACGCTGACGTGGCGCGCCTCCCACTCCTGGTAGGTCGGCCCGTCGGCGATGAGCTTGCCGAGCCGGTAGTCCCCGACCTGCCGGTGCTTGTTCGACGGGCGGATGCCAGCCTCGGCCAGGCCACGAGAGATCGCGCGCACCTGATGCGCGTCGACCGGCGGCAGGTTCGCGGTGCGCAGGCCGCGCGAGAGCGCGCCGACGATGCCGTCGTCGTTCAGATCGCTGGGCCGGCCGCGCAGGAAGACACCCGCCCTCGCCTGCCCCTGCAGCCGGCAGGCGAGCGACGTGGAGGACAGGAAGACCAGCGGTTCGATGAACGGCAGCCGGACCTTGGCCTTGACCACGGCGCTCTGGCGCTTGAGCAGGCTGGCCAGTCGCCTGGCCTTGCGGTCGGTCAGCAGCAGCGGGTTGTCGACCGAGCGCTCGCGGCCGTCGGTGGTCCATGTCCAGGTGTGCGCGTCACCCGTCACGGCGCCCGGGCGCGACTTGACCTCGACGACGAACAGGCCGGCGGGCGAGAGGACGAGCGCGTCGACCTCGTTGACCTTGCCCTCGTCGTCGATGAACTCGAAGTTAGTCCAGACGTGCCAGGGGTCGCGGTCGGGCAACTGGGCGCGCAACCACTCCAGCGCCTCGCGCTCCCAAGGGAAGTGCGACTCGGCGATGACGTGCCAGCGCGATGGGCCCAGGCTCATCGGGCGACCTGGGCGTCGTCAGCAACGACCTCGAAAAGCTCACCGACCGAGCACCGGAACAGGCGGCACAGCGCCTCGACGGCCGGCAGATCGACCCGGGTCGCCGTCTCCCGATACAGCGCCGTGACTGTGCTCCGGTTGAGCCCGGTCTGGCGGGCCACGTCAGCAATGCGGAGCTTGTCTCGGCCCATCAGCGTGGAGAGGTGGCAGCGGATCATGGGAGCCCGATGGGCACCGGCTGAAAGACAGCCGGGCTGGTGCGCAGAATAGCATTTCGTAAACCATCGCAACACCCAGATCCGCGGCCGCAGCGGCACCGACAGCGCTTGGTGTGGTCGGTGTACGATCCGGCATTGCCCGGCGTCGTGGCTGGCTGCCCATCAGGAGCAGCCCGGCATCAGCGAGGCCCCGTCAGTTCGCCTTTTCCCGAAGGGCCTTGATGCGCTGCAGCAGCTCGATCGCCTCCTCGTAGGTCATCGCGGGCTGGTCGACCGGATTCCTGGCGTCGCCAATACCCAGCCCATAGAGCTTGATCCGCGCCTCGACGACGCGGACCATCGCCGTCGGGTTGGCGTTGTCCATGGCGAGCCTGTAGGCCTGATCGAGCTCGGCCATGGCGTCGGCTACCGTGTAGGCGCGCGGGCGCGACTCCGACAACGAGCCCCGGCTCGCCTCGACCGCCGACTCGGCATAGCGGTCGCGCAGTTCCTGAATCCGACGGGCAACACGTTCACGACCCTCGACAACGGCCGCCTCCTGGCGGGCGTTCTCGCGTTTGCCAGTCCAGTTGTACGCGGCGAGGAACGCGTCGATCGCCGGCGCGCCACTGGCCCGCGCGACGGCATAGTGACCTTGCCCTCGAAAACCGGATCCCTTGCTGAGTGATTCAATCCAAGCAAGGAGAACGTGAAGTGACGAAGGCAACGAGAGCGCGGTAC
>NZ_JALBGB010000019.1:0-80807 GCF_022631395.1 Calidifontimicrobium sp. SYSU G02091
CGCGCAGCAGCGCCGCGTGACGTTCGTTCCTCTGGCTTTGAGGCCAACTCGACGGGCGTCTGCGGCGATCAATTGCCTCTCAGCCTCTGAGCGATGGACCACCCCCGCAGCGCCTTCGGCGCTCCCCCTCGAGGGGGCGCCGCCAGCGGCCCGGCAAAGCCGGATCCGCGGCGGCCGCTTGACAACGTTGCGCCTGCGGCCGGCAGGTCGCGACGATCGGCACGGAGGCGATGAATTGAACGCGCAAACGTACACGCAGCGCCGCAGCGAGATCGAGCACTACTTCGACCGCACCGCAGCCGACGCGTGGGCGCGGCTGACGTCCGACGCACCGGTGGGCCGCATCCGCGCCACCGTGCGCGCCGGGCGCGAGCGCATGCGCGCGACGCTGCTGTCGTGGCTGCCCGCAGACCTCAGCGGCCGCCGCCTGCTCGACGCCGGCTGCGGCACCGGCGCGCTGGCGGTGGACGCCGCGCGCCGCGGCGCGCACGTCGTCGCGATCGACCTGTCGCCGACGCTGGTCGACCTCGCGCGCGAGCGGCTGCCGGCCGATCTGCGCGAGCGCATCGACTTGCGCAGCGGCGACATGCTCGACCCCGCGCTCGGCGCGTTCGACCACGTCGTCGCGATGGACTCGCTGATCCACTACCGCACCGCCGACGCGGTGCGCGTGCTCGCGGCACTGGCGCAGCGCACGCGCGCGTCGATCGTGTTCACGTTCGCGCCGCGCACGCCGGCACTGGCCGCGATGCACGCGGTGGGCCAGTGGTTCCCGCGCGGCAACCGGTCGCCCGCGATCGAGCCGGTGGCCGAGGCCGAGCTGCACCAGCGCCTGCGCGACGAACCGCTGCTGGCCGGCTGGCAGGCCGCGCGCACGCTGCGCGTGGCCTGCGGCTTCTACACCTCGCAGGCGCTGGAGCTCGTGCGCCGATGAACACGCCCGCCGCGCGCCCGACCCTGACGTCGCAGCTCGCGCGCGGCTGGCGGCGCGTGAGCCCGCGCCTGCTGCCCTTCGCCGATGCGGCCAGCACCGAGCTGCCGCTGGCGCGGCTGCTGCGGCTGTCGCTGTTCCAGGTCTCGGTCGGCATGGCGCTCGTGCTGCTCAACGGCACGCTCAACCGCGTGATGATCGTCGAGCTCGGCGTGCCGGCGTGGCTGGTGTCGCTGATGGTCGCGCTGCCGCTGGTGTTCGCGCCGCTGCGCGCGCTGATCGGCCACCGCAGCGACCACCACCGCTCGCTGCTCGGCTGGAAGCGCGTGCCCTACCTCTGGTTCGGCACGCTGCTGATGTTCGGCGGCTTCGCGATCATGCCGTTCGCGCTGCTCGTGCTGTCGGGCGACACGCACGGGCCGATCGTGTACGGGCAGCTCGGTGCGGCGCTGGCGTTCCTGCTGGTGGGCGCCGGGCTGCACACGACGCAAACCGCCGGGCTGGCGCTGGCCACCGACCTCGCGCCCGAGGCGACGCGCCCGCGCGTCGTCGCGCTGATGTACGTGATGTTGCTCGCCGGCATGGTCGTCGCGAGCCTCGGTTTCGGCGCGCTGCTGGCCGACTTCCGCCAGGTCAGGCTGATCCAGATCATCCAGGGCGTCGCGCTCGCGACGATGGTGCTGAACCTCGTCGCGCTGTGGAAGCAGGAGCCGCGCTGCCCGCGCGAGACCGCCCCCGAGCGGGCCCGGCCGACGTTTCGCGCCAGCTGGCGGCAGTTCACCGCCGGCGGCCGCGCGAGCCGGCTGCTCGTCGCGCTCGGCCTGGGCACCGCCGCATTCAGCATGCAGGACATCCTGCTCGAACCCTACGGCGGGCAGGTGCTGCACCTGGGCGTCGGCGCCACGACGTCGCTGACGGCGCTGCTGGCCGGCGGCTCGCTCGCCGCGTTCACGCTCGCCGCGCGCTGGCTCAAGCACGGCTCGGATCCGTGCCGCCTCGCCGCCGGCGGCGCGCTGGCCGGCATCGCCGCCTTCGCGGCCGTGATCTTCGCGGACCCGCTCGGCTCGGTGGCGCTGTTTCGCGTCGGCGTGGCCTTCATCGGCTTCGGCGGCGGGCTGTTCGCGGTGACCACGCTGGTCGCCGCGATGGACCTCGCGCAAGGCGGCGCGCGCAACGGCATCGCGCTCGGCGCCTGGGGCGCCGTGCAGGCCACGGCGTCGGGGCTGGCGATCGCGGCCGGCGGCGCGCTGCGCGACAGCGTCTCGGCGCTGGCCAGCCGCGGCGCGCTCGGCCCGGCGCTCGAGTCGCCGACCGTCGGCTACAGCTTCGTCTACCACCTCGAGATCGCGCTGCTGTTCGCCACGCTGGCGGCGATCGGCCCGCTGGTGCGGCTGCGCCGCGAGGTGCCGTCCACATCCACGTCCCCCGCGCGGTTCGGGCTCGCCGAGTTTCCCGGCTGACCCGCGGCACGCACTTTCGACAGGAGGCCAACACCATGGGAACCGGCGCTCTGACAGGCTACATCGACGTCGCGCAGATCGTGCTCTACGTCTTCTGGGCGTTCTTCGCGGCGCTCATCTTCTACCTGCACCGCGAGAACAAGCGCGAGGGCTACCCGCTCGAGAACGAGCGCTCGAAGCACGTGAAGGTGCAGGGTTTCCCGCCGATCCCGGCGCCCAAGACCTTCCTGCTGCGCGACGGCTCGACGTTCCAGGCCCCGAGCTACCACAAGCCCGAGCCCGCGTACTCGGCGCGCCCGGCGGCCCACTGGCTCGGCGCGCCGATCGAGCCGGTGGGCGACCCGATGAAGGCCGGCGTCGGCCCCGGCGCGTACGCGATGCGCGCCGACGTGCCCGACCTGACGCTCGACGGGCAGCCGAAGATCGTGCCGCTGCGCAACGACCCGGACCACGACGTCGCGCACGGCGACCCCGACCCGCGCGGCGCGCCCGTCGTCGCCTACGACGGCAAGGTCGCGGGCACCGTCGTCGACCTGTGGGTCGACCGCTCGGAAGCCGTGTTCCGCTACCTCGAGGTCGAGCTGCCCGGCGGCAAGCGCGTGCTGCTGCCGATGAACTTCACGCGCATCAACGCGCCCGGCAGCCTGAGCGACTTCCTGTTCGGCCGCATGAAGGACCGCACCGTCAAGGTGCGGGTGCGCTCGCTGCTCGCCCACCAGTTCGCCGGCGTGCCGACGACCAAGCACCCCGACCTCGTGACGCTGCTCGAGGAAGAAAAGATCATGGCCTATTACGGCGCCGGCACGCTGTACGCGACGCCGCAGCGCCAGGAGCCGCTGCTGTGACGCCCGCGGCGGCCCGCGCCGCCTGGAGACCCCGATGAGCGGCATGGAACACGACTTCGAACCGGTGCGCGGCCTGCCCGAAGCCCTGCCCGCCGGCGAGCACATCGTCTGGCAGGGCGCGCCACGCTGGCAGCGGCTGGCCATCGACGCCTTGCACGTGCGCAAGGTCGCCGTCTACTTCGCGCTGCTGCTCGCCTGGCGCGTCGCCGACGGGCTCGCCGCCGGCGGCGGCGCCGGTGCGGCGCTCGCGGCGGCGGCGTGGACGCTGCCGCTGGCCGCGGTCGCGATCGGCCTGCTGCTGCTCATCGGCTGGCTGATGGCGCGCACCACCGTCTACACGCTGACCAACCGCCGCATCGTGATGCGCGTGGGCGTCGTGCTCGGCATCGCGTTCAACCTGCCGCTGGCGCGTATCGCCAGCGCCGCGCTGCGCCGCCACCGCGACGGCAGCGGCGACATCATGCTCGCGCTGTCGGGCCCCGACCGCATCGCCTATCTGCACCTGTGGCCGCACGCGCGGCCGTGGTTCGTGCGCCAGCCGCAGCCGATGCTGCGCGCGCTGGCCGACGTCGATCGCGTCGCCCGGCTGGTGGCCGACGCGCTGGCGGCCTCGGCCGGCCAGCCGCGGCCGGCGCTGGCCGAGATGCCGGTGGCCGGGCGGCCGGTACCGGCCGCTGGCAAGATCGTCACCGCCTGACGCGAAGGAGGCCCCCATGGGTTCGCCGAGCCACGCCCACCCGCCGTTCCCCACCGCGATCCTGCGCGCGACCGGCGCGATGATCGTCGGCGTCGTGCTCATCGTCGCGTTCGTGCGGGTCACCGGCATCGGCGCGGCGACGATGCCCCCCGCCGCCGCCGTCGAGCAGCGCGAGCTGCGCTTCGCCGACCGCGACGACGGCGGCATCGACGTCTACGACGCGCGCGACGGCCGCCTCGTGCGCCACATCGAGCCGGGCACCCAGGGCTTCCTGCGCGGCACGATGCGCGGGCTCGCACGCGAGCGCAAACGCCAGGATGTCGGCGCCGACCTGCCGTTTCGGCTGACCGCCCACGCCGACGGGCGCATGACGCTCGAGGACCCGGGCACCGGGCGCAGCGTCGACCTCGGCTCGTTCGGCCCCACCAACGCCGCCGCCTTCGCGCAGCTGATGACGCGCGACAGGCCCTGACGCCCACGACGACGGAGACCGCCATGACCACCACCACCGCCCCCGTGCCCAAGGGTGTCTCGGCCGAGGCCACCGCGCGCGCGCGCGCCGACTCGATCATCGCGCCGCACTTCTACACGACCGACTTCGCCGCCTTCGACCGCCTCGACGTCGGCCCCGTGCGCGCCGAGTGGGACGCGATGATGGCCGAGTACGAAGGCGACAACAACCACGACCACTTCCAGCGCGACGCGGCGTTCCGCGACGAGATCCGCGAGCTGCCGCCCGAGCTCGACCGCGAGTTCAAGGACTTCCTGATCAGCTCGATCACCTCCGAGTTCAGCGGCTGCGTGCTCTACAACGAGATCAAGAAGCACGTCACGAACCCCGACGTCAGGCAGCTGATGGAGTACATGGCGCGCGACGAGTCGCGCCACGCCGGCTTCATCAACCAGTCGCTGAAGGACTACGGCATGGGCGTGGACCTCGGCGACATCAAGCGCACCAAGAAGTACACCTTCTTCAAGCCGA
The DNA here is from genome assembly GCF_022631395.1 of Calidifontimicrobium sp. SYSU G02091. Classification (NCBI taxonomy): domain Bacteria; kingdom Pseudomonadati; phylum Pseudomonadota; class Betaproteobacteria; order Burkholderiales; family Sphaerotilaceae; genus Azohydromonas; species Calidifontimicrobium sp. SYSU G02091. Next base: position 4,916 of record NZ_JALBGB010000019.1, read on the forward strand.
AGTACATCTTCTACGCGACGTACCTGTCCGAGAAGATCGGCTACGCGCGCTACATCACGATCTACCGCCAGCTCGAGCGCCACCCCGAGCGGCGCTTCCACCCGATCTTTCGCTGGTTCGAGCGCTGGTGCAACGACGAATTCCGCCACGGCGAGAGCTTCGCGCTGATCATGCGCGCCCACCCGCACCTGCTGCGCGGCGGCAACCTGCTGTGGATCCGCTTCTTCCTGCTCGCCGTGTTCGCGACGATGTACGTGCGCGACCACATGCGCCCGCAACTGCACGAGGCGATGGGGCTCGCGTCGACCGAGTACGACTACACGGTGTTTCGCATCACGACCGAGATCAGCAAGCAGGTGTTCCCGATCTCGCTCGACATCGACCACCCGGCGTTCCGCGCCGGCATGCAGCGGCTGTTCGCCTGCATGTCGAAGGCCACCGACGCGAAGGCGCGCGGCGGCGTCGTCGGCCAGCTGCAGCGCGCGTGGTGGAGCGCGGGCGCGGTGCTGACCTTCGCGCGGCTGTACCTGCTGCCGGTGAAGTCGCACGCGCTGCCGCAGCAGGTGCGCCTGCAGCCGGCGTGGTGAGCCCACCGTCCCCCGGAGCGCGCCGATGACGCTGTACCTCGGCCCGGTGCTGTTCACGCTGTTCGTGTGGTGGTTCAGCACCGGCGTCATCCTCTACCTCGACGGGCTGCCGCGACGCACGTTCAAGGTCACGCTGGCCGTCGCGACCGCGCTGCTGCTGCTCGCACTGCTCGGCCTGTACGCGACGCGCGACGACACCCGCATCACCGGCGCCTACCTCGCGTTCACCTGCGGCGTCGTCGTGTGGGCCTGGCAGGAGATCGCGTTCCTGCTCGGCGTTGTCACCGGTTCGCGGCGCGAGCCGCTGCCGCTCGGCGCACAGGGCTGGCCGCGCCTGCGCTACGCGGTGCAGGCCGTGCTGCACCACGAACTGGCGCTGGTCGTGCTGTTCGCGGCGGTGCTGGCCGCCACGTGGGGTGGCGAGAACCTGGTCGGCCTGTGGACCTACGTGATCCTGTGGGTCATGCGCCAGAGCGCCAAGCTCAACATCTTCCTCGGCGTGCGCAACCTCAACGAGGGCTTCCTGCCGCCGCACCTGGCGTACCTGCAGACCTACTTCCGCCGCGCGCCGGGCAACTCGCTGTTCCCGCTGTCGGTGCTCGCCTCGACGGTCGTCGCCGCGCTGCTGTGGCAGGCCGCGTTCGCCGACGGCATCGCCGATGCCACGGCTGCCGGGCTGGTCTTCGCCGCGACGCTGCTGTCGCTCGCCGTGCTCGAGCACTGGTTCCTCGTGCTGCCGCTGCCGTCCGAGCGGCTGTGGGACTGGAGCCTGCGCTCGCGACGCGCGCCGCGCGTCGACGCGCCGCCGGCGGTGGCCGTCGCGCCGGTCGCCTCGCCGCCGCGGCACTGACGGCCGTCCGCCGCGGCCGCGTGCCGCAACGCCGGCTACGATACGGCGCGTCCGACCCGCCCCTGTCCGCCGACTTGCGATGAACCCCGCCCTGTGGCTCGAGCGCAGCGCCCGGCTGCACGCCGCGCGCCCGGCGCTGGGCTGCGGGCTGGCGGCCACGCACAGCTATCGCGACTTCGCCGACGCCGCAGCGCGCACCGCGGGCTGGCTGCGCGCCGCCGGTCTCGCGCCAGGCGACCGTGTCGGGCTGTACCTGCGCAATGCGCCCGAGTACCTGCTCGCGCTGTGGGGCACGTGGTGGGCGGGCGGCGTCGTCGTGCCGATCAACGAGCGCCTGCACGGCCGCGAAGCAGGCTGGATCCTGCAGCACAGCGGCGCGAGGCGGGTCTTCGTCGACGCCGGGCATGCGCAGGCGCTCGCCGGCTTCGTGCCCGACGGCTGCGCGATGCACGACGTCGCCGCCGAGCCGGCGCCGTGGCGCCACGGCCCCGCGCTGCCGGTACCCGTCGAGCGCGCGGCAGGCGACGCCGCGTGGCTGTTCTACACCTCGGGCACCACCGGCCGGCCGAAGGGCGTGACGCTGACGCCGCGCAACCTGCGCGAGTGCGCGATGGCGTACCTCGCCACCGTGCAGCCGCTGCAGCCGGGCGACGCCTGCCTGCACCCGGCGCCGCTGAGTCACGGCAGCGGCATGTACCACCTGCCCTATGTGATCGCGGGCGGCGTCAACGTCGTGCCGGCCAGCGGCGGCTTCGACGCCGCCGAGGTGTTCGCGCTGGCCACACACTGGCGCCGCGCGTCGTTCTTCGCCGCGCCGACGCTCGTCAACCGGCTCGCGGCGCACGCGCGCGAGCACGGTGCCGACACCTCGGGACTGGCCACCGTCGTCTACGGCGGCGCGCCGATGTACCTCGCCGATCTCGTCGCCGCGCGCGAGGTGCTGGGGCCCCATCTGGCGCAGATCTATGGCCAGGGCGAGAGTCCGATGACGATCACCGTGCTGCCCAGGCACGTCCTCGAGGACCGCGCGCACCCGCGCTGGGCCGAGCGAGCCGCGTCGGTCGGCGTCGCACAGCCCAACGTCGAGCTGTCGATCCGCGACGCCGACGGCCGCGAGCTGCCCACCGGCACGCCGGGCGAGGTGTGCGTGCGCGGCGACGTCGTGATGGCCGGCTACTGGCGCGACCCCGACGCCACCGCGGCGGCGATCCGCGACGGGTGGCTCTACACCGGCGACATCGGCCGCCTCGACGACGAGGGCTTCCTGACGCTGCTCGACCGCAGCAAGGACCTCGTGATCAGTGGTGGTCACAACGTCTACCCGCGCGAGGTCGAGGAGGCGCTGCTGCTGCACCCGGCCGTGGCCGAGGTCGCCGTCGTCGGCCGCCCCGACCCCGAATGGGGCGAGTCGCTGGTGGCGTACGTCGTGCCGCGCGGCGTGCCGCCCGACGACCTCGCGGCACGGCTCGACGCGCACTGCCTCGAGCACATCGCGCGCTACAAGCGGCCCAAGGTGTACCGCGTCGTCGACGCGCTGCCGAAGAACCACTACGGCAAGGTGCTGAAGACCGAGCTGCGCGCGCGCGAAGCGCAGTCACGCGGCTGAGGCGCGGCTGCGCCGCGCGCCCCCGCCTCAAGTCGCGGGCGGCTGCTCCGATAACGCAACGTGCCGCCCGTGCCGGCCTTGCCGGCGCTCGTGCCGACGCCATCCCCACACAGGAAGGAGACCCCGATGCCCTCGCCCCTGTCCCTCGTCCTGGCGCCCGGCATGGCGCTGATGCGACGACTGCGCCTGCCCGCCAAGATCACGCTGACCGGGATGATGCTGTTCGCCCCGCTGCTCGTGCTGCTGGCACTGGCGCTGTCGGCGGTGCACGGCGAGCTCGCCTACACGCGCCAGGAGACCGAGGGCGCGCGGCTGGTCGGCGCGCTGCTCGACGTCGCGACGCCGCTGCAGGCGCATCGCGGACTCACGAACCGCGTGCTGTCGGGCGACACCGCGGCCACCGTCGCGCGCGACGCGACGCGGCAGGCGCTGCGCATAGCGCTGGGCGCCGTCGACGAGCGCGTGCGCGCGCTGACGGCGTTTCGCATCGACGACGCGTGGCCCCCGACGCGCGACGCGATCGCGGCGCTGGCCGAGGGCCGGCACGACGCGCAGCGCACGCGCGCGTTCGCGCAGCACAGCGAGCAGGTCGAGGCGCTGCGCCAGCTGCTGCAGCTCGTCGCCGAACGCTCGGGGCTGCTGTTCGACCCCGAGCCCGCGTCGTACTACCTGATGTCGATCGCCGTCGATCAGCTGCTGCCGTGGACCGAGGCGCTCGGCATGCTGCGCGGCCAGGGCGCGGCGCTGCTCGCGCGCGGCGACGCCAGCGCGCACGAGCGCGCGCAGATGCTCGCGCGCGCCGAGGCGATGCAGCGCCAGCTCGGCGAGCTCGAGGCCCGCATCGCCGCACTGCAGCGCGCCGGCGTCGCGCCGCCGGCAGCGTTCGCCGACGCCGCGGCCGCGGCGCGCGCCTACGCGCAGCGCGTGCAGGCCGTGTTCGAAGGCGACGCGGCGCTGACCGACGAACCGGCGCCGTTCTTCGACCAGGGTACGGCGGCGATCGCGCAGGCCGTGGCCGTCAAGGGCCAGGTGCTGCAGGCGCTCGACGACGCGTTCGCGCAGCGCAGCGACGCGCTGCAGTGGCGCGCCGCGTTGCAGACGGCGGCCACGCTGGCCGGGTTGGCGCTGCTCGGTTACTTCGGGCTGTGCTTCTACCTCAGCTTCACCGGCGCGCTGAAGGCGCTCACGCGCGGCGTGCAGGCGGTGGCCGACGGCAACCTCGCACACCGCTTCGCGATCCGCGGACGCGACGAGCTGGCCGACATCGGCGCCGTCGTCGAGCGCATGGCCGACCGCCTGTCGGCGATGGTGGCCGAGATCCGCAGCAGCGCGGTGCGCGTGTCGGGCACCGGCGAGCAGCTCGCGCACGACAGCGCGGCGCTCGCGCAGCGCACCGAGGAGCAGGCGGCCAGCCTGCGCCAGTTCGTGACCACCGTCGAGGAGCTCAGCGCCGCGGTGGCGAGCAACGCCGAGCAGGCGCAGCAGCTCGACCAGATCACCGGCGACCTGCACCAGCGCGCCGAGGCCGGCGGCGCCGCGATGCGCGACACCGTCGACTCGCTCGGCGCGCTCGAGGCCGGCTCCAAGCGCGTCGGCGAGATCATCGGTGTCATCGACGGCATCGCGTTCCAGACGAACATCCTCGCGCTCAACGCCGCCGTCGAGGCCGCGCGCGCCGGCGACGCCGGCCGCGGCTTCGCGGTCGTGGCCAGCGAGGTGCGCGCGCTCGCGCAGCGCAGCGCCAACGCAGCCGCCGAGATCCGCACGCTGATCGCGCAGTCGGGCGAGCAAGTCGGCGCCACCGTCGAGCGCGTGCAGGGCATGAGCGGCTCGCTGCAGCAGATGGTCGACGGCGTGCGCGACGTCTCGGCGCGGCTGCGCCACATCGCGCAGGCCAGCGCCGAACAGAGCCGCGGCCTCGAGGAGATGGCGCGCAGCGTCGGCAACCTCGACGAGATCACGCGCCGCAACGCCGCGCTGGTCGAGGAGTCGACCTCGTCGTCGCAGGAGCTCGTCGAGCGCGCGGCCAAGCTGGCGCAGGCGGTGTCGTCGATCCGGCTGCGCCAGGGCAGCGCCGACGAGGCACGGGCGCTGGTCGAGCGCGCGCTCGCGCTGATCCACGCGCGCGGCCGCGCCGCGGCGGCGCCGGTGCTGCACAGCGCCGACGAGGGCTTCGTCGACCGCGACCTGTACGTGTTCCTGCTCGACCGCCAGGGCCGCTACGTGCTGCACGGTGCCAAGCCGGCGATGGAAGGCCGGCGCGTGCACGAGGTGCCCGGCATCGACGGCGACCGCTTCGTGCGCGACGCCTGGGCCGCCGCCGACGCCGGCGGCGGCTGGGTCGAGTACGACATCGTCAACCCGGCCACCGGCCAGGTGCAGCCCAAGGCCTCGTTCGTGCGCCCGCTCGAGCGCGACGTGCTCGTCGGCTGCGGCGTGTACCGCCAGCAGGCGGCTGACGCCGCGGCACCGGCCCCGGCGGCCCCACCGCCCGCAGCCACGCGCACCGCACCCCGGCTGGCCACGGCCTGAACCTGCACCGGCGTCCGGGCGCGCCGGCCGCGCGGCTGGCGCCCTGCGCGAGCCCGATGCGGCCCTGCCGGGCGCGGGGCGGGCGACGTCCCGGCGCGCTCACGTCACGACCGCGCGCAGCGCCGTGGGCGACGTCGCGCCCGCCTGCCACGACCGCATCGGCCGCGACACACGATCCGCCGACCCGCTGGTGGCCCTCCTCGCGACACCCGCCGGACTTGGGCCCCCGTCTCGCCACGCTGGGGATGCGGCCCGCGCTGCGGGACCGGCGGCCGATGCCGCCCGCCACGTGCGCCGCTGCGCCGGGCGCTGTGCCACACGAGGAAGGCGACGCGACGGCCGCCTCGCCGACTCACGCGAGGGCGACGTCGGCGAGCCGGTGTGGCGCGAGCCGCGCGCGCCAGAACGCCTCGAAGTCGGGCGCAGCCAGTGCCGGTGCGACGAGGAAGCCCTGGAAGCTGTCGCAGCCGCGCTCGCGCAGGAACGCGAGCTGCGCCTCGGTCTCGACGCCCTCGGCGAGCACCTGCAATCCGAGCGCGTGGCCCATCGCGATCACGCTCGACGCGATCTCGACGTCGTCGCCGTCGTCGGGCAGCCCGGTGACGAACGAGCGGTCGATCTTCAGCCGGTGCACCGGGAAGCGCTTGAGCTGCGCGAGCGACGAGTAGCCGGTGCCGAAGTCGTCGATCGCCAGCCGCACGCCGGCCGCATCGAGCCGCGCGAGCGCCTGCGCCGTCGCGTCGCCGGCCATCAGCACGCTCTCGGTGATCTCGAGCTCGAGGCACGCCGCGGGCACACCGCTGGCCTCGAGCTCGGCGACCACGCGCGCGGCGAAGTCGCCGCAGCGCAGCTGGCGCGCGCTGACGTTGACGGCCAGCGTGATCGGCGGCCAGCCGGCGTCGGCCCAGCGGCGCGCCTGCCGGCACGCGGCACGCAGCACCCAAGCGCCGATCTCGTCGATCAGCCCGCTCGCCTCGGCCACGCCGATGAAGCGCCCCGGCAGGATCAGGCCCTCGTCGGGGTCGCGCCAGCGCAGCAGCGCCTCGGCGCCGACGACACGGCCGCTGGCGACGTCGATCTGCGGCTGCCAGTGCAGCTCGAGGCGCTCTTCGGCCAGCGCGCGCTTCAGGCGCGCCTCGGTGCGCAGCTTGTCGCGCACCGCGGCGGTCAGCTCGTCGCTGTAGAAGCGCACGACGCCGCGGCCGTCGCCCTTGGCGCGGTACAGCGCGGCGTCGGCGTGCGCCATCAGCGTCGACGCGTCGGTGCCGTGCGCCGGAGACATCGCGATGCCGATGCTGCATGCCACCGCGATCTCCTCGCCGTCGACGCCGCGCCACGGCTGCGCGAGCGCGGCCTGCAGGCTCGCGGCCAGCCGCGCCGCGGCGTCGGGCTCGGCGACGTCGTTCATCACGAGCGCGAACTCGTCGCCGCCCAGCCGCGCGAGCGTGTCGCTGCGGCGCAGCCGCTGGCGCAGGCAGGTCGCGACGTGCTGCAGCAGGCGGTCGCCGGCGGCGTGGCCCCAGCTGTCGTTGACGTCCTTGAAGTGGTCGAGGTCGAGCAGCAGCAGCGCGACTTGCGTGCCGTGCCGCTCGGCGGCGGCCAGCGCCTGGTCGAGGCGGATGTTCAGCAGCAGCCGGTTGGGCAGCTGGGTCAGCACGTCGTGGTGCGCGAGGAAGTCGAGCCGCTCCTCGGTCTGCTTGAGCTGCGAGATGTCGCTGCACACGCCGACGTAGTGCGTCACCTTCGCACCGGCGTCGCGCACCGCGCTGATCGACACCAGTTGCGGCAGCCGCCGCCCGTCGCGCGTGCGGGCGACGATCTCGCCCTGCCAGTGGCCTACGCGCGCGACGTCGCGCCAGATCGTCTCGAACAAGGACGCATCGTGCCCGTCCGCAACGAGCAGGTGCGGCGTGCGGCCGACGAGTTCGTCGGGCGCGTGGCCGAGCGTGCGCGCCAGGGCCGGGTTGACGGCGACGATGCGCTGCTGCGCGTCGGTGATCAGCACGCCCTCGCGCGTGTGCTCGAACACGGCCTGCGCCAGGCGCAGCCGCTCCTCGGCCTGCAGGCGCGCGTGCAGGTCCGACAGCACGCCCGAGAAGCGCACCACCCGCTGCTGCGCGTCGCGCTGCACGCCGCCGCGGCCGAGGAACCAGCGGTACTCGCCGTCGAAGCAGCGCAGCCGGTAGCTCGCGGCGAACGGCACGCCGTCGGCGATCGAGCGGCGCACCGCCGCGAGCGCGGCCTCGCGGTCTTCGGGGTGCAGCCGCTCGCGGAACACGAACGCGTCGCGAAAGCCCGGCCCCGGATGGCGCAGCAGCCTGGCGAAGCCGTCGCTGTACTCGACGCGGTCGCTGACCAGGTCCCACACCCAGCCGCCGTCGCCGCTGGCCTCCAGCGCCAGGCGCAGGCGCTGCTCGCTCGCCTCGCGCTCGGTGTTCGAGTCGGCGAGTGCGCGCAGCATCGCATCGAAGGCCTCGCCGAGGCGCCGCACCTCGGCCGCACCCGACGGCACGACGCGTGCCACCGCGACGCCGGCGCGCACCGCGTCGGCGGCCTGCGTCAGCGCACCCAGCGGCTGCACGACGCGGCGGTGCAGCCACACGCCCAGCAGGGCGAGCAGCAGCGCGGTCGCGGCCACGTCGGGCACGCGCGCGCGCAGCACCTGCGCCGTCAGCGCCTCGCGCTGCGGTCGCGCATCGAGCGTGAGCCACACCAGCGCCGGCGCGCGCCCGCGCAGCGAGTCGTCGCCGCCCGCGAGCTCGACGCGCTGCGCGAGCACGAGGCGACCGCCGTCGCGCCACGCGAGCTGCGCATCGTCGCCGCGCAGCGCGCGCTCGGCGAGCCCGGCATCCCAGCCGTCGAGCGTTGCGGCCGCGGGCATCCCCACCCAGGCGCGGTACTGGCCGTGCAGCACGTGGCCGTCTGGCGCGACGACGGCCAGCGCCCGCAGCTCGTGGGCGGTGGTCGTGTGCGCGAAGTCTTGCACGAAGCGCGGGTCGGCGACGCTGGCGCCCGTGGCCATGCGCACGAGGTGAACGACCTGCGCGCGCGCCTCGCGCTCGAGCTGCCGTGTCAGCTCGGCGTGGCGGGCCGACAGCGCGTTGCCCATGCTCAGTGCGATCGCGAGCACCCACAGCACGGCCAGCACGAGCGGCACGTGCCAGCGCAGCGACGACGGGCGCGCCGTCATGCGCTCGCCCCTGCGTCCGGCGGCAGGTAGGCGTCGTCGCCGAGCGCGTTCAGCGGCGCCGGCCGCTCGAGCAGCCGGCCGTCGAGCATGACGGCCTGCAGATCGGCGGCGGCGCGCGCGAGGCGCACCCGCAGCCACTCGCGCTGCGCCGCCAGCGGCACCAGGGTCAGCCCGGTGAACAGCGCGTCGACCTCGGCGTCGGCGATGCCCAGGCGCGCGGCCAGCGCCGGGCGCACCGCAGCGGCATCACGCTGCCACGCATGCTGCGCCGCGAAGTGCGCGGCCAGCCACGCGCGCAGGCCCGACGCGTGCGGCTCGCGCGCGTCGGCGCGCACGGCCAGCACGTCGACGATCGCACCGGGCATGCGCGCGCTGTCGAACAGCACGCGCGCGCCCTGCGCCAGCAGCGCGCGTGCCGCCGCACCGTAGGTCACGACGGCGTCGACCTCGCCGCCGGCCAGCGCGGCGCGGTGGTGCTGCATCGGCATGTCGACCGGCGTGATCTCGTCGGGGCGCAGACCCGCGGCCTGCAGCGCGCCCTGGAGCAGCAAGGCGCCCACCGCCCCGCGCTCGAGCCCGATGCGCCGGCCGCGCAGCGCCGCGAGCGACGCGACCCGGGGGCCGCCGAGCAGCATGTCGGCACCCTGCGACTCGTCGCACACGGCCACGGCGACCAGGTCGAGGCCGCGGCTGCGCGCGTCCAGCATCTCGTCGAGCGTCAGGCCGGCGGCCTCGACGGTGCCGGCGTGCAGCGCGGTCAGGCAGTCGGTCGACGACGGCATCTCGACCAGACGCACGGCCCCGGCATCGAGCCGCCCGGCGACGCGCTCGACCTCCGCGAACAGGTACGGTGCCCAGTCGACGCCGGCCACCCGCAGCGGCGGCGCGCCGTCGCGCGCGCAGCCCGCCAGCGGTGCAACCACCGCCAGCGCCGCGCAGGCGCGCAGCCAGCGGCGGCGGTCCAGCGTGACGGCATCGCGGGCGGGCGGGAGCATCGGATCGGTCCGTCGGTGCGGGCGCGCGGGGCAGACGCGGCTCAACCCTCGTTGTGCACCAGGCGCAGCGCGGCGCTGCGTTCGCGCACCGCGCCACGTCCGCTGCGCTTGGCCACGTAGCAGGCGTCGTCGGCGTCGGCGAGCCACTGCGCCGGATCGGCGTGGACATCGCTCAGCTCGGCGACGCCGAGGCTCGCGCCGACGCCGAGCGTGCGCCCCTGCCACGGCAGCGCGATGTCACGGATCGCCTTGCGCACCTTCTCGGCGACGACGACAGCCTGCGCCTGCGTGCAGCGCGGCAGCAGCACCGCGAACTCGTCGCCGCCGAGCCGTGCGACGACGTCGCTCGTGCGCACCGCGCCGCCGATGGCCTGCGCGACGGCGACGAGCATGGCGTCGCCGGCGGCGTGGCCGGCGGTGTCGTTGATCGGCTTGAAGTGGTCGAGGTCGATCATCACGACCGACGCCGGACGCTGCGTGGCCGGGGCCGCGAACACGCGGGCCATCGCGGCCTCGAAGCCCTTGCGGTTGGCCACGCCGGTCAGCGCGTCGTGCAGCGCCGCGCGCTCGAGCTGCTCGCGCGCCTGCACCTGGTCGCTGATGTCGTTGAGGCTCCAGATCGTGCCGGCGCCCGGGTCGGCCGCGTCGACCGGCCGTCCGCGCAGGCGGGCCCAGAACACCTGCCCGTCGGCGCGCAGCATCTGCCACTCGCCGACGTAGGGCTCGCCGCGCGCGAACGCGGCCGCCACCTGCGGCCCGAGCGCGAGGTAGTCCTCGTTCGACGCGAAGATCAGCTGCGTCGGCTGGCCGACGAGGTCGCGCTCGCTGCGCCCGAGCAGGTGGCACAGCTGCGCACTGACGAGCTCGAAGCGGCCGTGGCGCGTGAAGCACAGCCCCACCGGTGCGGCCGCCATCACCGAGCGCAGCTTGGCGAGCACCTCGGTGTTGAACGCCTCCATCTGCGAGCGCTCGGCCCACACGTGGCGCAGCGTGCGCGCCAGCCGCCCGATCTCGCCGTCGGCCACCGGCCAGTCGTCGTCGGCGCCGGCGTGGCCATCTGCGTGCAGCAGCCGCTGCGCACGCCGCTCGAGCTGCCGCAGCGGGCGCAGCTGCCACGCGAGGAAGCCCACCAGCAGCGCGGCCAGGGCCGCGGCGATGCCGGCGGAGCGGCGCAGCGCCGTCGCCGCCGCGTCGGCCAGCGGCGCGAGCTGCTGCGCGCGCGGCGCGGCGCGCCAGACGTGCCAGCCGGCCACGCCCTCGCCGCCCATCGCGACGACTTCGCCGGCCTGCTGCCAGTGGCCGGCGTCGCGCTGCAGCGGCCGCGCCTCGGCCTCCCACTGCAGGTACGCCGACGCCAGCCGCGGCTCGTCGGCCAGCGAGCGCAGCACCATCGCGCGCTGCGGGTGCGCGAGGATCGTGCCGTGGTCGTCGGTGATGACGACGATGGTGCCGTCGTCGTCGCTGCGCACCTCGGCGAGGTCGGCGAGCAGGTCGCGGCTGGCCAGCCGCAGCACGCCCAGCAGCACCGCATGCACCTCGCCATCGGCGAGCAGCGGCTGCGCGAACACGACCACCGGCTCACCGGCCACGCGCCCGGGCAGCGGGTCCGAGACCTGCGCCCGGCGCTCGGCCAGCGCGCGGCGGAAGTGCGGGCGGTCGGCGATCGACACCTGCGGCCGGCTCACACCGTTGTCGTCGACCGAGATCAGCAGCCGGCCATCGCGACCGGCGACGTTGACGTAGTGGAACGCCGACAGCAGCACCGGCTGGCCGACGAGGAAAGCCTCGAGCCGCGCCGGGTCGGCGACCAGCGCCGGTGGCATCTGCGCGGCCACCAGCGCGAGCGTGCGCTGCAGCTCGGCCAGCCGCCGCCCGATCACGGCGGCGGTGCGCTGCGCCTCGCGCTGCTCGCGCGCCTGCGCCTGCGCGAGCAGCTCGTCGGCCGCGAGCCGCTGCATCTGCCACGCCGACCACGCCATGCCCGCCAGCAGTGCGACGAGCACGCCGGCAGCCAGCCGCAGCTTCAGCGTGCCCAGCCACTGCTGCGGGTGCCACGCCGCCAGCCGCTCGTGCCAGCGCGAGCGCGCCGGCGCGTCGTCGGTGAACAGGTCGGCGTCCACGGCGCGTGGCGGGCGCGGGCGGGGCGTCAGAGGCCGCGCTTGGCGCGCAGGATCGCCGTCACGGTGCGGTTCGACGCCTCGGCGAAGCGCGAGCCGCTGCCCAGCAGCCGCTCGGCAGCGTCGTAGGCGCCGCGGTTGATCGTCGCGGCGACTTCGCCGGCCGCGCGATGGAACTCGGCGTGCTCGTCGAGCAGTGACGTGAACGCCGGGCGCGTGCCCCAGCGCGCGCCGCCGGGGCCGTGCAGCCACTGGCCGAGCGGGCAGCGGTCGTCGCGGCAGATCGTGTCGGCGTCGAGCCGCTCGCGGTTCGCGATCGCGCTGCGCAGCTTGACCTTCCACGCGCGGTGCGCCTCGATGGCCTTGTCGAAGTCGAAGTCGGCGACGTCGGCCGGCGCCGCTGCGGGCGCCGGCGCGGCGCCCGCGGGCAGGCGGAAGCGCGCGACGCGCTGCGCCAGCTGCACCGCCTGCTCGCGCAGCGCCTGCGCGGCGGCGGCCGTCTGCTCGACGAGGGCGGCGTTGGCCTGCGTCGTCTGGTCGAGCTCGTTGGCGGCAGCGCCGACCTGCTCGACGCCGAGCGCCTGCTCGCGCGCGGCGGTGGCGATCTCGTCGATCAGCCCGCCGACGCGCTGCGCGCTCTCGACGACGCGCTCGATCGCCTCGCGCGCCTGGCCGACCACCGCGGTGCCGGCCTGCACCTGCTCGACGCTGGTCGTGATCAGCGCCTTGATCTCGCGCGCCGCCGCGCCCGAGCGCTGTGCGAGCGCGCGCACCTCGCTGGCCACGACCGCGAAGCCGCGGCCGGCGTCGCCGGCGCGCGCGGCCTCGACGGCGGCGTTGAGCGCGAGGATGTTGGTCTGGAACGCGATGCCGTCGATCACGCCGATGATCTCGCCGATGCGCTTGGACGACTCGCCGATGCCGTCCATCGTCTGCACGACCTGCGCCATCGTGCGGCCGCCCTCGGCGGCGGCGGCGGCGTTGTCGCGCGCGATCGCCACCGCGGCGTTGGCATTGTCGGCCGTGCTCTTGACGGTGCCCGAGATCTCTTCCATCGACGCGACCGTCTCCTCGAGGTTGGCCGCCGTCTTCTCGGTGCGCGCCGACAGGTCCATCGCGCCGCTGGCGATCTCGCTGCTCGAGTGCAGGATCTGGTCGCTGCCGGTGCGCACGTCGGTGACGATGGTGCGCAGCGCGTCCTGCATCTCGCGCAGCGCGACCATCAGCTGCGCGGCTTCGTCGCGGCCCCACGGGTCGGGGCGCGTCGTCAGGTCGCCTTCGGTCATCGCGCGCAGGTGGCGCTTGGTTTCCTTCAGGCCCCCTTCCATCACCAGGTAGAAGCTGTAGAAGAGGTAGCCGCCGAGCAGCAGCGCGACGACGATCACGGCGCCTACCGCCCACGCACGGGCCGCGAAATCCGAGACGACGTCGTCGACGTAGACGCCGGAGCCGACGATCCAGCCCCAGGGCTCGAATCCCATCACGTACGAGACCTTGTCCACCGGCTGCTGACTGCCCGGCTTCGGCCACTGGTAGGCGACGAAACCGGCCTGGTCGCGTCGCACCGTCTCGACGAAGGCCTTGAACAGCGCCAGGCCGTTGGGGTCCTTGAAGTCGGCGAGGTCGCGGCCGTCGAGCTCGGGCTTGACCGGGTGCATGACCATGCGTGGGGTCATGTCGTTGATCCAGAAGTAGTCGCCGTCGCCGTAGCGCAGCTGCGCGATCGCCTCGCGCGCCAGCGCCTGCGCCTGCTCGCGGCTCATGCGGCCGGCCTGCTCCTGGCCGTGCGCCCAGACGAGCACGCCGTGCGCGATCTGCACGTGCTCGCGCACGGCGTCGGCGTGGGCCTGGAAGTCGGCGCGGAAGCCGGCACGCATCTGCAGTCCGAGGACCAGCAGCAGCGGCAGCACCAGCACGGCGGTGACGATCAGCGCCTTGGCGCGAAACCCCAGCTGGCGAAATAGCTTGACGCCGGGGGCCCATACCCCGTGGTGCGCGAAGAAGCCGGCGGCGTCGGGGCCGCTGCCTGCGTCGGTGTCGGAAGGAGAAGCCACCGGCGTCGCGGTGCCGGGGCGAAGTACGGCTGCCATTGTCACTACCACCTTTCCAGCGTGCCTCGCGGCACTTGTTGTTGTCGCAGGGCCGCGCGCGCCGTCGCCAGCGCGCGTGCGGCTTCGGCGCAACTTCGGCACAGGATCGCGCCGGCTTGAGGGGAGGAAAGGTGCGAAAAGACGGGCAGCGCCGGCCCATCCCGGCGCTTCGGCGGCCGGGAGCCGGTTCAGGCGGGGGCGCGGCCTGCGATCGGCGGCAGCGGCAGCCGCACGTCGGCGCACTGCGCGCGGTGGCGCAGCGCGTGGTCCATCACGACCAGTGCGAGCATCGCCTCGGCGATCGGCGTGGCGCGGATGCCGACGCAGGGGTCGTGGCGGCCGGTCGTCTCGACCGTGGTCGGGTGGCCGTCGCGGTCGATCGACGCCTTGGGCAGGCGGATCGAGCTGGTGGGCTTGATCGCGATGCGCACGACGAGGTCCTGCCCTGTGCTGATGCCGCCGAGCACGCCGCCGGCGTGGTTGCTGCGAAAGCCTTCGGGGCTCAGCTCGTCGCCGTGCTCGCTGCCGCGCTGCGCGACGACGCCGAAGCCGTCGCCGATCTCGACGCCCTTGACGGCGTTGATGCCCATCATCGCGTGGGCGATGTCGGCGTCGAGCTTGTCGAACAGCGGCTCGCCGAGACCCACCGGCACGTTCGCGGCGCGCACCTCGATGCGTGCGCCGCACGAGTCGCCGGCCTTGCGCAGCGCGTCCATGTACGCCTCGAGCCGGGGCACGATGGCCGCGTTGGGCGCGAAAAACGGGTTGTGGGCGATGTGCTCGGCGCTGTCGAACGGGATCTCGATCTCGCCGAGCGCGCTCATCCAGCCGGTGAACGTCGTGCCGTAGGCCTCGCGCAGCCACTTCTTGGCCACCGCACCGGCGGCGACCATCGGCGCCGTCAGCCGCGCCGAGCTGCGCCCGCCACCGCGCGGGTCGCGCAGGCCGTACTTGCGCCAGTAGGTGTAGTCGGCGTGGCCGGGGCGGAACGTGTCGAGCAGGTTGCCGTAGTCCTTGCTGCGCGGGTCGGTGTTGCGGATCAGCAGGCAGATCGGCGTGCCGGTGGTGCGGCCTTCGTAGACGCCCGACAGGATCTCGACACGGTCGGCCTCCTGGCGCTGCGTCACGTGGCGGCTGGTGCCGGGGCGGCGGCGGTCGAGGTCGGGCTGGATGTCGGCCTCGGCGAGTGCCATCCCCGGCGGGCAGCCGTCGATCACGCAGCCGATCGCCGGGCCGTGGCTCTCGCCGAAGTTGGTGACGCGAAACAGCTCGCCGAACGTGGAGCCTGACATGCCGAAGCGCCGCCCCTGCGGCGTGGTGGGGGAACCGGCGGGATTGTGCCTCGCAGCGACCGGCGGCCTGGCCCGTGCGGAATGGAACGGGACGATCGGCGCGCTGTTTGGTGCATCGGCGGCGACGGTGCCGGCTCAAGATCGGCGCGCCGACGTCGATATCGGTATCGGGCGCTGGCACCGACCCGATGACGCTGCTTCCAGCCTGCGGCGTCATGGCCCGCATCGGCCTGCTTCCTCTCACAAGCACCCGTCGGCCACTGTCCTGAGCACCGGGCGGCTGCGCGCCGCCGCAGTCGATCCGTCCGTCCCACTTCGAAACCCGCCATGCAACTCCTCGACAACCTGTCGCTGCGCAACAAGCTGCTCCTCGCCCCTGCCGTGTGCCTCGTGCTGCTGGTGCTCAGCGCCGCCGGCGAGATGTGGGGCTTCGCGCAGCAGCGCGCCGCCCTCGACTCGATCCACGCGCAGCGGCTGCCGAGCTACACCTTCGTCGCCGCGCTCGAATCGGGCATTCGCGACCTCAACGGCCTGATCAACCGCTCGATCGGCTACTCGTCGATGGGATTCAACGCCAAGGAGATCGACGCCATCGACCAGGCGCTCGCCGAGACCTCGGCGCGGCTGTCGAAGGCGCTCGCCGACCGTGCCGCGGCGGTGACCTCGGACGACGAGCGCGAAGTCGTCAAGGCGCTGGCCGCCGGCTTCGCGAAGTACGACCAGGCGATCAAAGACACGCTGGACATGAAGTCCACCGGCGCCGCGATGGCGGCCACGTTCCTGACCACCGCGCAGGGCGAGTACGACCGCCTGCTCAAGCAGATCAGCGAAGTGACGGCCACGCGCATGGCCGCGATCGACGCCGACGTCGCCAGCGCGCGCGCCTCGGCGGCGACGGCGCAGACGACGATCGCCGTCGCGGCGCTGGTCGCACTCGGTGCCGGCATCGGCCTGAGCGTGCTGCTCGCGCGCGGTCTGCTCAGGCGCATGCACGCGGCGTCGGCGGCGGTCGCGCGGCTGGCCGACGGCGACCTGACGCAGCCGCTGCAGGCGCACGGCCGTGACGAGGTCGGCCGCCTCGTGCACGACGTCGAGTCGGTGCGCCAGCGCCTGGCGCAGGCGATCCACGCGGTGCAGCAGGCGTCGGACTCGGTCAAGGTCGCCGCCGGCGAGATCGCCTCGGGCAACGCCGACCTGAGCGCGCGCACCGAGACGCAGGCCAGCAGCCTGCAGCAGACGGCGTCGTCGATGGAGCAGCTCACCGCCACCGTCAAGACCAACGCCGACACCGCCCGCGCCGCGTCGCAGCTGGCCACCGCGGCGCGCGACGTGGCCACGCGCGGTGGCGACGTCGTCGGCCAGGTCGTCGCGACGATGGACGAGATCAGCGCCAGCAGCCGGCGCATCGCCGACATCATCGGCACGATCGACGGCATCGCGTTCCAGACCAACATCCTCGCGCTCAATGCCGCCGTCGAGGCGGCGCGCGCCGGCGAACAAGGGCGCGGCTTCGCGGTCGTCGCCGGTGAGGTGCGCAGCCTCGCGCAGCGCAGCGCGCAGGCGGCCAAGGAGATCAAGAGCCTGATCGGCGCCAGCGTCGAGAAGGTCGATACCGGCGCCAAGCTGGTCGGCGACGCCGGGGCGACGATGCAAGACATCGTGCAGCAGGTCAAGCGCGTCAGCGACCTGATCGCCGAGATCAGCGCCGCGTCGGCCGAGCAGACCTCGGGCATCGGCCAGATCGGCGACGCCGTCCACCAGCTCGACCAGGCGACGCAGCAGAACGCCGCGCTCGTCGAGCAGTCGGCCGCCGCGGCCGAGAGCCTGCGCCAGCAGGCCGAGCAGCTCGTCGCCGCGGTCAGCGTGTTCCGCGTCGCGCACACGCGCGCCTGAGACGCACGCCGCCCGCGCTCACCCCGCCCGACGACCCGCCCGCGCGGCGAACGTCAGGCGGGCGGGCCCCAGCCGCCGCCACCCGGCGTCTCGATGACGAACACGTCGCCGGGGTTCATCTCGACCGACGCGCACGCGCCGAGCATCTCGACGCGGCCGTCGGCGCGCTCGACGCGGTTGACGCCCACCGCGCCCGGCTGCCCGCCGGCCAGCCCGAACGACGGCACGACGCGGCCGTTGCTGAGGATGGCCGCCGTCATCGGCTCGAGGAAGCGGATGCGGCGCACGCCGCCGTCGCCGCCCTTCCAGCGCCCCGCCCCACCCGAGCCGCGGCGGATCGTGAAGCTGTCGAGCCGCACCGGATAGCGGAACTCGAGCACCTCGGGGTCCGTCAGGCGCGAGTTCGTCATGTGCGTCTGCACGACCGCGGTGCCATCGAAGCCGCCGACGACGCGGCCCGTGTCGTCCCGGATGACCCCCGCGCCGCTGCCGCCGGCGATCGTCTCGTAGTACTGGTGGCGCGCGTTGCCGAACGTGAAGTTGCTCATCGTGCACGGGCCGGCGGCCATCACGCCGAGCGCGCCGTACAGCGCGTTGGTCACGCACTGCGAGGTCTCGACGTTGCCGGCCACCACCGCCGCCGGCGGCCTCGGGTTGAGCATGCAGCCCTCGGGCACGATCACGTGCAGCGGCTTCAGGCACCCGGCGTTGAGCGGGATGTCGTCGTCGACCAGCGTGCGGAACACGTACAGCACGGCGGCCATCGTGACCGCCTTGGGCGCGTTGAAGTTGTCCGGCAGCTGCGCGCTGGTGCCGGTGAAGTCGATCGTCGCCTCGCGGCGCGCGGCGTCGACCGTGACCCGCACGCGGATCACGGCACCGTTGTCGAGCGGCAGCTCGAAGGTGCCCTCGCGGCCCGGCGCCGGGCCGTCCCAAGCCGGGCCAGCCCCCCCGGGGGGTGGCGAGCCTTCGGGCGAGCCTGGGGGCTTCGCGGCCAGCGCCGTGATCACGCGGCGCACCGACTCCTCGGCGTTGTCCTGCACATGCCGCATGTAGGCCGCCACCGTCTCGCGGCCGAACTGCCCGACCATCGCGCGCAGCTCGTGCACACCCTTGGCGTTGGCGGCGATCTGCGCGCGCAGGTCGGCGATCGTCTGCTCGGGGTTGCGCGCCGGGTAGGCTCCGGAGGCCAGCTGCGCGCGCAGCTCGGTCTCGCGCAGCCGGCCGTCGCGCACGAGCAGGAAGTTGTCGAACAGCACGCCCTCCTCGGCGATCGACGTCGAAAACGGCGGCATCGAGCCCGGTGTCGCGCCGCCGATGTCGGCGTGATGGCCGCGGCTGGCCACGTAGAACGCCGGCGTGGGCTCCCCGTCGTGCAGGTACACCGGCGTGACGACGGTGACGTCGGGCAGGTGCGTGCCGCCGTGGTACGGGTCGTTGAGCACGTAGACGTCGCCGGCGCGCATGTCGGGGTTGCGCGCGATCACGGTCTTGATCGACTCGCTCATCGAGCCGAGGTGCACCGGCATGTGCGGCGCGTTGGCGATGAGGTTGCCGTCGGCGTCGAACAGCGCGCACGAGAAGTCGAGCCGCTCCTTGATGTTGACCGAGTGCGCCGTGTTCTGCAGCACCAGCCCCATCTGCTCGGCGATGTTCATGAACAGGTTGTTGAACACCTCGAGCATCACCGGGTCGGCCGCGGTGCCCACCGCGTGGCGGGTGGCCCGCGGCTGCACACGCACGAGTTCGAGCGCGCCGCCGGCGGCCAGCCGCGCCTGCCAGCCGGTCTCGACGACGGTCGTCGCGTTGCGCTCGGCGATCACCGCGGGGCCGTCGATCACGGCGCCGGGCACGAGACCCTCGCGCTGGTACAGGCCGGCGTCGCGCCAGCCCGGGGCGTCGTCGGCGGCGAAGTCGTACAGCCGCACGTGCTCGAGCGGCGGCGGCCGGTGCTCGCCGACGACGGCCGCGCCACGTACGTCGTGGCGCTCGCCGGGCGCGACCGCCTCGACCGAGACGGCCTCGATCACGCGCGCGCGCTCGGGCATCAGGAACGCGAAGCGCTGGCGGTACGCAGCGTCGAAGTCGCGGCCGATCGCGTCCAGCGCCTTCCCGGTCGATGCTCCGGGCTCGGCGCCCACCGGCAGCGGCACGACGAGCGCGGTGTCGGTGCCGGCGTAGCGCACGTGCACGCGCTGGTGCACCTGCACCACCTCGGCCGTGACGCCCTGCGCGACGAGCTCGCTGCGCGCTGCGTCGGCCAGCTCGGCGGCGCGGCGCGCGGCGGCCTGCAGCCCCGCCTCGTCGAGCGGCTGCTCGACCGACGCCTCGCGCATCGCGGTCTGGTCGGCCAGCCCCATGCCGTAGGCCGACAGCACGCCGGCCAGCGGGTGCACGAACACGCGCGACATCCCGAGCGCGTCGGCGACCAGGCACGCGTGCTGGCCGCCGGCGCCACCGAAGCACTGCAGCGTGTAGCGCGTGACGTCGTGGCCACGCGCGACCGAGATGCGCTTGATCGCGCCGGCCATGTTCTGCACCGCGATGCGCAGCGCGCCGGCCGCCGCTTCCTCGGCGCTCACGGCACGGCCGGCGGCCGCGCTCATCTCGCGCGCGACGGCCGCGAAGCGCTCGGCGACCACCGCGCGGTCGAGCGTCTGGTCGCCGTGCGGCCCGAACACGGCCGGGAAGTGCGCCGGCTGGATGCGTCCGAGCATCACGTTGGCGTCGGTGACGGCCAGCGGCCCGCCGCGGCGGTAGCTCGCCGGCCCGGGGTTGGCGCCGGCCGACTCGGGGCCCACGCGCAGCCGCGCACCATCGAAGCGCACGATCGAGCCGCCGCCGGCGGCGACGGTGTGGATGCTCATCATCGGCGCGCGCATGCGCACGCCGGCGACCTGCGTCTCGAACGCGCGCTCGAACTCGCCGGCGTAGTGGCTGACGTCGGTCGACGTGCCGCCCATGTCGAAGCCGATGACCTTGTCGTGCCCGGCCGCGAGCGCAGTGCGCACCATGCCGACGATGCCGCCCGCCGGTCCCGACAGGATCGCGTCCTTGCCGTGGAAGCGGTGCGCCTCGGTGAGCCCGCCGCTGGACTGCATGAAGTACAGCGGCACCCCCGGCATCTGCGCCGCGACGCGGTCGACGTAGCGGCGCAGGATCGGGCTGAGGTAGGCGTCGACGACGGTCGTGTCGCCGCGCGCGATGAGCTTCATCAGCGGACTCGCCTCGTGCGACACCGACACCTGCGTGAAGCCGGCGTCGCGCGCCAGCCGCGCCGCGGCCGCCTCGTGCGCGGTGAAGCGCCAGCCGTGCATGAACACGATCGCGCAGGCACGCAGGCCCGCGTCGAACGCTTCGCGCAGCGCGCGTGCGAGCGCCGCCTCGTCGAGCGGCACGACGACGGTGCCGTCGGCGCCGACGCGCTCGTCGGCCTCGACGACGCGCTCGTACAGCAGCTCGGGCAGCACGATGTGGCGGTCGAACAGGCGCGGGCGGTTCTGCTGCGCGATGCGCAGCGCGTCACCGAAGCCGCGCGTCGTCACCAGCAGCGTGCGCTCGCCCTTGCGCTCGAGCAGCGCGTTGGTGGCCACCGTGGTGCCCATCTTCACGCACTCGACGCGCGCCGGCGTGATCGGCTCGCCGTCTTGCAGCCCGAGCAGCCGGCGGATGCCCTCGACGGCGGCGTCGTCGTACTGGCCGGGGTTGTCCGACAGCAGCTTGAGCGTGCGCAGCGAGCCGTCGGGCGCACGGCCGACGACGTCGGTGAAGGTGCCCCCACGGTCGATCCAGAACTGCCAGCGCGTCGTCATCGCATGCTCCCGGCCCCCCACGGCGCCTCAGCCCGTGATCGTACGGGCGCGCGGGGCCTTGGACACGATGCCGCGGCCCGCGCAAGCCATGACAACTCCCGATGCCGGCCGGGCCGGCACGCCGCATGCTAGCGGCTTCGCCCATGTCTACCGGAGGTCGATCGATGCAACCCGTCCGTGCTCTCGCTGCCGCCGCGCTGCTCGCCGCAGGCGTGGCCCACGCCCAGGTCAAGTGGGACCTGCCCGCCGCCTACCCGGCGACCAACTTCCACAGCGTCAACCTGCAGCAGTTCGCCGACGACGTCGACCGCGCCACCGGCGGCAAGCTCAAGATCACGGTGCACGCCAACGCGTCGCTGTTCAAGGCGCCCGAGATCAAGCGCGCCGTGCAGGGCGGGCAGGCGCAGATCGGCGAGATCCTGCTCGTCAACTTCCAGAACGAGTGGCCGATCTTCGGCGCCGACGGCATCCCGTTCCTGGCCACCAGCTACGACGACGCGATGAAGCTGTGGCGCGTGCAAAAGCCGATGCTCGACAAGAAGCTCGCCGAGCAGGGCATGATGGTGCTGTACGCGGTGCCGTGGCCGCCGCAGGGCATCTACGTCAAGAAGCCGATCAGCTCGGCCGCCGACCTCAAGGGCGTCAAGTGGCGCGCCTACAGCCCGGCGACCGCGCGCATCGCCGAGCTCGTCGGCGCGCAGCCGGTGACGGTGCAGGCCGCGGAACTCAGCCAGGCGATGGCCACCGGCGTCGTCGAGAGCTACATGTCCAGCGGCGCCACCGGCTTCGACACCAAGACCTACGAGCACATCAAGTACTGGTACGACACGCAGGCCTGGCTGCCGAAGAACGCCGTGATCGTCAACCGGCGCGCCTTCGACGCGCTCGACAAGCCCACGCAGGACGCGCTGCTGAAGGCCGCCGCCGACGCCGAGGTGCGCGGACTCGAGGCGAGCAAGAGGGCCAACACCGAGAGCCTCGACAAGCTGCGCGCCAACGGCATGACGATCGTCTCGCCGCCGCCGGCACAGCTGACCGCCGACATGAAGAAGGTCGGCGAGACGATGCTCAAGGAGTGGCTCGACAAGGCCGGCCCCGAGGGCCAGCAGCTGGTCGACGCGTTCCGCAAGTAAGCCGCGCGGGCCGTGGTACGCCGCGCGCTCGACGCGCTCTACGACGGGGCCGCCTGGGCGGCGGCCCTGTGCATGGTCGGCCTGCTGGCGATGGTGCTGCTGTCCATCGTCAGCCGGGCGCTGCACTTCCACGTGCCGGGCACCGACGCCTACGCCGGCTACCTGATGGCCGCCGCCGGCTTCCTCGCGCTGGCGCACACGCTCAAGCGCGGCGACCACATCCGCGTCACGCTGGTGCTGGGCGCGCTCGCCGGGGGTGCGCGGCGCGCGCTCGAGGTGTGGGCGCTGGGCGCTGCATCGCTGCTCGCGTCGCTGCTCGCGTTCTACAGCGTGCGGCTGGCGTGGCAGTCGCACGCGTTCAACGACGTCTCGACCGCCAGCGACGCGACGCCACTGTGGATCCCGCAGCTGTCGATGGCCGTGGGCACCGTGATCCTGGCGATCGCCTTCGTCGACGAACTGGTGCTCGAGCTGCGCGGGCGCCGCGCGCCCGTGGCCAGCGACGAGGCCGCGCGCAACGAGTAGCCGCCACCTGCGCATGAGCGACCTCGCGATCACGACGCTGCTCGTCGTCTCTCTGTTCCTGATCCTCGGCAGCGGGGTGTGGATCGGGCTGGCGCTGTCGGGTGTGGCGTGGATCGGCATGCAGCTGTTCAGCGCGCGCCCGGCCGGCGACGCGATGGCGGTCACGATCTGGGGCAGCGCATCGAGCTGGACGCTGACGGCGCTGCCGCTGTTCGTCTGGATGGGCGAGATCCTGTTCCGCACGCGGCTCTCGCAGGACATGTTCCGCGGCCTGGCGCCGTGGATGCAGGCGCTGCCCGGGCGGCTGCTGCACGTCAATGTCGCCGGCTGCGCGCTGTTCGCCGCCGTCTCGGGTTCGAGCGCCGCCACCGTCGCGACGATCGGCAAGATGAGCCTGCCCGAACTGAAGCGGCGCGGCTACCCCGACGCGATCGCGATCGGCTCGCTGGCGGGCGCCGGCACGCTGGGGCTGCTGATTCCGCCGTCGATCATCATGATCGTCTACGGCGTCGCGGCCGAGGTCTCGATCGCGCAGCTGTTCATCGCCGGCGTCGTGCCCGGCATCGTGATCGCGCTGCTGTTCTCGGGTTACCTGATGGTGTGGGCGTGGCGCCACCCGCAGCTCGTGCCGCCGGCCGACGCGCGGCTGCCGCTGCGCGACAGGCTGCGCGAGTCGCGCCACCTGATCCCCGTCGTGCTGCTGATCGCCGCCGTGCTCGGCAGCATCTACGCCGGCATCGCGACGGCGACCGAGGCGGCGGCCATCGGCGTCGTCGGCGCGCTCGTGGTCTCGGCGGCGCAGGGGTCGCTCACCTGGGCCACGTTCCGCGACAGCCTGATCGGCGGCACGCGGCTGTACTGCATGATCGCGCTGATCCTCGCCGGCGCGGCGTTCCTGACGCTGTCGATGGGCTACATCGGCCTGCCCCGCCACCTGGCCGAGTGGATCGCGACGCTGGGCCTGAGCCCGTTCGCGCTGCTGCTGGCGCTGATGCTGTTCTTCATCCTGCTCGGCTGCTTCCTCGACGGCATCTCGATGGTCGTGCTGACGATGGGCGTGATCCTGCCGACGATCACGAAGGCCGGCATCGACCCGCTGTGGTTCGGCATCTTCATCGTGCTCGTCGTCGAGATGGCGCAGATCACGCCGCCGGTGGGATTCAACCTGTTCGTGCTGCAGGGCATGACCCAGCGCGAGATCGGCTGGATCGCGCGCGTGACGCTGCCGTTCTTCGTGCTGATGGTCGCGGCGGTCGGGCTGATCTACGTCTTTCCCGAGCTGGTGACGTTCCTGCCGCAGCAGATGCGACGCTGAGGCGTCGCAGCACGCCCCGCAGCGGGCAACTGCGCCGCCAACGCCCCGCATCTCGGCGCTTCGCCCCGCGCTGCGGCGCCTACGATCGTGGCGCGGGAATCTGCCCGCGCGACGATTCCGCGCCCCAGCGATGACGGACCTGTCCCTGCCGCCGCTCGATGCGCTGCCGACCCCGGCTGGCAGTGGCTTTGCCTGGCCAGCGCCGCCGTCGCCGGCGTACGCCTCGGTGCAGCCGCGGCTGCCGGCCGAGTGCACGATCGAAGGTACGACGGGCCGCACGATCCGCGGCCAGCTGACCGCGTTCGATCCCGCGCAGCGCACCGCCCGCGTGCGCATCGGCAGCGGCCGCCAGGCGATGCCGTTCGCGTTCGCGCAGATCCAGCAGCTGACGCTGACCGTGCCGCTGCAGCCCGCGCGCAGCGACGACGCGCGCCCCACGGTACAGCGCTATCGCCTGCTCACGGCGATGGGTCAGGCGCGCTGCGGCGAGACCGTCGGCCACGTCGAGACCGACGCCGGGCTGTTCCTTTTCGTCCCGCACGGCGACCATGGCGCGGTGCAGGCGGTGTTCGTGCCGCAGGGACGCTACAGCGGCTTCGTGCTGGATGCGCCGCTCGACACGACAGCCGCACCCGACACGGCAGCCGCGCCGGGCACGGCGTGCAGCACGCCGCCGGTCGAAGCCGAGCTGCGCCTCGACGCGCCGCCCGAGCCGAAGACGCAGCCCCCGACCACGGCGCGTCCGCCCGCTGAAGCGCTGCTCGCGAAGAAGGTCGCCAGCGCCGACGAACTGGTCGCCGCGATCGACCACCAGGCGCGCATGCCGATGATGCGCATCGGCGAGGCACTGCTCGGTCTGGGCCTGATCACCGAGGAGCAGCTCGACGAGGCGCTCGCACAGCAGAAGCTCGACCGCTCGGTGCCGCTGGGCCAGCTGCTGGTGCGCAACGGCATCGTCTCGCGGCAGGACCTGCAGACCGCGCTGGCGCGCAAGATGGGCTACCCGGTCGTCGACCTCGCCGCGTTCCCGGTCGAGATCGAAGCCGCGCGCTGCGTGCCGTTCGCGGTCGCGCACCGGCTCAACGCGCTGCCGCTGCTGCGCCGCGGCTCGCGGCTGATCGTCGCGATGGACGACCCCACCGTGCGCCCCGCGCTCGAGGAGCTCGAGTTCGTCTCGCAGTGCAAGATCGTGCCGGCGCTCGCACCGGCCAGCGACATCGCGCGCGCGCTGCCGCCGATCTACGAGCGCTTCGGCATGGACGCGCGTCACGCCGACACCGCGGTCGCGCACCAGGGCGCGCCGATCGAGTTCGAACCCCCCGACGCGAGCCAGCTGCTGGCGTCACTCGAGCAGCAGCAGCTGCCCGCCGCCGAGCGCGACGACGAGCCGGCGATCGAGCAGTCCGACAACTCGCTCGTCAAGCTCGTCAACACGATGATCGTCGACGCGTGGATGCAGCGCGTGTCCGACATCCACATCGAGACGCAGCCCGGGCGCGAGAAGGTGCGCATCCGCTTCCGCCGCGACGGCGTGCTCAAGCCCTACCTCGAGCTGCCGCACACCTACCGCGCGGCGCTGGTGGCGCGCATCAAGATCATGTGCGACCTCGACATCAGCGAGCGCCGCAAGCCGCAGGACGGCAAGATCAACTTCGCGCGCTTCTCGCCGCAGCACAAGATCGAGCTGCGCGTCGCGACGATCCCGACCGCCAACGGCCTCGAGGACGTCGTGATGCGTATCCTCGCGTCGGCCAAGCCGCTGCCGATCGACCAGCTCGGCCTGTCGGCCGACAACCTCGCGCGGCTGCGCCACGCGATCCACCGTCCCTACGGTATGGTGCTGTGCGTGGGCCCCACCGGCAGCGGCAAGACGACGACGCTGCACTCGGCACTCGGCGAGATCAACACGCCCGACCGCAAGATCTGGACGGCCGAGGACCCGATCGAGATCACGCAGCGCGGGCTGCGCCAGGTGCAGGTCAACCCGAAGATCGACTGGACCTTCGCGAAGGCGCTGCGCGCCTTCCTGCGCGCCGACCCCGACGTGATCATGGTCGGCGAGATCCGCGACGAGGAGACGGCGCACGTCGCGATCGAGGCGTCGCTGACCGGCCACCTGGTGCTCAGCACGCTGCACACCAACAGCGCGCCCGAGACCGTCACGCGGCTGCTCGACATGGGCATGGACCCGTTCAACTTCGGCGACTCGCTGCTCGCGGTGCTCGCGCAGCGCCTGGTGCGCCGGCTGTGCCCGCACTGCCGCACGTCGCGCGACGCGACCGACGCCGAGGTCGACGACCTGCTCGGCGACCACCTGCACGTGTTCCCCGAGGCGCTGCGCCCGTCGCGTGACGCGGTGCTGGCCGACTGGCGCGCGCGCTTTGGCGAAGACGGGCGCATCCGCTTCCACGAGGCCCCTGGCTGCCCGCGCTGCGACGGCAGCGGCTTCGACGGCCGCGTCGGCATCCACGAGCTGCTGACCGTCACGCGGCCGCTGCGCCAGCTCATCGTCGGTGGTGGCCGCGTCGAGCAGCTGCTCGACCAGGCGCTGGCCGACGGCATGCGCACGCTGCGCCAGGACGGCATCGAGAAGGTGCTGCAGGGGCTGACGACGATCGGCGAGGTACGCGCGACGAGCAACGTCTAATCCAACGCGGGCTGGCGCCTGCCGACGCCACCGGACTTAGCGCCACTCCGACCAGATCGGCCCGGCGCAGCCCCCCGCTCAGGCACGCCGCCGGCTGCGTGCCGCCTTGTGCAGCAGCTCGAGCAGCATCGCATGCTCGGCCGCGGAGAGCGTGGTCAAGGTTTCCCTCTCGCCTTCGATCAGTGCGGCACTCGCTCGCTGCGCCAGCTCGGCGCCTTCGGGCGTGGCATGGAGATGGTGCGAGCGCGCGTCGGTCGTGTTGCGCTGACGTCGCAGCAGACCGCGTGCCTCGAGACGGTCCAGCCACGCGGTGATGTTGGGCGGCGTGACCGCCAGAGCCTGCGCCAGCTGACGCGGCGAGATTCCGTCGTTGTCGGTCACCAAGGCCAGGATCGTGTACTCCACCGGCCGCAGCGCGAAACGACTGCCCACGCGACTGACGAACACCTGCATCGTCACGATCGCTGCCTGGGCGAGTTGATAGCCCACGATGGACTTGAGCTGGACCTCGGCCAAGCGTGCCGCAGGCGTCATGGCATCGGCCGAGGACGGCTTCTTGGCGGCGCTCATGCGGCGATTGTCGCGCGCGCG
Organism: Calidifontimicrobium sp. SYSU G02091; assembly: GCF_022631395.1. Lineage (NCBI taxonomy): Bacteria > Pseudomonadati > Pseudomonadota > Betaproteobacteria > Burkholderiales > Sphaerotilaceae > Azohydromonas > Calidifontimicrobium sp. SYSU G02091. The sequence continues at coordinate 32,091 of NZ_JALBGB010000019.1, forward strand.
AGCGGTGCGCGCGTCTTCCCGAAGGAATCAACTCATCATTCACCACTTGAATCAATAGCGCCCAACGAGCATCGGTGTAATTCCGCATTCAGTGCCTTAGTTAGTTCTTTAAATTAACTATCTGGCCGCCACTCGTCACAACCCACAGGCGACCTGCGGCGAGGCCTGCACACGGATCAGAGGAGACGACTCGATGCATGAGCGAAAGTTGTACCGGGCGGCGCTGGCCGCTTTCATGGTGGCCGGAATCAGCGGCTGCGGAGGTGGCGGCGATGACCCGCCCCGGTTGAGCGCCGCCACGCCGGCCGCGCTGCCCAGCACCTGCGAGGCCCTGGCCACCCAGTGGGGCACGCTGCCGACAGGACTGACGATCACCGGCGTGGCCACAGTCGCCGCCGGCACGCTGAAGGTGGCCGGCCAGGACATCGGCGAACACTGCCTGGTCACGGGCAAGGTCAACGAGCGCGTGAGTCCGGTAGACGGGAAGACCTACGCGATCGGGTTCGAGATGCGTCTGCCCAAGGCATGGAACGGCCGCTTCTGGTATCAGGCCAATGGCGGCATCGACGGCGCCGTCGTGACAGCCCTGGGGGCGTACGGTGGTGGTCCACTGACCAACGCCTTGCATCAAGGCTTCGCCGTGTTGAGTTCCGATGCCGGCCACAACAATGCCCTCCACGGCGGGCCGGCTTTCGGTCTCGACCCGCAGGCGCGACTCGACTACGGCTACCAGGCGGTAGGCACGCTCACGCCGATCGCCAAGGATCTGATCCGACGGGCTTACGGCAAGGCCCCGGACCGCTCCTACATCGGTGGGTGCTCCAACGGTGGCCGTCATGCGATGGTGGCCGCCGCGCGCTATGCCGATCAGTACGACGGCTTTCTCATCGGCGCCCCCGGCTTCAACCTGCCAAAGGCGGCTGTGGCCAACATCTTCGGCGCGCAACGCTATGCTTTGCTCGCCAGTGGTGACCCCGCCACAGCGGCGGGCTTGGAAACGGCGTTCACGCAAGCCGAGCGTGCCACCGTCTCGGCGGCGGTGCTGGCCAAATGCGACGCGCTCGACGGCGCCAGTGACGGCCTCATTCAAGACACCACCGCCTGTCAGGCTGCGTTCAACTTCATGCGCGATGTGCCGACTTGCACCGGTGGCCGCGACGGCACCTGCCTGTCGACCCTGCAAAAGATCGTGCTCGAACCGATCTTCAGCGGTGCGGTCAAGAGCGACGGCACGCCGATCTACGCGGGTTTCCCGTTCGACAGCGGGCTGGCCTCGGCGGGGGTGGCGTTCTGGGAGTTCAATGCACCCCTGATCCTCGACTCGGGCGCAGTCGCGATGATCTTCGGCGTCCCGCCCGTGTCACCCGTGGGATTCAATGGTCCCGCCTTCACGCTCGGCGCCGACATCGATGCGCTGGTCCATTCGATCCAGGCGACCAACGCCACCTACACCGAGTCGGCCATGAGCTTCATGACACCGCCCAACCCCACCGATCTGTCCCGTGTGCGCAACCGCGGCGGCAAGATCCTCGCCTATCACGGCGTCAGCGACGCGATCTTCTCGGTGCACGATACCGAACGCTGGTACCAGGGCCTCCAGAACAGGCACGGCGGTGATGCCTCGGACTTCGCGCGCCTTTTCCGTGTGCCTGGAATGGGCCATTGCGCTGGCGGCCCGGCCACCGACCAGTTCGATCTGATCACGCCGCTGGTGACATGGGTCGAACAGGGCATGGCCCCCGAGCGCATCACGGCCACCGCGCGCGGCCCGGGCAATGCCGGAGGTGCCAACTCCGACGTGCCCACGGCCTGGTCGCCCGGCCGGACCCGACCCCTGTGCCCATACCCGAAAGTCGCCCGCTACACCGGCTCGGGAAGTCTGGAAGACGCGTCCAACTTCCGCTGCGAGTGATCCACACTGCAGCAATCCGCCATACGCTCGCGTCGTCGCGGACGTGCGGCCGGAAAGAGCGACCGCGCGCCAAGGGAACGCGCATCACCGTGTATGGTCATGCAGGCGTCCATGCGAAGGAAAAGACAGACACGTCATTCCTGGCATGGACGCCTTCGACACGCCAGCCGCAGCCGAGTTGGTCTTCTTACCCGCCGCCGCGCTGCGTGCACAGGTCGAAGCGGCGCATGAAGCGGCAGCGTTCGTCGTCGGTCACGCCTTCGAAGTGAAAGCACACCGCCAGCCGCGGCAGCTCGATCAGCGCGATGCGCCGCGGCGGCAGCACCTGCCAGTCGAGGCGCAGCCGGCCGGCGCCCAGCGTCACGTCGGCGCCGCCGTCGCGCCACGCGAGCGCGGCGCCCTGGCAGGCGCCCGGCAGCCAGCCGCGCAGTTCGTCGGCCGTGCAGCCCATCTCGCGCTCGAAGACGGGCCCGTCGTGCGGCAGCACGCGCGCCGCCCGCTCAGCCGCCGGCGATCGGCGGCCAGATCGCGAGCACGTCGCCGTCGGCGAGCGTGCGCGTCGCGCGCTCCTCGGGCGGCACGTAGACGCCGTTGATCAGCACCAGGTGCACCAGCTTCATCGGCAGTGCGAACGGCTCGATGACCTGCGCGATCGTCGCGCCGGGCGCGACGTCGAGCACGACCTGGTTGCCGCTGCGCGCCTCGGGCGGCAGGTACTGCGCGAGGCTGGCGTAGAGCTTGAACGTGATCTGCATGCCGCGATGTTGCCGCATGACGGCCGCAGGCGTTGCCGGCGTGCCGTCAGGCCTTGACCAGGGCGCGCGCCTCCTGCGCCTGCGCGCGGGCGAGGTAGGCCTCCATCAGCAGCGTCGGGTCGGCGAGCAGTTTGTCCTTCCATTCGCCGAGGCTGACCTGCCCTTCGACGAGGCCGCGCATCACGCCGACGTGCTCGGTCCAGCCGATGCTGTTGCAGCCCACGAGGCGGTCGCCGGCGAACTGCAGGCTCAAGTGCTTGCCGGCGTCGCGGTCGGTCAGCTCGACGTGGTCGCCGCCGGGCACGCCCTGCCAGTTGCCGAAGCTGGCCGAGATCAGCCCGAGCGTGTCGAGCACGTTGATCTGCGTGACGCCCTTGAGCTCGGCCTTCAGTCCGACCATGTTGAGCCCCGCCACGCGCGCCTGGTCGGCCGCATTGGGCTGGATCGCGCTGACCACCGTCTTGCCGCTGACCTTGTCGAACGCCTCGGCGCAGTCGCCGGCGGCGTAGATGTCCGGCACGGTCGTCTGCATGTGCTCGTCGGTCAGCACGCCCTGCAGGCACTTGATCTCGGAGTTCTCGAGGAAGCCGATCGCCGGCTTGACGCCGGTGGCGCTGATCACGAGGTCGGCCTCGAGGTGGTCGCCGGTCGACAGGCGCACGCGCAGCGGCGCGTGCGGCTCGATCGCCTCGACGCGCGCACCGGTGAACACGCGCACGCCCTTGGCTTCGCACCACGCCTTGATCATCCCGCCGGCCGTCGGGCCCATCATGCGCGGCACCATGCGGTCACCCATCTCGACGACCGTCAGCTGCACGCCGCGCGCCGCGAGTGCTTCCATGATGATGCAGCCGATGAAGCCGGCGCCCATCTGGATCACCCGCGCGCCCTTCTGCGCGCGCTGCATGATGGCCCTCGCGTCCTTCAGCGTCCAGCAGGTGTGCACGCCGTCGGTGTGGATGCCGGGGATCGGCGGGCTCGCCGGGCGCGAGCCGGTGGCGATCAGCAGGCGGTCGAACGGCACCGCGGTGCCGTCGTCGAGCGCCACGGTGCGCGCCTTCGTGTCGACACCGGTCGCACGCACGCCGCGCCGGATGCCGATGCGCAGCTTCGCGTAGTGGTCGCTGCCGTGCCGCAGGTGCGTGCCCTCCTCGCCGATGTGGCCGATCAGCAGGTACGGGATCGCCATGCGCGAGTACGGCGCCTCGGGCTCGTCGCCGACGATCAGGATCTCGTCGTGTGGCGCGTGCTTGCGGATCGTCTCGGCCGCGATGACGCCGGCCGGGCCGGCGCCGAGGATCACGTGCTTCATCGTGGGTTCTCGAAGTGAGAAGGCGGTCTCGCGACCGCCTTCGGGTGGGTTCAACGCGGACGCCGGATCACAGCCCCAGCCGCGCGCGCGTCTCGGGCTTGAGCGTGCCGTCGGGGTTCCAGCCTCGCACTTCGTAGTATTTCGGCAGCATCTCGGGCAGCTTGTTGACCAGACCCTTCGCCGGCCCCGTCTTGGCCGGCTCGTTGAGCAGGCGCGGCGGCAGCGTGTCGTCCTTGGCCGTGAAGCCGGCGCGGTTGTTGAAGTCGCGCTCCATGTTCCAGATGCGCTCGCCGATCACGTTGAGGTTGTCGAGCGTGAACTCCTCGCCGCAGGCGGCGGCGAGCTGCGGCTGCACGTCGGCCAGCGTCCACGCAAAGCTCGTGAACACGCAGATGCCCGCCGAGTCGAACACCGCGGTGGCGTCCTGGAAGGCCTTCACGAGCTCGGGCTTGCCCTCGGCGCTCAGCGGGTCGGTCTTGACCGGGATGCCGAGCACTTCGGAAGCGACCGTGTAGCTGCGCAGGTGACATGCCCCTCGGTTGCTCGTCGCGTAGGTCAGCCCCATGCCCTGGATGCCGCGGCTGTCGTAGGCCGGGAACTCCTGGCCCTTGACGCTCATGCTCAGCTCGGGATGCCCGTACTTGGCGGTCAGACGCTTGCTGCCCTGCCCGATCTCCTTGCCGAAGCCGATGCCGCGCGCCGTCATGTCGGCGAACTCGCACAGCGCCTTCGCCGAGCCGAACGGCGCCTCGATGCCGAGCTGCTCCTTCGTCAGCACGCCCATCTCGTACAGCTCCATCACTGCGCCGACGGTGGCGCCGAAGCTGATCGGATCCATGCCGTGCTCGTTGCAGATCAGGTTGGCGTACTGCAGCGCCTCGAGGTCGTTGACGCCGTTGGCCGCGCCGAGCGCCCACGCCGCCTCGTACTCGAGGCCGCCCGAGGCGCCCCAGTACTGCGGTTTGTTCTGCACGCTGAAGTGCGTCTGGTCGATCTTGCTGATGCGCCCGCACGCGATCGTGCAGCCGAAGCACGCCTGGTTCGTGACGAGCTGCGGCTTGCCGTCGCTCTTGCGCGGCGTGGCCATCGCCTCGGCCGAGATGTCCTTCGCGCCCTCGAACTGCACGTCGCGGTGGTTGCGCGTGGGCAGCGCGCCGATCTCGTTGATGACGTTCATCAGCACCTGCGTGCCGTAGGTCGGCAGGCCCTGGCCGGTGACGGCGTTGTCGGCGAGCACCTTCTTCTTCTCGAAGGTGACCTTCATGAACTCCTTCGGGTTCTTGATGTTGCCGACACCCTTGGTGCCGCGCACCGCGATCGCCTTGAGGTTCTTGCTACCCATCACGGCGCCGACGCCCGAGCGGCCGGCCGCGCGGTGCAGGTCGTTGACGACGGCGGCGAACAGCACCTGGTTCTCGCCGGCCAGGCCGATGCTCGAGATGCGCAGCAGCGGGTCCTGGTGCTGCTTCTTCAGCGTCTCCTCGGTCTCCCAGACGCTCTTGCCCCACAAGTGGCCGGCGTCGCGCAGCTCGGCCGTGTCGTCCTCGACGTACAGGTACACCGGCTTGGCCGACTTGCCCTCGAAGATGATCATGTCCCAGCCGGCCATCTTGAGCTCGGCGCCCCAGTGGCCGCCCGAGTTCGAGCACGCGATCGCGCCGGTCAGCGGGCCCTTGGTGACGACGGTGTAGCGCCCGCCGGTCGAGGCCATCGTGCCGGTGAGCGGGCCGGTCGCCCAGATGATCTTGTTGTCGGGGCCCAGCGGGTCGACCTTCGGGTCGACCTCCTCGACGATGTACTTGGTGGCCAGGCCGCGCGAGCCGAGGTAGGCGCGCGCCCAGTCCATGTTCAGCGGCTCGGCCTTGACGGTGCCGGCGCTCAGGTTGACGCGGAGGATCTTTCCTGCCCAGGACATGTCGTACTCCTTATGCGGCAGCGGGTTGGTTGCCGAGCTTGTCGGCCCAGGCCTGCATCTTCGCGAGGCCCGTCCAGTTGGCGTCGATGTAGGTGATCGCGCCGGTGGGGCAGACTTCGGCACAGGCCGGCTGGCCGCCGCACAGGTCGCACTTCTGCACCTTGCCGGTTTCCTGCACGTAATTGATCGTGCCGAACGGGCAGCTGATCGTGCACACCTTGCAGCCGACGCAGGTCGTCTCGTTGACGACCTTGGCGCCCGTGAGCTTGTCGATCGTGATCGCCTCGACCGGGCACGCGTGCAGGCACCAGGCCTCGTCGCACTGCGTGCAGGTGTAGGGCACCTTGCGCCCGGTATGGTGGAAGTCGAACACCTTGATGCGCGACTTCGCCGGCGCGTAGGTGGCGTAGTTCTCGAACGAGCACGCCATCTCGCACTGCAGGCAGCCGGTGCATTTGTCGGGGTTGATGTGCAAGGTCTTCTGCATGGGGTCCTCGGGGTGGAGTGGACACGGGGCATACCGGCGCAGCCTACCCTGGCGACGCCACGGAGCCTGTGGCGTATGTTGCGAAGGTGGCCTCGGCGCCGAAACCTAGGTCTAACCCTAGCGGTGTTCCACGCCGTGACAGCGTCGCCGCGCTGTCACGGCCGGCGCCACGACACGTTGCGCGACGCGAACATCGCCGGCAGTTCGCCACTGGCGGCGAGCGCCTCGACGGCCGCCTGCAGCGCCTGCGCGAGATCGCGCGCGTCACGCTTGACGGCCATACCGACCGCCCAGCCGTTGCGCATCTGCGGCAGCGGCAGCGGCTCGATCGCCACGCCGCTGGCGCCGCCCAGCACCGACTCGAGCTCGGAGGCGAGCCCCGCGGCGCCGGCGACTTCACCGCGCCGCAGCCGATGCGCGGCCTCGGTGCCGTCGGCGATCCTGGTGTCCAGCTGGTCGCGGTAACGCCCGCCTTCGGCACCGATCAGCAGCCAGCCGGCCAGGCTCTGCCCCGCCACCGCGATGCGCTGCGTGCCGAAGTCGGCCAGACCGTCCATGCGCGGCACGGCGTCGAGCCGGCGCGCGATCATCACCCGCTCGCGGTAGTACGGCGCGAAGATCTCGACCTGCGGCGTCGCGCGCATCAGCGGCGGGTCGACCGGCACGTGCAGCATCACGTCGGCCGGACCGAAGCCGAGATAGTGTCCGCGCCAGACCATGTTGCGCAGGTCGTCGCCCATGCTCTCGCCGGCGTGGAACGGCAGCAGCGACAGCGTGACCCCGAGGTGCTGCGCCAGCGCACGCGCGAGCAGCACGTCGATGCCCTCGCCGCCGACGTGAAACGGCGGCATGTCGTGGTAGACCGCCACCGACAGCCGCCCGCGCTCCTTCACGCGCGCCAGCGCCTGCGCACGCGCAGCCAGCGGCAGCGCAGCAGTGGCGACGGCGGCAGCCGCCGCCGTGATCAGCCGGCGGCGCCGGCGGTCGGCTGGCGGCGTCAAATCGGCTTCTCCCGCCGCGTCTCGAGGTACGACTTGATCGACCACATCGCCTCCTGACTCAAGATGCCCTCGAAAGGCGGCATGTAGACCGCGCCGTTGCGCGTCACGCCGCGGCGCACTTTGCCGAGGAAGAAGTCGTCCATCTCCTTCACGCACGCCGCCTTGCGCCTGTCGTCGCGCAGTGTCGCGCAGTCACTGTCGAGCTTGCGCAGGTCCGGCGCGATGCCGCCCGAGACCGCCTCGAGCCCGTGGCAGCGCGCGCAGTTCTGGTTGTACGCCGAACTGCCGATGCGCACCGCCACCGCATTGCTGCGGTAGGGGTTCTCGGTGCGCCACTGCTCGCCGAGCTGCGGCAGCTCGCGGGTATCGACGGCCTGCGGCGTGACGTCGCCGTGGGCGAACGCCGTGCCCGACAGCGCCAGCACGAGGGCGGCGGCGAACGGCCGCAGGTCGAAACGAAGGGGCAGCGTGATCATCGGAAGGTCGCTCCGTGGTTGGAATGCAGGGATGCGCCGTTTTTTGCAAACCACGTGCCATCGGCCGCGGCGCCGGCCGCGCCGCGCCGCGTCGGGGTCGGCCCGGGGCCCGTGTTCCGATCAGGAACGGTTCAGGTTCGCGATGCAGCATGTGGAACACTCGCGCCTGGGACGCGGACAGCGAAGCCGCGCCCGCTGCAGTAGAGGAGACGAAGGATGCCTGCCTACCGAACATTCGCCACCGGCGTGGCCGGGCGCATGCGTGCCGAGCGCGAGGGGCGTGCGGCCTCGCTGACCGCCACCGTACCGCATCCGGGGCACATCGACGCGATCAAGCAGTCGCACGAGCGCTGCGCGGCGTTCGGGCTGTCACGCATCGAGCGCCCCGATCACGCGCCGCTCGGCCGCTCCGACCTCAGCATCGTGCGCGAGCGCAACCTGCGGCTGTACAGCCACGCCGCGCCGGTGATGGAGATGCTCTACGAGCAGATCGTCAACACCGAGAGCATGGTCGTGCTGTGCGACGCCACCGGCACGATCATCCACGCGATCGGCGACGACGACTTCCTCGCGAAGGCGCAGAAGGTCGCGCTGCAGCCCGGCGTCAACTGGTCCGAGCCCGCCAAGGGCACGAACGCGATCGGCACGGCGCTCGTCGACGAGGCGCCCACGCTCGTCCACGCCGACGAGCACTTCCTGCACGCCAACCACTTCCTCACCTGCTCGGCCGCGCCGATCCTCGACCCGCGCGGCAACATCCTCGGCGTGCTCGACGTCACCGGCGACCACCGCAGCTACCACCAGCACACGATGGGGCTGGTGAAGATGTCGGCGCGGATGATCGAGAACCACTGGCTCAACGACGACTTCCGCCACGTGATGCGGCTGCACTTCCACAGCCGGGTGGAGTTCATCGGCACGCTGATGGAGGGCATCCTCGCCGTCTCCCCCGAGGGACGCATCGTCGGCGCCAACCGCGGCGCGCTCGACCAGCTCGGCATGAGCAGCGCCGCGGTGCGCATGCACACACTGGTGTCGCTGTTCGGCACCAGCGTCGGCGCGCTGGTCGACCAGTTCCGCTCGCCGCTGGCCACGCCAGTGGCGGTCACGACGCCCGGCGGGCGCCAGTTCCACGTCGTCGCGCGCTTCAACTTTCCGGTCTGGCACGACCTGCCCGACCGGCCCCGGACCCCGCCGGCCGCCGCCGAGCCGGCTGCGCCCGCGGCGCCGCCGGCCGGCGCGCCGGCCGCATCGGCGCGCGATGCGTCGCCCTCGGGCCTCGCGCAGCTGCAGACCGGCGACGCCCAGATCGAGCAGGTCGTCGCCAAGATCCGCCGCGTGCTCGACCGCGACATCCCGGTGCTGATCCTCGGCGAAACCGGCACCGGCAAGGAACTGCTGGCGCGCGCGATCCACCACGACTCGCGCCGCTCGCGGCAGCCGTTCGTCGCCGTCAACTGCGCGTCGATCCCCGAGACGCTGATCGAGGCCGAACTGTTCGGCTACGAGGAAGGCGCGTTCACCGGCGCGCGGCGCAAGGGTGCGGTGGGCAAGATCGTGCAGGCCAACGGCGGCACGCTGTTCCTCGACGAGATCGGCGACATGCCGCTGCCGCTGCAGGCGCACCTGCTGCGCGTGCTGCAGGAGCGCCAGGTCACGCCGCTGGGCAGCACCAAGTCGATCGGCGTCGACGTCGCGATCATCTGTGCGACGCACCGCAACCTGCGCGAGATGATCGCCGCCCACACGTTCCGCGAGGACCTGTACTACCGCCTCAACGGGCTGGCGGTGCGGCTGCCGCCGCTGCGCGAGCGCACCGACCTGATGGCGCTGGCGCGGCGCATCCTCGAGCGCGAGTCGCCGCAGCGCCCGCTGCAGCTCAGCCCCGAGGTCGTGCGGCTGTTCCAGGCGTACCGCTGGCCGGGCAATGTGCGCCAGCTGTTTAACGTTTTGCGCACCGCCGCCGTGATGGCCGCCGGGCAGCCGACGATCACGGTCGAGCACCTCAGCGACGACTTCCTCGACGACGCACGCGCGGCCGCGGCGCAGGCCGGCGACGAGTTCCCGGCGGCGCCGGCCGTCGCGGCGCCGCCCGTGCCGCCACCGCGCCCGGTACCGCCGCCGGCGCCGACCCTGCCCGCCGCGCCACCGGTGGCCGGCCGCTCGCTCGAGGAGATCGAGATCGAGACGATCCGCCTCACGCTCGAGGCGGTGGGCGGCAACATCTCGGAAGCGTCGAAGCGGCTGGGCATCAGCCGCAACACGATCTACCGCAAGCTGCGCTGGAACCGGAACTGACGCCTCGGCGAGCGCCCGGCCCTGCCCCGTGCCGGCGCGGCATGGCGCCGGCGATCGCGGTCCAGCCGCAGCCGCCGGACCTGCACGCACCAGCCATCCGGCAGGGCCTGTTGGCGGCATGGCTCTTGCTCACGATCGCAGCGCATGGCCGCATGCATCGCCTGCAGGGCGCGGCGCTGCGGTCCGGAACCGTCACCAGACACAACACGATTGCGAGGGAGATCCGATGGCCGCCGCGCCGAACCTGCCACCGACAACGGTCCGCACCTGCGGACGATCGCGGTGAAGATCGTCGTCCTCGGCCCGCCACCGAAGCGGCCCACCCAGCGGCCGGGCCTGGGCCTGTCGGTCGATGGCCACCACTGGCTGATGCTCGACGCCGCCGGCGCGGTGCCCGACGCGCTGGAGCCGCCGAGCCGCGACGAGCCGATCGCCGTCGTGCTGACCGACGCGCGCGCCGACCACGCGAGCGGGCTGCTGAGCCTGCGCGACGGTCACCCGATCGACCTGTACGCGACGCCGGCGGTGTTCGAGCAGCTGACGGTCGGGCTGCCGGTGCTGCCGGTGCTGCAGCACTACTGCGACGTGCACTGGCGCCTCGTCGCGGTGGCCGGTGACGCGCAGCTCGCGCGCTTTCGCATCGACGCCTGGCCGTCGCTGGACTTCACCGCGGTGGGTCTCGACGCCGGGCAAGGCAGCGGCGCCGGCGAGGCGATCGCGCTCGTCGTGCGCGACGCCGCGAGCGGCCACCAGCTGTTCTACGCCCCCGCCCTCGACAAGGCCTCGACGCCGCCGGCTCCCTGGATGGACGACAGCGACTGCGTGATCGTCGGCGGCGATTGCCGCGTGTGGCGCGAAGGGCCCGCGGGGACGCTGCCGCCGCCGTGGATCGCCGCCTTGTTCGAAGCGCGTGCCGCGCGCAAGGTGCTGCTGCAGCCGCTGGCTGCCAGCGGCTGCACTGGCGTGCCGGGCGCACGGACGATCGAGATCGCCTACGCCGGCATGGAGATCGAGCTGTGACCGCTGCGCCGCCGCATGCGGCTGCCAGCGCGACGGAGCCGAAGGCGTGAAGGCGCTGCTCGACGTCGCGATCCGGCGCGGTGGCGGCACGGTCGCCGCTAGCGGCACGCGCACGCTCGCGCAGGGCCTGTTCTGGGCCTGGGTGCTGCACACGGCGCTGGCGCTGTTCGTCGGCTGGCAGGTCGCGCGCGCCGGTGGCTGGACGCTGCTCGTCGAGCGCGACCCGAGCCGCATCAGCCTGCTGATCGTCGCGCTCGCGCTGGCCGTGACCGCGTGGTGCGGACGGCGCGCGTGGCGACTGGCCCGCGAGGCCGCGCCCGACGGCGAATGGGCGCGCCTGTGGCGGCTCGAGGGCGGCGGTGCCGACCCGCAGGCCGCGCAGCGCCTGGCCGAGCGCAGCCACGGCCCGCACGAGACGGCGTGGTGGTTCGCCGCCTCGGCGATCAAGCTCGGCCTGCTCGGCACCGTCGTCGGCTTCATCGTGATGGCGTCGCGGCTGGCTGCGAGCCAGGTGTTCGAGCTCGCCGAGGTGCAGCTGCTGCTCAAGCAGATGACCGAGGGGATGGCGATCGCGCTGTACACGACGCTGGTGGGCCTCGTCGCCAACCTCTGGCTCGGGCTGCAGCTGCTGCTGCTCGACCGTCTGGCCGACCGCGTCGCGGCGTCGATCGCCGGCGGGGAGCTGGGCTGACCCCAGATCCGGCAGTCGGCCGCTCGATTTGCATGCACCCCCTCCTCTCATGCTTGGTGTTTTCGCCCACGCGGACGGTCACCTCTTGGGTGAGGACGCTGCGCACCCGATCGAGCCGCCCTCGGGCACGCTGGCGGCGTTGCGAATCCTCGCGATGGCCCGCGCCATCGCTGCGGTTCGCGCCTTGCCAGCGCGCCCGATGACGGCCCGCTCAGGCGCGCCCAACTGCCGGATCTAGGCTGAAGCAGCGATGGCCTACCTGCGCCGGCGCCGCCACGACGACCTCGACCCGTTCAGCGACCTGCTGTTCAACACGCTGCTGGTCTTCGTGCTGCTGTTCGCAGTGGCGCTGGTGGCGATGAACCCGAAGGCGCGCACCGGCGTGATCGACGCCAAGGCCGAGTTCATCGTCACCGTGACGTGGCCGGACATGGACCCCAACGACATCGACACCTGGGTCCAGGACCCGGCGGGCAACCTCGTGTGGTTCCGCGCGCGCGAAGGCGGCATGATGCACCTGGACCGCGACGACCGCGGGATGACCAACGACACGATCGTGATCGACGGCCGCCAGATCGTGAATCCGCTGAACCAGGAGGTGGTGACGATCCGCGGCTTCGCGCCCGGCGAGTACACCGTCAACGTGCACTACTACGAAAGCCGCAACAGCCAGCCGGTGACGGTCAACGTCTCGGTCGTCAAGGTCAACCCGCGCGCGAGCGTCGTCTTCTACGGCAGCGTCGACCTCGCGCGCAAGGGCGACGAGGCCACCGCGGTGCGCTTCACCGTCGAGCGCGACGGCGGGGTGCGCGACGTCAACACGCTGCCGAAGTCGATCGTGGAGCGCTCGTGAGCGGCACCGACGTCCTGCTGTGGCTCTACGTCGCCGTGGTGTTCGCGGCGGCGCTCGCGCTGCTTTTCTCGCGCTGGCCGGGATGGGCGCGCGCGGCCGTCGTCGCCGGCGCCGTGGGGCTGTGGTTCGCGGCGTCGGCCACGCTGGGCGACGTGTGGGGGCGCCCGAGCCGCGAGCCGCTGCCCGAGCGCTTCGTGCTGCTCGCCGCCGTCATCGAGGAGCCCGGCAAGACGACGCCGGGCGCGCTGTACGTCTGGGTCCACGAGCTCGTCGACGGCAAGCCCGCCCCCGAGCCGCGCGCCTACCGGCTGCCGTACAGCAAGGACCTGCACGCGCTGCTCAACGACGCGCTGAAGAAGGTTCGCCAGGGCATCAGCCAGCTCGGCACCGCCGAGCCGCGGCGCGGCGCGCAGGGCCTGTCGTGGCTGCGGCCCGGCAGCGAGGCGCAGGAGATCAGGATCCGCGACCTGCCGGTGCCGCAACTGCCCGAGAAATGACGGCAACGCTCGCCCACCCGTCCCGGCCTCTGGCCGCGCTCGCGCTGGCCGCTGCCGCGCTGGCCGGCTGCCGCGCACCGGCAGGCGAGGCCCTGTTCCCGCTCGACGCCGGCCACGAGTGGACGTACCGCGTGACGAGCGAGCGCGACGACTCGGCCGCCGTCGAGCACGAGACGCTGCGGCTGCGCACGCTCGGCCGCGAGGCGCTCGACGACGGCCCGGCGTGGCGGCGGCGCAGCGACGACGGCGTCGACTACTGGCTGCGCGCCGACGACAGCGGCATCTACCGCGTCGCGAGCAAGAGCGACCTCGACGCCGAGCCGCGGCCCGACGCGCAGCGCCGCTACGTGCTCAAGGCGCCGTACCGCGTCGGCACGCAGTGGCAGGCGCCGACGACGACGTACCTGCTGCGACGGCGCGCCGACTTCCCGCCCGAACTGCGCCACGTCGTGCCGCCGGTGGCGATGCACTACCAGATCGAGGCCACCGACGAAGTCGTCGAGACGCCCGCCGGCCGCTTCGCGCGCTGCCTGCGCGTGCGCGGCGTCGCCAGCGTGCACATGTTCGCCGACTCGGTGGCCGGCTGGCGCGACCTGCCGCTGGTGACCACCGAGTGGTACTGCCCCGGCCCCGGCCTCGTGCGCCTGACGCGCGAGGAGCCGGCGCGCTACGCGTTCGTCCACGGCGGCACGCTGACGATGGAGCTCGTGGCCTGGCAGTAAGCCGCACGCCACGGCAGCGGGTGCGTCGCGACGCACGCGGACCCGCGGCGCACGGCGCGGGCGCGCAAGAAAAAGGGGCTGCGTCGCCGCAGCCCCCCGTCCGGCCGGTGCCAGACGCACCGGCTCAGGTCCTCACTTCATCAGCTTGAAGACCCACACCATGCCGCCCTGCTCGAGGTAGTTGACCTTCTTGGCCACGTCGCCACCCCACAGAGGCACCGCACCGCCCCAGCCGGAGACGACGGCGATGTACTGCTCGCCCTTGTCTTCCCACGTCACCGGCGGCGCGACGACGCCCGAGCCGGTCTGGTACTGCCACAGCACCTTGCCGGTCTTGGCGTCGGCGGCCTTCAGGTAGCCCTCGGGCGTGCCCCAGAACACGAGGTTGCCGCCGGTGGCCAGCACGCCGCCCCACAGCGGGGCCTCGTTCTTGACCTCCCACACGATCTTGCCCGTCTTCGGGTCGATCGCGCGCAGCGCGCCGATGTAGTCGTCGTTGATCGTCTTGATCGTGAAGCCGGCGCCGAGGTAGGCCGCACCCTTCTTGTAGGTGATCGGCTCGTTCCAGATCTCCATGCCCCACTCGTTGGACGGCACGTAGAACAGCTTCGTGTCGGGGCTGTACGCCATCGGCATCTGGTTCTTGCCGCCGAGGAAGCTCGGCGCGGCGAACACGACGCTGCCCTTCTTGCCGTCGGCGCTCGCGGTCGGGTCGCCGGGGCGGTTCTCGGGCACGTAGTTCGGGCGCCCGGTCTTGAGGTCGATGCCGGTGGCCCAGGTGACCTTCTTGACGAACGGGAACGCGTTGACGAGTTCGCCGGTGCGCGCGTCGTTGACGTAGAAGAAGCCGTTGCGGTCGGCCTTGGCGCCGAGGATGCGGTTGCCGTCGTCGAACGTCACGAACTCGTTGACGCCGTCGAAGTCCCAGCCGTCGTTGGGCGTGTTCTGGTAGTGCCACTTGATCTGGCCGGTCTTAACGTCGATGGCCACCGTCGAGCACGAGTACAGGTTGTCGCCCTTGCGCAGGTGGCTGTTCCACGGCGCCGGGTTGCCGGTGCCGAAGTACGCCAGGCCGGTGCGCGGGTCGTAGGTGCCGCCGAGCCAGGTCGCGGCGCCGCCCGTCTTCCACAGGTCGCCCGGCCAGGTCTTGCCGGGGGTGCCCGAGACGCCGTTCTCGATCGCCTTGCCGTCCTTGTCGTAGCGGTAGCCCATGTGGCCTTCGACGACCGGGCGCACCCACACCTTCTCGCCCGTCTTCGGGTTGCGCGCCTCGACGCGGCCGACGACGCCGAACTCGCCGCCCGAGACGCCCGTCAGCAGCAGGCCGTCGGCGATCAGCGGCGCGGCGGTGTAGCTGTAGCCGGCGCTGTAGTCGTCGATCTTCTCCTTCCAGACGACGTCGCCGGTCTTGCGGTCGAGCGCGACGAGCTGCGCATCGAGCGTGCCGAAGATCACGAGGTTGTCGTACAGCGCCGCGCCGCGGTTGATGACGTCGCAGCACGGCATGATGCCCTCGGGCAGCCGGTGCTCGTACTTCCACAGCCGCTTGCCGGTCTTGACGTCGAGCGCGTAGATGCGCGAGTACGACGCCGTGACGTACATCACGCCGTCGTGGATCAGCGGCTGCGACTGCTGGCCGCGCTGCTTCTCGCCGCCGAACGAGTACGACCACATCGGCACCAGGCGCGCGACGTTGCTGCTGTTGATCGTCTTCAGCGGCGAGTAGCGCTGGCCCTGGGTGCCGATGCCCCAGCTCAGCACGTCGCTCGTCGTCTTCGCGTCGTCGCGGATCATCTGATCCGTGACCGTCGCATGGGCCGCCAGCGAGGCCATCGCGGCACCCACCAGCAGGGTCGTCAGCTTCAATCGCATCGATCTCTCCTCCAGGTCACACCAATCAGCGTCGGCGCCACCATCGCCACCGAACGTGCTGCTCAGGGCAATCCGCGTGCCAGCGCCGCCAGCCACTTCGAACGCCCCGGACTTGCGGGGTTACCCGCAAGGCGGTGTTCCACCGTTGCACAGCGCAGCGACGTGAACACCGCTCAGCGCGACGCCCCGCCTTGCAACACCGCGCGCTCGTGGCCGGGGTACAGGTGGGTGACGTTGCGCAGGTACTCGGTGCCGAACGCGGCCCAGCCGCGGAACTCGGCCGGCACCGGCGCGGCGAGCACGTCGGTGAGGTCGTCGCCGGCCGCCGCCGCGCGCGCCAGGTGCTGGTCGAGCCAGGTCAGGTAGCGCCGCGTCTGTTCGACGCCGAGCGCGTCGTCGCGCACCGGGCCGTGGCTAGGCACCAGCGTGCGCCAGCGCGCCGCGGGCAGCGCGTCCAGGCTCGCGAGCCAGCGGTCGATGCGCGCGTGCGGCGTCGTCGGGATGCGGTCGACGAACACGAGACCGCCGACGAAAGCGACGCCGCTCGCACGGTCGACGAGCACGAGGTCGCTGTCGGTGTGGCCGGCCAGTTCGATCAGCTCGAATTCGCGTGCACCGACGCGCCACGTGCCGGCAGCCACCGGCGCGTCGGGCAGCAGCACCTCGGTGCCCTTCATCCAATCGCCGCACAGCCGGTAGAGGTTGTCCTCGTAGGCCTTGCCCTCGCGCGCCATGCCCTCGCGCGTGGCCGTCGTCGCGCGCCGCGGCACGTCGGCGAACGCCTGGTTGCCGAGGAAGTAGTCGGGGTGCAGGTTGAGGTGGATCACCTCGACCACCGGCTCGGTCGTCGTGCGTGCAATCAGCGCACGCAGCTGCTCGCCGTAGCGGCGGCTCGGGCCCGTGTTGACGACGACGACACCGGCGCCGGTGACGATGAACCCGGTGTTGATGATGTTGCAGCCGTTGGCGCGCGAGAAGTCGTCGTTGTCGCCCTCGACGACGTAGACGCCGGGGGCGAGTGCGCGCGCCTGCAGCCGGTAGTCGAGCGTCTTCTCGTCGGCGCGCGGCCCGCCGGCCAGGGCCGACGCAGTGGCCAGCAGCAGGCCCAGCACCAGTGCCGAAATCGTCGTCTGCTTCATGGCGACGGCACGCGCGACTGGATCCGGTTGCCGCCGTTGTCGCTGCCGACGACGCGCACGCCGCCCTTGGGCGGCACCGGGAAGTCGAACGAGAACACCGGGTTCTCGCTGACCGGCTCGAAAGTGGCCAGGCGGGCGAGCTCGCGGTCGTCGCCGTCGCGCACCGACAGCCGGTTGACGTAGAACGCAGGGATGCCGCCGACGAGCCCGGTGTCCATCGGGTGCATCACCTGCAGCCGCAGCCGCGCCGCGGCGTCGCCCACCGGGCTCGACGCGAACATGCGCGCGTGCACCTGGCCGAGCGTGCGCACCCAGCTGCCGTCGTTGCGTGTGACACCCGACACCGTGCAGCCGCCGCCGCTCGAATCGACCCAGGTGCCGCCGACGTGCCACACGCCGTCCTTCGTGCGCACCGCGGCGCGCACCGGCGACGCCTGTTCGAGCTTGAAGCGAAACGAGATCGCCGGCAGCGCCTGCAGCGGCCAGTAGTCGAGCACCTTGCGGATCGGGTTGCGGTCGACGACGACGGTGATCTGCTCGACGTCGCGCAGGTCGGTGCGCACGCTGATCGGCACGTTCATCGGGTCCTCGGCGAACTTCGGCCCGCTCACCTTGACCCGGTCGTCGAACTGCACGCGGGCGTCCTTGCCGAGGAACTCGCGGCGCATGTCGGGCCACGGATGCGACTTGAACGGGTCGCCCTCGAACGGGTCGGGCGCCGCGAGCGCAGGCGCCAGCAGCGGCAGCGCGCCGGTCGCACCGAGGCCGGCCAGCCGGCGCAGCCATCGGCGGCGGTCTTCGAGGTTCGGGCGTGAGGGGTTCATGCCGCAGGGGTCGTGGTCGGCACGACAATCGAACGTGGCGAGCTGCCGATTTCAGGGCCTGCGCCACGGCCGGCCAAGCCCGTGGATACCCGGCGCGGCTGCGCCAACTTGGATCAATTCCGTGTCCGAACGCCACGCCCGCCCGCGACCCCCCGTTCAGCAACCTCTGCCGGTGTCCGGCGCGCCGATGGCGCCGCGGCACGCGGCGTGGCGTGCCGCGCTGCTCGCCGGCGCGCTGCTGACCGCAGCGCTGCTCGCCCGCCCGGCGGCCGCCGACACCGACGTGCCGTTCGTCGTCACGCCCGACAACGTCACGCTGGCGATGCTCGAACTCGCCGGCGTGCGCCGCGGCGACCACGTGATCGACCTCGGCTCGGGCGACGGGCGCATCGTGATCCTCGCCGCGCGCCGCTTCGGCGCCACCGGCCTGGGCGTCGAGATCGTCGACGACCTCGTGCAGCGCAGCCGCCGCAGCGCGGTGCTCGCCGGCGTCGCCGACCGCGTGGAGTTCCGCACCGAGGACCTGTTCACGACCGACCTGTCGCGCGCCACCGTCGTCACGATGTACCTGCTGCCCGAGGTCAACCTGCAGCTGCGCCCTCGGCTGCTCGCGCTCGCGCCGGGCACGCGCATCGTCTCGCACGACTACGACCTCGGCGACTGGCGCCCCGACCGCAGCGTCGTCGTCGACGCCCCCGACAAGCCGGTCGGGCGCGACAGGCGCAGCACGCTGCACCTGTGGGTCGTGCCGGCGCGCGTCGCAGGCCGCTGGTGCGGGCGCGGCGCGGCGGCCGGGCGCACGCTGCGGCTGCTGCAGCAGCACCAGCACGTCGACGCGCGGCTCGACGACCGCGGGCTGGCCGGCCGCGTCGACGGCACCCACCTCGCGCTGGCGGCGCGCGACGAGGGCGCCCTGTGGCTGCGTGCCGCGGCCCCCCCGGCCGCGGCGGCGGTCGCCGCAGAGTTGTCGGTGGAGGTCGCCTCGGGACGCTGGGCCCCGCTGGCCGGCGCGCGCTTCACGCGCTGCGACGGCGGCTGAGCGCTCAGCCCGCCGCCGGCGCGCGCCGCACGCGCTGCACCGCCGCGACGACGAGCAGCACGACGGCCCCGACGACGACGCCGACCAGCGCGTCGAACAGCGTCGGCAGCAGCGCCGCCAGCCACGTCAGCGCCGCGCCCGGCGCCAGCGCGGCGAGCGAGGCCACCGCGTGATGCAGCGCCGGCACGCCGTGCACGACGATGCCGCCGCCGACGAGGAACATCGCGACGGTGCCGGCCACCGACAGCGCCTTCATCAGCCACGGCGCCGCGCGCAGGATGCCGCGACCGAGCGCGCGCCGGGCGGCGGCGCGCTCGCCATCGAGGCGGCTGAGGTACAGCCCGAGGTCGTCGAGCTTGACGACGCCGGCGACGAAGCCGTAGACGCCCACCGTCATCAGCAGCGCGACGGCCACCAGCACCGCGACCTGCGTCGCGAACGGCGACGCGGCCACCGCCCCCAGCGTGATCGCGATGATCTCGGCCGACAGCACGAGATCGGTGCGCACCGCGCCGCGGATCTTGTCGCGCTCGAGCTGCACGAGGTCGACCTGCGGGTCGGCCAGCGCCTGCAGGCGCTTGGCCCGCGGCCCGGCGTCGGCCGCGTCCGCCGCGTCGGGGCCGCGCCACGCGTGCCACAGCTTCTCGGCCCCCTCGTAGCACAGGAACGCGCCACCGACCATCAGCAGCGGCGTCACGGCCCACGGCGCGAGCGCGCTGATGGCCAGTGCCGCCGGCACGAGGATGGCCTTGTTGACGAGCGAGCCGCGCGCCACCGCCCACACCACCGGCAGCTCGCGGTCGGCGCGCACGCCGCTGACCTGCTGCGCGTTGAGCGCCAGGTCGTCGCCGAGCACGCCGGCGGTCTTCTTCGTCGCGACCTTGGTCATCGTCGCGACGTCGTCGAGCACGCTGGCGACGTCGTCGAGCAGGGCGAGCAGGCTGGCGGCAGGCATCTGGGACTCGGGCGATGGTGGCGGCGATTGTCGTCGCCCGCTGGCCGCGGCACGACCGGCGTCCTATGCTCGCGCGATGGACCCTGCTGCCGTCCCCGAGGCCCGCCGCCACAGCCCCGCGGCCGAGCGCAACCGCGAGCCGATCCTCGCGGTGCTGCAGCGCGTGCTGCCGCCGCGCGGCGTCGCGCTCGAGATCGCCAGCGGCACCGGCCAGCACGCGGCGCACTTCGCCGCCGCGCTGCCGGGCTGGACCTGGCAGCCGAGCGACCCGTCGCCCGACGCGCTGGCGTCGATCGCCGCGTGGTGCGCCGGCCTGCCCCACGTGCGGCCGCCGCTGCGCCTGGACGTGCACGACGCCGAGTGGCGCGGCGCGCCGCCGCGCGTCGACGCGATCTACGTCGCGAACCTGCTGCACATCGCGCCGTGGAGCGCGTGCGCGGCGCTGATGGCCGGTGCCGCGCGCCACCTGGCGCCGCAGGGCCTGCTGATCGTCTACGGGCCGTTCGTCGAGCACGACGTGCCCACCGCGCCGAGCAACCTCGCGTTCGACGCCGACCTGCGCCAGCGCGACCCGGCGTGGGGGCTGCGCGCACTCGACGACGTCGACACGCAGGCGCGGTGCGCGGGCTTGCGCCGGCGCGAGCGCGTCGCGATGCCGGCGAACAACCTGCTGCTCGTCTACGAGCGCGACACCGGAGGACCGCAATGACGACGCTGACCAAGCTCGCGCTCGGCCTGATGGGCCAGCTGCGCCCGAGGCCCGCTGCCGGCGACGCCGCCGCGCAGATCCGCCTGCCGCGCCCGCAGCGCCACGGCAGCATGCCGCTGATGGCCGCGCTCGCGCACCGCCGCTCGTCGCGCGAGTTCGCCTCGACGCCGCTGCCACCGCAGGTGCTCGCCGACCTGCTGTGGGCCGCCGACGGCGTCAACGGCCCACCTGGTCTACGTCGCCGACCACCGCCGCCAGCGCATGGTGCCGGCCGAGCAGCGCAGCCTGTATGCCGCTGCGTCGGCCGGCGCGATCGCGCAGAACGTGTACCTGTTCGCCGCCAGCGCCGGGCTGGCCGCCGTGATCCGCGCGTGGATCGACCGCGCCGCGATCGCCGACGCGCTCGGCCTCGACCCCGACCAGCAGGTGCTGCTGTCGCAGACCGTCGGGTGGCCGAAGCGCTGAACCGCACCGGCCGCCGGGTGGGGGTCGGCCCGATGGACGATGCGGCGCGCCGCGCCTACCCTGCCCGGCATGCAGACCGCCCCGTCTTCGCCACCGACCCCGCCGCAGGCGGCGCCCGAACGCGCCGCGACCGAGGCGCCGGCCCCGCCGCAGCCATCGCCGTCGGCGTTCTCGATCGCGCTGAACCGGCTGCCGCTGTCGGCGCCGGTGCGCTGGCTCGCGCTGGGCACGCGCGACTTCGCGCGCGCGCCGTTCATCGGTCTGTTCTACGGCGCGTGCTTCATGGTCATGGGCTGGGCGCTGCTGCGCGTGTTCGAGCACGCGCCGGCGTACACGCTGGCGCTGTCGGCCGGCTTCCTGCTGATGGGGCCGTTCCTGTGCCTCGGGCTGTACCAGACCAGCCTGCGGCTCGAGCGCGGCGAGAAGCCCGACTTCGGCGACTCGCTGCTCGCGTGGCAGACGCGCACCGGCACGCTGGCGATCTTCGGTTTCGTGCTGCTCGTGCTCGAGATGCTGTGGGGCCGCGCCGCGCTCGTCGTGTTCGCGGTCAGCTTCGACGGCATGCCCGACTTCAAGGGCTCGATCCGCGCGCTGCTCGACCCCGAGAACGTGCAGTTCATCGTCGCCTACCTCGCGGTCGGCGGCGTCTTCGCCGGGCTGATCTTCGCGGTGAGCGTCGTCGCGATGCCGATGATCCTGCACCGCCAGACCGACGCGATCACCGCGGGCCTGACCAGCCTGCGGCTCGTGCTGACGCAGCCGCTGGTGATGATCCTCTGGGGTGCCGTGATCACCGTGCTCGTCGTGCTCGCGATGCTGCCGTGGTTCGTCGGGCTGGTCGTGGTCGGCCCCGTCATCGGACACGCGAGCTGGCACGCCTACCGCGCGGCCGTGGCCGATCCGCCGCCGGCGTGACGCACGCCGTGCGGCCGGTGGCCGGGGCGCCCTCTCAGTCCACCAGCAGGCCGTGGCGGCGCGCATAGCGCAGCAGCTCGACCGCGCTGGACACGCCGAGCTTGGCCCGGATCGCACTCTGGTGATTGGCCACCGTCTTCGGGCTCAGGTGCAGCCGCCGCGCGATCTCGGGCAGCGGACAGCCGTCGAGCAGCAGGCGCAGCACGTCCAGTTCGCGCGCGCCCAGTCGCAGGTGCGGTGCGCCGTCGCACGGCACGCCGGCTGCATCTGGCGCGACGTCGGGTGACAGCGCCTGCTGCCCGCGCGCCACGCGCCGCAGCGCGTCGACCAGCAGCGCCGGTTCGCTCGACTTCGTGACGTAGCCCGCCGCGCCCGCCGCCAGCGCCTGGTGCACCAGCGCCGGCGCGTCGTGCATCGAGAACACGAGCACGTGCAGCGCCGGCCAGCGCAGCGTCGTGCGCCGCAGCAGGTCCAGACCGCTGCGCCCGGGCATCGCCAGATCGAGCACGAGCACGTCGAGCGCCCCGTCGAGGGCATACAGGCCGGCGTAGGTGGCGTCGGCGTCGGCGAACTCGGCCACGATGGTCATGTCGGACTCGAGTTCGATCAGGCGGCGGTAGCCGGCGCGCACGACGGCGTGGTCGTCGGCCAGTGCGATGCGCAGCATCAGGCGCCTCCTGCCACGCGGCCGCCGGGCCACGCGTCGAACGCGAAGCGCGCGCTCAGCCGCAACCCGGGGCGGCCCTGCCCTGCGGGATGCAGCGGCTCGCACTCCAGCCGCGCTCCGAGCGCCCACACGCGCTCGTGCAGGCCGGCCAGTCCGCTGCCGCGGCGCCAGGCGGCATCGAGGTCGTCGATGCCCACGCCGTCGTCTTCGACACGCCAGTGAAGGGTCTGCGGCCGCTTCGCGTCACCGTGCAGCTGCAGCTCCACGTGCGCGCGCGTGGCCTGCGCATGCCGCGCGACGTTCGTCAGCGCTTCCTGCGTGATGCGGTAGACCGTCAGCGCCAGCGGCCCCGGCAGCGCGACGTCGGCCACCGCGTCGCCGTGGCCGACGTGCACCGTCACGCGCAAGCCCTGGCGCACGCCGTGCCAGCCCGCCGCCAGCGCCTCGATGCGCTCGCCCAGACGCCGCAGCGTCGGCGCCGCGCCGTCGCCGCCGAGCGGATTCAGCCGCGAGAGCAGGTCGCGGACCTCGCGCTGCAGACATTCGCCATGCTCGGCGATGCCGGCGAGCACGGTGCGCACCTCGTCGCCGAAGCAGCCCCCGCGCTCGTCGAGGCGGCGCGCCAGCCAGGCGACGTCGGCGCGCAGCGCCGTCAGCCGCTGGCCGAGTTCGTCGTGCAGTTCGCGCGCGATGCGCTGGCGCTCT
This sequence comes from Calidifontimicrobium sp. SYSU G02091, assembly GCF_022631395.1. Taxonomy (NCBI): domain Bacteria; kingdom Pseudomonadati; phylum Pseudomonadota; class Betaproteobacteria; order Burkholderiales; family Sphaerotilaceae; genus Azohydromonas; species Calidifontimicrobium sp. SYSU G02091. Next base: position 55,320 of record NZ_JALBGB010000019.1, read on the forward strand.
TCTTCCTGCACGCCGAGCAGCTGTTGCGTCAGCAGCCGCTGGCGCTGCTGCGCCGCGTCGAGCGCCTGCGCGAGGTGGCGCAGCGTCGCCGCGACGGCCTCGAGCTCGGTCACCGGCATCGGCGGCAGGTGGCGCAAAGCGTCGCGGTCGTGCGATTCGGCGCGCACGATGGCGTGACGCATTGCGTCGAGCGGCGCCAGCGCGCGCCGCACGCTCCACGCCATCGCCGCCAGCGCACCGGCGGCCAGCAGCAACATCATGAGCAGCGACTCGATGGTGCTGGCCAGGGCTTCGGCGCGCTCGCTGTCCGGCGCCGGCTGCAGCGTGACGCGCCACGCCGGCGCCGACGGCCGCGGCAGATCCCACTGCACGGCAGGCGTGCGCGCATCGGCCGCGGTCGGCCCGACGGCGTCGCTGGCATACACGGTGCGCCCCTGCGCGTCGTGCACGACGAGCCGCAGGTGACGCAGGCGCTGCGCCGCCTCGAGCGCATGCAGCTGCGCGAGCACGTCGTCGTCGCTGCGCGTGTGGGCCGTCGACAGTGTCGCGGCCAGCTGCGCCAGCACCATCGCACCGCCGAGCTCGTCGCCGACGTCGCGCTCGGTGCGCGCCCACGCGAGCACGAGCGCGAGCACGACGACGATGACGACGATGAGCGCCGAGCGCCGGACGATCAGCCGCGTGAGCGACACGGTGGGCGCCACGGCCGCGGCGTCGGCGCGGGCCTGAGCGCCAAGCACGGTGGCAAGGGGTGTCGAGCGTTGCATCGTGCGCGCATTGTCGGTCCCGCACCCGCGGCGACGCCGCGAGAGCACGCCGCCGGCGATCGGGAGCTTTTCCCGGGCACGCGGGCACGGCAGCTGCATTGCCGTTACGGGCGCGTCCGCGCCCCAGCGACATCGACGACGAGGAGACCATGACCGCTCGACTGCTTTGCATCGCGCGCCGCCGGCACGCGTTCACCCCCCTACGACCCGCTGCGCTCGCGGCAGCGTGCATCGCCGCCCTGATGCCGGCGGCGCTGCACGCCCAGACGCCGGCCGCCACCGTGGAAATCATCGGCACGGCGCCGCTGCCCGGCCAGGGCATCGACCGCAACTGGCTGCCCTACGGCACGCAGGTCCTGCGCCGTGCCGAGATCGACGGCGCCGGCAGCGACAACCTGATCGACCTGTTCGACCGCCGGCTGCCCGGTGTGCAGCGCAACGACATCCAGGGCAGCCCCTACCAGGGCGACCTCACTTACCGCGGCTTCCGCGCCTCGGGGCTGCTGGGCGCCGCGCAGGGGCTGTCGGTGTATCTCGACGGCGTGCGCATCAACGAGGCTTTCGGCGACATCGTGCAATGGGACCTCGTGCCCGAGTACGCGCTCGACAGCGTCGCGCTCGTGCCCGGCGCCAACCCGGCGTTCGGCCTGAATACCCTTGGCGGCGCGATTTCACTGACGACGCTCGACGGCCGCCGGGCGGCCGGCACGCGCGCCGATCTGACGCTGGGCAGCTTCGGCCGCAAGCGCCTCGACGCGTCGCACGGGCGCGCCGGCGACGACGGCTGGCACCACTACGTCGCCGGCACGGCGTTCGCCGAGGACGGCTGGCGCGATCACTCCGACGGCCGCATCGGCCTGGTCTTCGCCAAGGTCGGCCGCAGCCAGGGCGACACCGACTGGTCGCTCGGACTGCTGGCCGGACGCAGCCGTCTGATCGGCAACGGCCTCGTGCCCGCCTACACCCTCGACGACGACGGCGGCGACATCGACACCGAGCCCGACCTGTACGCCGCGCGGCGCAGTGCGATCTACACGCACCCCGACCTGACGCGCAACGAGCTGCTGCAGCTGGCATTCAACGCCCGCCACGCGATCGATGCCGCCACCGAGCTCGACCTGCTGGCCTACGTGCGCTCGAGCCGCCGCCGCACCGTCAACGGCGACGCTGCCGACGACGGCGATGCCGAAGCGTCGCTGAACGGCTCGCGCACGACGCAGCTCACGGGCGGCGTCGCCGCCAGCGTGTCACGCAGCGTCGGCAGCCATCAGCTGCAGGTCGGCGCGTCGCTCGACGCCGGACGCACGCGCTACGAACAGACCGAACAGGAAGGCGAGTTCACCGCCTCGCGCGGCGTCATCGGCGATCCCGACGAGCCGCCCGAACTCAGCGCGAAGGTGCGCGGCCGGTCGCTGGCCTTCGGCCTGTGGGCGATGGACACCTGGCGGCTGGCACCGGCCACCGCGCTGACGGCCTCGGCGCGCTACAACCACGCGCGTGTCAGCAACACGCTGACCACCGTCGACGACGACACCGGCCTGCTGGAAGAAAAGCCGCGGGAGCGCTTCACGTACCGCAGCCTGAATCCGGCGCTGGGCCTGGCGCACCAGCTGACGCCGTCGCTGACGCTGTTCGGCAACGTGGCGCGCAACACGCGCGTGCCCACCGTGATCGAACTCGGCTGCGCCGACCCCGACGAGCCGTGCCGCCTGCCGGCCGGGCTGCAGAGCGACCCGTACCTGAAGCAGGTGAAATCGACCACCGTCGAAGTCGGCGCGCGCTGGCGCGTGACGGATGCACAGCGCATCGCGCTGTCGCTGTACCGCACCGACAACCGCGACGACATCCTGTTCACCAGCGTCAGCGCGACCAGCCAGCTCGGCTACTTCCGCAACTTCGACAAGACGCGGCACCAGGGCCTCGACGTCCAATGGGACGGCCGCTTCGGCGCCGTGCGCGCGTGGGCCGCCTACAGCCTGCTCGAGGCCACTTACCAGGCCGACGGCACGCTGCGTATCGGCGAGCGCAATGTCGAGGTCACGCCAGGCATGCGCATGGCCGGGCTGCCGCGGCACACCGTCAAGATGGGACTGGACTGGCAGGTCGCGCCGGCGTGGACGCTCGGTGCCGATGCCAGCTGGCGCTCGCGGCGCATCGTGCAGGGCAACGAAGACGGTCTCGTCGAGGACGGCGGCGACGCCTTCGATGCCAGCCTGCCCGGCTATGCCCTCGTCAATCTGCGCGCCGCGTGGAAGCCGCGCAAAGACATCGAGCTGGGACTGCGCATCGACAACGTCTTCGACCGCCGCTACGAGACCTACGGCGCCCTGGCCGAAACCGTGTTCGACGCCAGCGGCGCCTACACCGGCGTCGAGCGCGACGCCGTCTTCGTCGCACCCGGCGCCCCCCGCGCGTACTTCGTGACGCTGCGCGTGCGCTTCTGAGCTCAGGCGCGGCAGGCAGCAGCGCGCGGCTGCCCCAAGAACCTCAGGGCAGCAGCACGCTGCTGCCGCACGAACCTCAGGGCAGCAGCACGCTGCTGCCCGTGGTGCGCCGCGCCTCGAGATCGCGGTGCGCGAGCGCGACGTCGGACAGCGGGTAGCGCTGGTCGATGCGGATCTTGACCTGCCCCGACAGCACGACGGCGAACAGGTCGTCGGCCATCGCCTGCGTGCTCTCGCGCGTGGCGATGTGCGTGAACAGCGTCTGCCGCGTGACGTACAGCGAACCCTTGGCCGCCAGCGTCGCCACCTGCAGCGGCGGCACCGGCCCCGACGACTGGCCGAAGCTGGCCAGCAGGCCGAACGGCGCCAGGCAGTCGAGCGAGCGCTCGAACGTGTCCTTGCCGACCGAGTCGTAGACCACCTTGACGCCGCGCCCGCCGGTGATCTCGCGCACGCGCGCGACGAAGTCCTCCTTGTTGTAGTTGATCGCGTGCGCCGCACCGTGCTCGAGCGCGAGCTGGCACTTGGCGTCGCTGCCGGCGGTGGCGATCAGCTGCAGCCCCAGCGCGCGCGCCCACTGGCATGCGATCAGGCCCACCCCACCGGCGGCGGCGTGGAACACGATGGGGTCGCCCGGCTGCAGGCCGCCTTGCGGCAGCGTCTTCTTCAGCAGGTACTGCACCGTCAGGCCCTTGAGCATCATCGCCGCACCGGTCTCGAAGTCGATGCCGTCGGGCAGCTTGACGACGCACTTGGCCGGCATCACGCGCCGCTCGCTGTAGGCGCCGGGCGGCATGCTGGCATAGGCGGCGCGGTCGCCAGGCTTCAGGTGCGTGACGCCCTCGCCGACCGCCTCGACGACGCCGGCGGCTTCCATGCCCAGTGCCAGCGGCAGCGGATTCGGATAGCGGCCGGTGCGCTGGTACACGTCGATGAAGTTCAGCCCGCACGCGTGGTGGCGGATGCGGATCTCGCCCGGACCGGGGTCGCCGACGGCGACGTCGACGAGCCGCATCTCGTCGGGCCCGCCGAACTGCTCGATCATCACGGTCTTGCTCAAGGTCTCGGCCATCGCTCGCTCCGGTGGAAGGGGGTCGGGTGCACGGCCACGCCGCACGGCGGCGCAGGTTAGCGCATCCGCCGTGGCCGCGTGGCGCGGCGAGCGTGGCGGTGCAGCACCCACGCGTACAGGCACGCGTTGACGAGCGCCAGCGCGCCGGCCAGCACCCACTGCGCCTCGCGCGTGAGCCCGGCCGGGTAGACGATGGCGCCGAGGTAATGCTCGACGAAGCTGCCGGCGTAGCCCGCCTCGCCAGCCGCGCGCCGCAGCGCGACTTCGAGCGGCGTCAGCGGGCACAGGTCGCCGCTGGCCTCGATCCACAGCCCCCATGCGAGCGCCGGCAGGTGCGCCCAGGCGAGCCGCGGCCAGCGCGCGACGGCCAGCGCGCCCGCGACGACCCACGCGATGAACAGCGCGTGCAGCACGAGCACGGCGTCGGCGAGAATGGCTGCGATCATGAATCGATGTTCCCACGCGCGATGCGGCGCGTGACCTCCGCGCCCAACCTCGCCGTGGCCACGCTGTGGGCCGACGTGCTCGCGCAGGCCGGCATCGCGGCGACGGTGCAACGCCAGTGGACGAGCAGCATCGCCGGCGAGATCCCGCCCGACCAGGCCTGGCCCGAGGTCTGGGTCGCCGACGACGCGCAGCTCGACGCCGCGCGCGAGCTGCTGCGCGCGCTCGAACGCGCCCCGCAGCGCGACTGGGTGTGCCGCCAGTGCGGCGAGCGCGTCGAGGGCGCGTTCGAGCAGTGCTGGCACTGCGGCGCGGCGATGCCGCGCTGACCCCCGACGTTTCGCACACCACCGATGCGACTGTCGCCCCGCCTCGTCGTGCTGCTGACGCTGCCGCCGCTGCTGTGGGCGGCCAACGCGATCGTCGGCCGGCTGATGGTGGGTCAGGTGCCGCCGGTGACGCTCAACGCGCTGCGCTGGGTCCTCGTCGCGGTGCTGCTGCTGCCGCTGGGCTGGCGCGCGCTGGCCACCGCCGGCGCGCGCCGCGCCGTGATGGCGCGCTGGCGCGAGCTGGCCTGGCTCGGGCTGCTCGGCATGGGCTGCTTCAACACGCTGCAGTACACCGCGCTGACGACGTCGACGCCGCTGAACGTGACGCTGATCGCCGCCAGCACGCCGGTGTGGATGCTCGCGGTGGGCGCGCTCGTCTACCGCGAGCCGGTCACGCGCCGCGCGCTGACCGGTGCGCTGCTGTCGCTGGCCGGCGTCGCGGCCGTGCTGTCGCGCGGCGAGCCGGCGCGGCTGGTGCAGGTGCAGTTCGTGGCCGGCGACCTGTGGATGCTGCTGGCCGTCTTCACGTGGGCGTTGTACACGTGGCGCCTCGCGCGCCCCGGGCCGCTGATGCGCGCCGACGCGCGCCCGGCGTGGAACTGGGCCGAGTTCCTGCTCGTGCAGACGCTGTTCGGCGTCGCGTGGAGCGCGGCGTTCGCCGCCGGCGAGCTCGCGTGGGCCGACCCGGCGCCGATCGCGTGGACGTGGCCGGTGGTGCTCGCGGTGGTCTACGTGGCGGTCGGCCCGTCGATCATCGCCTATTACTGCTGGGGCCGCGGCGTCGCGCACGTCGGCCCGGCGGTGGCGGCCTTCTTCGGTAACCTGTCGCCGCTGTTCGCGGCGCTGATGCAAGCCGCGCTGCTGCGCGAGCCGCCGCGCGCGTACCACGCGCTGGCGTTCGCGCTGATCGTCGGCGGCATCGTCGTCTCCACGCGCCGCCCCGCCGTGGCGGCCCAACCCCGATGAGCAGCGCCACCGACCGCGACGACGACCTCGCCGACTTCGCCGCCGCGCTGATCGGCAGCCGGTTCTCGGTCGCGCCCAAGCGCCTCGCGCCGCCCGGCCCCGACGCCGAGCAGCTGCGCCGCATGGTCGAGGCCGCCGCGACCGCCCCCGACCACCGCGAGCTGCGGCCGTGGCGGCTGCTGCGCATCGCGCCGGCGCAGCGCGACGCGCTGGCCGACCTGTTCGAAGCGGCGCTGCTCGAACGCGACGCCACGGCCGGCGCCGCCGAACGCGCCGACGCGCGCGCGAAGGCGCACCGCGCGCCCGAGCTGCTGCTGGCCGTCGCACGGCTCGCGCCCGCGCACGACGACGTGACCGAGCCCGAGCGCTACGTCACGCTGGGCGCCGCGCTGATGGCGCTGCTGCTGTCGGCGCACGCGATGGGGTTCGGCGCGATGCTGACCTCGGGGCGCGCGCTGCGCAGCGCGCGCTTCGCGCGCGGCCTCGGGCTCGCCGACGACGAGCGGCCGGTGTGCTTCGTCTCGATCGGTACGCCCACCGAGGTGAGGCGCCACGCGCGCGCGCCGGCGAGCGAGTGGCTCGCCGACTGGCAGCCGCCGCCGGGCTGACCACGCGCCGGCCGCGGACGACGTGCGTCAGCGCTCGAGCACGCGCGCCGCGGCGGCGACCACCGCGTCGGTCAGCCGCTGCAGCCGCGGCGACGCGAGCCGCGGGTGCTGCCAGTGCAGCGGCACATGCAAGTCGTGGCCGGCGCGCAGCGCGACGAGCTCGCCGCGCTCGAGCCGCGGCCGCACGAGCACCGCCGGGTGCAGCCCCCAGCCCAGGCCCGCCGCGCACGCGTCGACGAAGGCGTGCGTCGACGGCAGCCAGTGGCGCGGCGGCGCCACCGGCGCGCCGACCTGCAGGCTCTCGATCCACCGGTCCTGCAGCCGGTCCTTGGGGTTGAAGGTCAGGCACGGCGCGCGCGCGAGCGCCGCGGCGTCGATGCCGGCTGCAAAGTGCGCCGCGACGAAACCCGGGCTCGCGCAGGCCACGTAGCGCAGGCGCCCGAGCGCGACGCTGCGGCAGCCCTGCACCGGTGCGGCCAGCGTCGTCACCGCGGCCAGCACGTCGCCGCGCTTGAGGCGCTCGGCGGTGTGTGCCTCGTCGTCGAGGCTCACGTCGAGCAGCGCGTCGCCGCCGGCGCAGAACGCCGCCATCGCCGGCACGAACCAGGTCGCGAGGCTGTCGGCGTTGACGGCCACGCGCAGCGTCGGCGTGCCGACGCCGGCCTCGGCGAGCACCGGCAGCGCGGCACGCAGGTCGGCCTCGAGCAGCGCGACCTGCTCGACGTGGCGCAGCAGCTGCAGCCCGACCGCGGTCGCGCTGCACGGCGCGCCGCGCACGACGAGCACCTGCCCGATGCGCTGCTCGAGCAGCCTGACGCGCTGCGACACCGCCGACGGCGTCAGGTGCAGCGCCTGCGCGGCGCGCTCGAAGCTGCCTTCGCGCACGACGGCGGCCAGCGCTTCGAGCAGGGTGTAGTCGAGCATCGGCTTCAGCGGCGCTTCAGCGGGTGCAGCAAGTCTAAGTGGCGGTCGTGGCTCGCCGCGGGCATGCTGCGCGCCGATGTCCGCCGCCACCTCCTCCTGGGCCGCCGCGTCGCAGGGCTTCGCGCTCGGCGGCTCGCTGATCGTCGCCATCGGCGCGCAGAACGCTTTCGTGCTGCGCCAGGGGCTGCGGCGCGAGCACGTCGCCGCGATCGTCGTCTTCTGCATCGTCGCCGACGCGCTGCTGATGCTCGCCGGCGTCGCGGGGCTGGCCACCGTGCTCGGCCACCGGCCGCAGCTGGCGCGCGCGCTCACGGTCGGCGGCGCGGCGTTCCTCGCGGTCTACGGGCTGCGCGCGCTGTGGCGCGCGCTTCGCCCGCAGGCGCTGCGCGTGGCCGACGACGGCCGCGGCGTGACGCTGGCCGCCGCGCTCGCGCAGTGCGCCGCGTTCACGCTGCTGAACCCGCACGTCTACCTCGACACCGTGCTGCTGGTGGGCAGCGTCGGCGCGCGGCTCGGCGAACTGCGCGGGTGGTTCGCCGCCGGCGCCGTACTCGCGAGCATGCTCTGGTTTACGGCGCTGGGCTTCGGCGCGGGGCTGCTGGCGCCGCTGTTCGCGCGGCCGCGCGCATGGCAGGCGCTCGACGTGCTGATCGGCGTCGTGATGCTGGCACTCGCGGCGCTGCTGATGGCGGCCTCCTGAGCGACGCCAGCGGCTTCGCGCGGGCTCGGGTCAGCCGATGCGCACGACGATGCGCCCGCGCACCTGGCCGTTCATCAGCCGCTGCGCCGCGTCGACGACGTCGGCCAGGCCGATCTCCTGCGTCATCGACTCGAGCAGCGTGGGGTCGAGGTCGCGCGCCAGCCGCTGCCAGGCCTCGCGGCGGCGCGGCATCGGCGCCATCACGCTGTCGATGCCCGCCAGCGTGACGCCGCGCAGGATGAACGGCGCCACCGTGCCCGGCAGGTCCATGCCCTGCGCGAGGCCGCACGCGGCGACGACGCCGCCGTAGCGCGTCTGCGCCAGCGCGTTGACCAGCGTGTGCGAGCCCACCGCGTCGACGACGGCGGCCCAGCGCTCCTTCTGCAGCGGCTTGCCCGGCGCGGCGAGCTCGGCGCGGTCGATCACCGTCGCGGCGCCGAGACGGCGCAGGTAGTCGGCCTCGGCCGTCTTGCCGGTGGCCGCGGTCACGCGGTAGCCGAGCCTGGCCAGCAGCGCGACGGCGACGCTGCCGACGCCGCCGGTGGCGCCGGTGACGAGCACGTCGCCGTCGCCGGGCTGCACGCCATGGCGCTCGAGCGCGAGCACGCACAGCATCGCGGTGTAGCCGGCGGTGCCGATCGCCATCGCCTGCCGCGGCGTGAACGCAGACGGCAGCGGCACGAGCCAGTCGCCTTTCAGGCGCGCGCGCTGCGCGAGGCACCCCCAGTGCGTCTCGCCGACGCCCCAGCCATTGAGCACCACGCGGTCGCCGGGCTTCCAGTCGGGGTGCGTGCTCTCGAGCACGGTGCCCGCGCCGTCGATGCCGGGCACCATCGGCCACTGGCGCACGACGGGCGCGCGGTTCGTGATCGCGAGCCCGTCCTTGTAGTTCAGCGTCGAGTACTCGACGCCGAGCAGCACGTCGCCGGCGGGCAGTCGCGCGTCGTCGAGTTCGGCGAGCGCCACGGTGACGCCGGCGTCGGTCTTGTCGAGCAGCAGGGCCTTGAACATCGGTGTCCTCCGGCGTGTCGCGGGGCTTTCGGAAGTGCGCGCAAGTCGTTGATTCTCCGCCACATTACGGTGGCTATCGCGCACGGGTGCTGCTATTCTGCCGCGATGGCGACGTGGCAGGCGGCTCTCGTGTCGGGCATCGCACTGGTGCTCGCCGGCTGCGCGTCCGCGCCGCGGCCGCCGGCGCCGGTGCCGGCCGCCGGCGACACCGCCGCCGAGGCCGCCGCGGTGCACGCGGGCCTGCCCGAGGTCGTGCTGGCGGCGATGAGCTTTCTCGACCGCCCCTACGTGCGTGCCGGCAACGGCGAGACCGGCTTCGACTGCAGCGGCTTCACACGCCACGTGTTCGACATCGCCGCCGGTGTGCAGCTGCCGCGCCGCGCGCACGAGCAGGCGCACGCGAGCGGGCTCGTCGGCGTGCCGCGCGATGCACTGCGCCCCGGCGACCTGGTGTTCTTCAACACGCTGCAGCGCCCGTTCTCGCACGTGGGCGTCTACATCGGCGAGCACCGCTTCATCCATGCGCCGCGCGTCGGCGCGCAGGTGCGCATCGAGGACATGCGCGTGGACTACTGGGCGCGCCGCTTCGACGGCGCCCGCCGCGCCGTGCTCGGCGGCGCCGAGCGACTCGTGCGCGCCGAGCCGGCGCTCGCCCCTGCCGCCGACAGGCCCTGAGGCGCACCGCCGCGCCCGCGCCGGGCCGCGACGGCACAATCGGCCGCATGGCCGAACGCACGATCCCGATCGCCGACCAGCGCCACGCCGCCGCGGTGCCCGCGATTCCCGCCGTGCTGCAGCCGCCGAGCGGGCTGCTCGCGGACCGCCTGGGCCGGCCGCTGCGCGACCTGCGCATCTCGGTGACCGACCGCTGCAACTTCCGCTGCAGCTACTGCATGCCCAAGGAGATCTTCGACGGCAGCTACCCGTTCCTGCCGCACGCGTCGCTGCTCAGTTTCGAGGAGATCACGCGGCTGGCGCGCCTGTTCGTCGCGCACGGCGTGCGCAAAATCCGGCTGACCGGCGGCGAGCCGCTGCTGCGCAAGAACCTCGAGACGCTGATCGCGATGCTCGCCGAGCTGCGCACGCCCGACGGCGAACCGCTGGACCTGACGCTGACGACCAACGCGACGCTGCTGGCCAAGAAGGCGCGCGCACTCAAGGACGCCGGGCTGCAGCGCGTGACGGTGAGCCTCGACGCGCTCGACGACGCGGTGTTCCGCGCGATGAACGACGTCGACTTCCCGGTGGCCGGCGTGCTCGACGGCATCGACGCGGCGATGCGCGTGGGGCTCGGGCCGGTCAAGGTCAACATGGTCGTCAAGCGCGGCACCAACGACGGCGAGATCGTGCCGATGGCGCGCTTCTTCCGCGACCACTACGACGGGCGCGTCGTGCTGCGCTTCATCGAGTTCATGGACGTCGGCAACACCAACGGCTGGCGCATGGACCACGTGCTGCCGTCGGCGCAGGTGCTCGAGCGCATCGACCGCGTGTTCCCGCTCGAGCCCGTCGAGCCCAACTACACCGGCGAGACCGCCGAGCGCTGGCGCTACCGCGACGGCCGCGGCGAGATCGGCCTGATCAGCAGCGTCACGCAGGCCTTCTGCCGCGACTGCAACCGCGCGCGGCTGTCGACCGAGGGCAAGCTGTACCTGTGCCTGTTCGCCACGCGCGGGCACGACCTGCGCGCGCTGCTGCGCAGCGGCGCGAGCGACGCGCAGATCGCTGGCGCGATCGGCCTGATCTGGGCCGACCGCGACGACCGCTACTCGGAGCTGCGCAGCGCGGGCCAGGCGCCGCTGGCCAGCGGCGAGCGCAAGGTCGAGATGCACTACATCGGGGGCTGAGCATGTCGGTATGGGACAGTTGGCTCGACCGGCGCGTGCGCTGGCGCCTGCTCGCCTTCACGGCGGCGAGCTTCGCGCTGCCGTGGACGCTGGGCGAGTTCGCGAAGACGTTCTACCAGGCCGGGCTGCACGGCGACCCGGTGCGCAGCCAGCTGCTGATCGACTACATCGTGATCGGCGCGATCGTGTTCTCGCTGACGATGGTCGTCACCTACGCGCTCGGCGCGTGGATCCACGGCGTCATGCGCGGCCCGCGCCACGACGGCGACCGCTTCCCCGACGCCAGCGGCGAGGCGCTGCGCGATGACTGAGCCGGCGATCGACCGCGCCGACATCACCGGCCTGATCCTCGCCGGCGGCCGCGGCAGCCGCATGGGCGGCGTCGACAAGGGGCTGCAGAACCACCGCGGCATGCCGCTGGCGCTGCACGCGCTGTGGCGGCTGCAGCCGCAGGTCGGCCACATCATCATCAACGCCAACCGCAACCTCGGCGCCTACGAGTCGTTCGGCGTGCCGGTGTGGCCCGACGCGCTGCCCGACTTCGCCGGACCGCTGGCGGGCTTCCTCGCCGGTCTCGAGCACTGCGAGACGCCGTGGCTCGTCACGGTGCCGTGCGACACGCCCGACTTCCCCGCCGACCTCGTCGCGCGGCTGGGCGCCGCCGCGCTGCAGGCCGACGCCGAGATCGCGATGCCCACCGTGTGCGAGGACGACGGGCGCTGGCGCACGCAGCCGGTGTTCTGCCTGCTGCGCACGGCGCTGCTCGACAGCCTCGTGCGCTTCACGCACGAAGGCGGGCGCAAGATCGACGCCTGGACCGCGCAGCACCGCACCGTCGAAGTGCCGTTCGACGACGCGCGCGCCTTCTTCAACGCCAACACGCTGGCCGATCTGCGCCAGCTGCAGACCCGCTGATCCGACGATGAGTGCCGCCCCGAGCCTCGAACAGATCGCCTCCTGCGTCGCCGGCTACGACCCGAACGCGCTGCCGGTGGCGCAGGCGCAGGAGTTCATCGCGCGGCTGGTGCCGCGCGTCGAGGCCGTCGAGAGCGTCGCGATCCGAAGCGCGCTCGGGCGTGTGCTCGCGCGCGACGTCGTCTCGCCGATCGACGTGCCGGCGCACGACAACTCGGCGATGGACGGCTTCGCGCTGCGCGGCGCCGACCTCGCCGCCGACGGCCCGACGACGCTCGTCGTCGCTGGTACCGGTCTGGCCGGCGCGCAGTTCGAAGGTCCGGTGCCGCCCGGTCACTGCGTGCGCATCATGACCGGCGCCGTGATGCCCGCCGGCCTGGACACCGTCGTGCCGCAGGAGTTCGCAACGCTCGACGGCGACCGCGTCACGATCCCCGCCGGCGTCGTGCGCCCCGGCGACAACCGGCGGCTCAAGGGTGAGGACCTCGCGCGCGGCGAGGCAGCACTCGCCGCCGGGCGGCGGCTGACGCCGGCCGACCTCGGCCTGCTCGCGTCGCTCGGCCGCGCCGAGGTGCCGGTGTGGCGGCGGCTGCGCGTGGCGTTCTTCTCCACCGGTGACGAGCTGCGCTCGATCGGCGAGCCGCTCGATGCCGGCTGCGTCTACGACAGCAACCGCTACACGATCTGGGGCATGCTGCAGCGGCTGGGCGTCGACGTGATCGACATGGGCGTCGTGCGCGACGAGCCGGCCGCGCTGGAAGCGGCGTTTCGCGCCGCGGCGGCGAACGCCGACGCGGTGATCACGTCGGGCGGCGTCAGCGTCGGCGAGGCCGACCACACCAAGCGCATCATGAAGCAGCTCGGCGACGTGCTGTTCTGGAAGATCGCGATGCGCCCCGGCCGGCCGCTGGCGATCGGCCGCATCGCCGACGGCACGAAGGAGGCGATCCTGTTCGGCCTGCCGGGCAACCCGGTGGCGGTGATGGTGACGTTCTACGCCTTCGTGCGCGACGCGCTGCTGCAGATGATGGGCGCGGCGCCGCAGCCGCTGCCGATGCTGCGCGCCGCGTCGACGACCGCGCTGCGCAAGAAGCCCGGGCGCACCGAGTACCAGCGCGGCATCGTCACGCGGGGCGCCGACGGCGGCTGGCAGGTCGCGATCACCGGCAGCCAGGGCAGCGGCATCCTGCGCAGCATGAGTGTGGCCAACGGGCTCGTCGTGCTGCACCACGCGCAGGGCGACGTCGCGGCGGGCGAGTTCGTCGACGTCATCCCGTTCGACGGGCTGGTCTGAGCCGCCGGCCGCGGCGCGCCCCGCCTCGACGCCGCGTCGCGCCCTACACGCCGTTGCGACCGGTAACGGCTCGATGCGGCACATCCCCCTAGGATGACGAGACGGACGGCGGGCTGCCCCGACCTCCGCAGCGATGCGCGGCACGCCGCCGCGCGAGCCGATCCATCGAACGTTGGGAGGGCGATCCGTGTCGCTCGTGCTGATCACCGCCAGCGCCCGCCGCGCCTCACGCGTGCGCACGCTGTCGGCCGCCCGCGTCGCGGCGTGCGGCGTCGTCGCGGCCATCGTGCTGCTCGGCACTGGTGCCACGCTCGGCTACCAGGTCGCGCGGCTCGAGCCGGCGGCGGCGCCCGCCGACGCGCAGCCGCACCCGTTCGCGCTCGAGCAGATCGGCGCCCTGTCGGCGCGGCTGTTCCGCCTCGAGAGCCAGGCCGCACAGCTGGTGCAACGGCTGGGCGAAACCGCCGAGGCACCGACGCGCGTCAGGGAGCGCCACGTGGCCGAGGAGCGCGCACCGTCGTCGACGGCCGCCCCAACGGGCACGGCCGCCGCGACACCGGCGAAGCCGGCTGCCGCCGCAACATCCGGCGAGACCGTACCGCCGCCCGGGCGCGGCGGCCCGCTGCTCGCCCCGCGCCCGAGCCCGGCACTCGACGTGCTCGACGCGCAGCTCGGGCAGCTCGAGGACCGCATCGACCGCATGCTCGACGCCGTCGCGCAGCGCCAGTCGGACCTGATGCGGCTGCCGACCCTGATCCCGCTGCCCGAGGGCGAGCTCGTCTCGCCGTTCGGCAACCGCTCCGACCCGATCACGTCGCGCCACGCGTTCCACGCCGGCGTCGACTTCGCGGCGCCACACGGCACGCCGATCGTCGCGGCCGCCGGCGGCGTCGTCGACGTGGCCGGCTGGCACCCGGACTTCGGCTGGACGGTCGAGATCGAGCACGGCAACGGGCTGCGCACGCGCTACGCGCACGCCTCGAAGCTGCTCGTGCGGCGCGGCGACATCGTCACGCCGGGCGAGCGCATCGCGCTCGTCGGCTCGAGCGGGCGCTCGACGGGCCCGCACCTGCACTTCGAGGTGCTGCGCGCCGGCGTGGCGGTCGACCCGCGCCGCTATCTCGCGCAGCGCTGAGACCGCGCGATGCTGGGCCCGCGCCGGCTGCCAAGGGACCTGACGCGCACACCGCTCGTCGTCGCCGCACCGACGCGACGCGGCGGCGCGTTGGCCGCGCTGGCGGCCGCGGCGTTGCTGGGGTTCGGCGCCGCGCTGGCGCTGCCGCACGTCGTGCCCGCCGCCGACGGCATCGACCCGGCCGTGCACTGGCAGCACCTGGCCGAACAGCACCGCCTCGCGCTCGACCTGGCGCGTGCGCGCGCGCAGGAGCTCGAGCGCCAGATCGACACGCTGAACCAGCGTGTCGGCGAATGCCGCGACGAGCTGACGTTCTTCCGCCAGACGCGCGAAGGCAGGCGCTGAGGAGCCCACGATGTTCGGCAAGCCGCGACCGAAACCGGCGATCAAGCTCACGCAGCTGTCCAGCCTCGTCGCCGCCGGCGTCGAAGTCGACGGCGACGTCGTTTTCACCGGCGGGCTGCGCATCGACGGGCACGTGCGCGGACAGGTCTGCGGGCGCAGTCAGGGCGGCGAGGCGCCGGCGCTGCTCGTGCTGTCGGACACCGGCCACGTCGAGGGCCGCGTGCGCTGCGGCCACGCGCTGATCAACGGCCGCGTCAGTGGCGACCTCGACGTCGAGCACTACGTCGAGCTGCAGGCCGGCGCGCGCGTCACCGGCACCGTCCGCTACCGGCAGCTGCAGATCGACGTCGGTGCCGTCGTCGAGGGTCAGCTGGTGCACCTCGGCGCCGCCGACGCGGCGGGCACGGCCAACGTCGTCGAGCTGGTCCCCGACACGCAGGCCGCCGCCGGCGAGCGCCGCTGACGCGGCCGGCGCCGCATCAGGCTTTTGCGGCTTCGGTGCCGGCCTCGGGCGTCGTGATCTCGCCCGGGATGCGCTTGCGCGCGAGCAGCGTGTAGACGGTGGGCACGACGAAGACCGTCAGCAGCGTGCCCACCGTCATGCCGCCGACGATGACCCAGCCGATCTGCTGCCGGCTCTCGGCGCCGGCGCCGGTGGCCAGCGCCAGCGGCACGGCACCGAGCACCATCGCGCCGGTGGTCATCAGGATCGGGCGCAGCCGCAGCGTCGCCGCCTCGACGGTGGCGCTCATCACGTCGTGGCCCGAGCGGCGCAGCTGGTTGGCGAACTCGACGATCAGGATGCCGTGCTTGGTGATCAGCCCGATCAGCGTGATCAGCCCGATCTGCGAATAGACGTTGAGCGTGCCGCCGCTCCACTGCAGCGCCGCCAGCGCCCCGACGATCGACAGCGGCACCGACAGCACGATGATGAACGGGTCGATGAAGCTCTCGAACTGCGCGGCGAGCACGAGGTAGATGAACAGCAGCGCGAGCACGAACACGATGCCCAGCGCCCCCGACGACGCGCGGAACTCGCGGCTGACGCCGTTGAGCTCGGTCTGGTAGCCCGGCGGCAGCACCTGGCGCGCCGTCTCGTCCATGAACTGCAGCGCCTGCCCGAGCGAGTAGCCCGGCGCGAGGTTGGCCGTGATCGTCACCGAGCGGCGCTGGTTGAAGTGGTTCAGCTCGCGCGGGCTGACCGACTCGCGCACCTTCACGAGCGCGGCCAGCGGCACCATCTCGCCGCTGCGCGCGCGCACGAACAGGCGGTCGATGTCCTGCGGCGTCGCGCGGCCGCTGGCCGCGGTCTGCACGACGACGTCGTACTGGTCGGCGCCGCGCTTGTAGCGCGTGACGTTGCGTCCGCCGAGCATCGTCTCGACGGTGCGTGCGACCGCGTCGACGCTGACGCCGAGGTCGGCCGCACGCTCGCGGTCGACCTCGAGGAACAGCTCGGGCTTGTTCAGCCGCAGGTCGATGTCGGGCTGCTGGATGCCGGGGTTCTTCGCCATCTCGGCGAGCATGCGCTGCGCGACGCGCGCGAGGTTCTCGTAGCTGTCGCTGGTCAGGATCACGTACTCGAGCGGGCGCGAACGGAAGCCCTGCCCGAGGCTCGGCGGCGTGACCGGGAACGCCGTCACGCCGGGCAGCTGCATGAACTTCGGCAGCAGTTCGCGCGCGATGTCGGTCGTCTTGCGCTCGCGCTCGTCCCAGTCGACGGTGCGCATCACGACGAAGCCCTGCGAGACCTGCGGGTTGCCGGCGATCGCGAACACGCGGTCGAACTCTGGCACGCCGGCGGCGATGCCCTCGATCGCCGCCAGGTAGCGCGACGTGTACTCCAGCGTCGCGCCGTCGGGCGCGCTGACGATCGACAGCAAGACGCCGCGGTCCTCGATCGGCGACAGCTCGCTCTTCGCGTGGACGAACAGCCACCAGCTGCCCGCGCCGGCGGCCACCATCACGAGCAGCACGGCCCAGCGATGGCGCAGCGCGACGCGCAGCACGCGCGCGTAGCCGCGGCCCAGCGCGGCCAGTCCGCGCTCGATGCCGCGATTGAACCAGCCGGGGTTCGGGTCGTGGCGCAGCAGCTTGCTGCACATCATCGGCGACAGCGTCAGCGCGACGAAGCCCGACACCAACACGGCGCCGGCCAGCGTCAGGGCGAACTCGGTGAACAGCCGCCCGGTGCGCCCGGGCGTGAACGCCAGCGGCGCGTACACCGCCGCCAGCGTCAGCGTCATCGCGACGATCGCGAAGCTGATCTCGCGCGCGCCCTTGAGCGCCGCCTGGAACGGCGCCATGCCCTCTTCGATGTGGCGGTAGATGTTCTCGAGCACGACGATCGCGTCGTCGACGACGAGCCCGATCGCCAGCACGAGCGCGAGCAGCGTCAGCGTGTTGATCGTGAAGCCGGCGGCGGCCATGATCGCGAAGGCGCCGATCAGGCTGACCGGGATCGTCACCAGCGGGATGATCGACGCGCGCACCGTGCGCAGGAACAGGAACACGACGAGCGCGACGAGCACGACGGCCTCGGCGATCGTCGTGTAGACGCTGCGCACGCTGCGGTCGATGAACACCGACAGGTCGTTGGCGAGCACGACGTCGACGCTGGGCGGCAGCTCCTCGCGCAGCCGCGGGATCATCTCGCGCACGCCGGCCGCGACCTCGAGCGGGTTGGCCGTCGCGTTGCGGATCACGCCGGTCGACACCGACGTGACGCCGTTCAGCCGCGTGCTGCTGCGCTCGCTGGCGGGCGCCTCCTCGATGCGCGCGACGTCGCGCAGCCGCACGATGAAGCCGTTGGCGTTGCGCAGCACGACGTCGCCGAACTGCGCCGGCGTCGCGAGTTCGGTGCGCGACGTCACGCTGAACTCGCGCTGCGTGCTCTCGATGCGCCCCGCGGGCACCTCGAGGTTCTGGCGGCGCAGTGCGTCCTCGACGTCCTGCACCGTCAGCTGGTAGGCCGCGAGCGCCTCGGGGTCGAGCCACACGCGCATCGCCGGCACGCGCTCGCCGTACAGGCGCACGTCGGCCACGCCCGGCACCGTCTGCAGCCGCGGCTTGACGATGCGGTTGACGAGGTCGGTGATCTCGAGCGCCGACATCGTCTGGCTCGGGAACGCGAGCCAGATCGTCGGCGTCGCGTCGGCTTCGACCTTCGAGATCACCGGCTCGTCGGCGGCGTCGGGCAGGCGGCCGCGCACGCGCGCGACCTTGTCGCGCACCTCGGCGGCGGCGGCGTCGGGGTCGCGGTCGAGCTTGAAGCGCACCGTGATCTGGCTGTTCTCGGCACGCGAGATCGAGGTCACGATGTCGACACCCTCGATGCCGGCGATCGAATCCTCGAGCGGCTTGGTCACCGTCGACTCGATGACCTCCGACGACGCGCCGACCAGCCGCGTGCTGACGGTGACCACCGGCTCGTCGATGCGCGGGTACTCGCGCACCGTCAGGCGCTCGAACGAGACCAGCCCGATCAGCACGAGCAGCAGCGACATCACGGTGGCCAGCACCGGACGGCGGATCGACGTTTCGGAGATGCGCATCGCCGTGCCCTCAGCCAGCGCCGCCGTTGGGGCGGCCCGCCGGTGCGCTGCCGGCCGCCGCCGGTGGGCGCGGTGCGCCACCGCCGACCTGCACGATGCGCACCGGCACCGACGCCTCGCGCGCGATGCGTGCATGCCCGGCGGTGACGACAAGATCGCCGTCGGCCACGCCCTGCAGCAGCTCGACCTTGCCCGGCAGGCGCACGCCGATGCGCGCCTCGATGCGCTGCGACACCTTGCCGTTCGGCCCGTCGACGACCTTGAACACGAACTGCCGGTCGCCCTGCGGCACCAGCGCCTCCTCGGGCACGACGACGGCGCCGTCGCGGCTCGCGAACACGGTGCGCGTGCGCGCGAACATGCCCGACTTCAGCGTGCCGGCGGCGTTGTCGAGCCGCGCACGCACGAGCAGCGACCGC
This sequence comes from Calidifontimicrobium sp. SYSU G02091, assembly GCF_022631395.1. NCBI lineage: Bacteria > Pseudomonadati > Pseudomonadota > Betaproteobacteria > Burkholderiales > Sphaerotilaceae > Azohydromonas > Calidifontimicrobium sp. SYSU G02091. Next base: position 74,094 of record NZ_JALBGB010000019.1, read on the forward strand.
CCGCCGGCGTCGACCTGCGCGTCCAGCGCCTCGATGCGCGCACGCAGCGTCTGCCCCGGCTGCGCGTCGAGAACGACTTCCACCGGCTGGCCGATGCGCACACGCGGGATGAAGCGCTCGGGCAGGCGGTAGTCGACCCACAGCGACGACGTGTCCTCGATCGCGACGAGGTCGGTGCCGTCCTTGACGTAATCGCCGACGTGGACGCTGCGGATGCCGGCCTGGCCCGAGAACGGTGCGACGATGCGCATGCGTTCGAGCTGCGCGCGCGCCAGCGCCACCTGCGCCTCGGCGACGTCGAGCGCGGCCTGGCTCTGGTCGACCGCGCTCTGGCTGACGAAGCCCTGCGCGAGCAGCTCGCGGTTGCGCTGCAGGTTGGTGCGCGCGATGGCCGCCTGCGCCTGCGCCTGCTGCAGCTGTGCGGCCTGCAGCCGGTCGTCGAGCTGCACGAGCAGCTGCCCCTGGCGCACCCGCTGGCCGTCGGCGAAGCCGAGCGCGACGACGCGCCCGCTGACCTCGGGGCGCAGCATCACCGCCTGCCGCGCGCGCAGCGAGCCGACGGCCGACACCTCGTCGTCGATGCGCATCGCCGTCGCGCGACCGACCTCGACGACGGCCGGCCCGCCGGGACCGCCGGGCCCACCGCCGGCACCGGGCCGCGGCGCGCCAGCGGGCCCTGCCGCACCGGGCGGCCCCGAAGTCGCCGCACCGGGCGGCCCCGATGCCGCCGTGCTCGGCCCGGCCGCGGGGCCGCGGTGCTGGAACCACCATGCCGCGGCACCGGCCAGCGCGATGCCGACCACGGCCACCGAAACGTACAGCGCTTTCACGTCGAAGCGTCCTTCCAGGACGTCGCGGCAAAACGACCGCGACGCAAAGCGGACAACTGTAGCGGCGATGCGTAAAGCGCGTGTTGCTGGCGGTCAGCGGGCGGCGGCGGCCGCCGCCGCGGCACCCCGGTTGGCCAGTGCGTCGGCGCGCTCGTTGCCCTCGTGGCCGGCGTGACCCTTGACCCAGCGCCAGTGCACGTCGTGCTGCTGGCGCAGCGCATCGAGGCGCTGCCACAACTCGACGTTCTTCACCGGCTTGCCGTCGGCGGTGCGCCAGCCGCGCTTCTTCCACGCCGGCAGCCACTCCGTCATGCCCTTCTTGACGTACTCGCTGTCGGTGTGCACGGTGACGCGGCAGCGGCGCTTGAGCGCCGCGAGCGCCTCGATGACCGCGGTCAGCTCCATGCGGTTGTTCGTCGTCATCGCCTCGCCGCCGAACAGCTCCTTCTCGTGCGAGCCCCAGCGGATCCACGCGCCCCAGCCTCCCGGTCCCGGGTTGCCCTTGCACGCACCGTCGGTGTAGATCGTCACCGTGTCGTCGCTCATCGCCCCACCTCGTCGCTCACCGCCTCGGCGTGCGTGCGCTGCGGCGTCGGGTGCCGGTTGGCGACGACGGCCGGCGCGGCCGCGACGCGCCGGCGCGCGTCCTTGGCCAGACCGACCAGCCGCATGCCGCGCACCCGCTTGACCGCGACGAGCGAGTAGACGGCGCCGAACACCGGCCACCAGCGGTCGCCGGTGCGGTCCATCCAGCCGTCGCCCTGCAGCCAGCGCGGCGACGCGACGGGCCACGCGTAGCAGCCGAAACGACCGCCCTCCATCTCGAAGCTCAGCAGCCGCAGCCAGTCGCGCAGCCGCCAGTAGCCGATGAACTCGCCGCTGCGCGGCAGGAAGGTGTCGCCACGACCGCGCACGCGCCGCAGCCACTGGCCCGCACGCTGGCGCAGACCCCACAGGCTCGCGCCGTTGAAGCCGAACACGACGAGGCGCCCCTCGGGCACCAGCACGCGCTCGACTTCGCGCAGCGTGTGGTGCGGGTCGCGCGCGAACTCGAGCGTGTGCGGCAGCACGACGAGGTCGATGCTGTGCGACGGAAACGGCAGCGCGTCGAAGTCGCACTGCAGCGCGACGGCGGCCCCCGGCACGCCCTGCGCGTCGTCGGGCGGCGCCGGCAGCCGATGGTCGGCCGCACACCAGCGGTGCGGCATGCGGTTGCAGCGCAGCGCGTCGAGCTGGCACAGGCCCAGCTGCAGCGCGTGGAAGCCGAACAGGTCGGCGACGACCTGGTCGACGCGCGACTGCTCCCACGCGAGCAGGTAGCGCCCGGGCGGCGTGCGCAGCCAGGCGGCCAGCTCGTCGCCGCCGTGCGCGACAGGGCTCAACGCAGGCACGAAGGCGTGGTACATGCCGGGCGACGCGCCGTCACTCGGGGCGTGTTCGCGAGGGAGCGGTTTCTATAATCCATCGATGCCTCTCGAGCTGACCCCGCTGCCAGCGTTCGAAGACAACTACCTCTGGTTGCTCGTGCGCGGCCACGACGCGGTGGTCGTCGATCCGGGCGATGCCGCCCCGGTACGGCGTGCGCTCGAAGACCGCGGCCTCAGGCTGGCGGGCATTCTAGTGACGCACCACCACGGCGATCATGTCGGCGGTGTCGACGCACTGCGCGCGCAGCTGCACGGCCCCGTATGGGCGCCGGCGCGCGAGCGCATCGCAGGGCCCGTCGTCGGCGTGCGCGACGGCGACGTCGTCTCGGTGCTCGGCATCGGGCTGCGCGTGATCGACGTGCCCGGCCACACCGCCGGCCATGTGGCCTATTACTGGCCCGGCGACGCGACGCAGGCGCCGCTGCTGTTCTGCGGCGACACGCTGTTCTCGGCCGGCTGCGGCCGCCTGTTCGAGGGCACGGCCGCGCAGATGCACGCCTCGCTGTCCAGGCTCGCGGCGCTGCCGGGGCCCACGCGCGTGTGCTGCGCGCACGAGTACACGCTGTCGAACCTGCGCTTCGCGCAGGCCGTCGAGCCCGACAACGCCGACATCGCGCACCACCGTGAGCGCTGCGAGGCGCTGCGGCGCGAAGGCCGCCCGACGCTGCCGTCGACGCTCGCGCTCGAGCGGCGCATCAACCCGTTCCTGCGCTGCGGCGAGCCCGCCGTCGTGCGGGCCGCACGCGCGCACGACGGCACGCTCGCCGCCGACGCGGGTGCCGCCGACGTCCTTGCCGTGCTGCGCGAATGGAAGAACCGATTCCGATGACCGACCCCTTCCGACTGCTGGCCGCACTGGCCGCCGCCCTCGCCCTGTCCGCCTGCTCGACGCTGCCGTCCGAGCCGCCACCGCTGGCCACCGCGCCGGCGGCGGCATCGCCCGACGCCGCCGCGGTGGCGACGGCGACGCCGGCACGGCCCGCCGCGGCGCCCGTCGCGCCGGCGACGCCGGCTGCTGCCGACCCGCCCGCCGAGGCGATCGACCCGCTGCGCCCCGACCGGCCGGTCGACCTCGAAGCGCCCGGCGCGCGCACCGACCTGTGGCAGCGCGTGCGCAACGGCTTCGCCGTGCCCGACCTCGACGACGAGCTCGTCACCCGGCACGAGCGCTGGTACGCCAGCCGCCCCGACTACGTGCGGCGCATGACCGAGCGCGGCGGCCGCTACCTGTTCCACATCGTCGAGGAGGTCGATCGCCGCGGACTGCCGATGGAGCTCGCGCTGCTGCCCTTCATCGAGAGCGCGTTCAACCCGCAGGCGCTGTCGTCGGCGCGCGCGTCGGGCATCTGGCAGTTCATGCCCGCCACCGGGCGCGACTTCGACCTGCGGCAGAACCTGTTCCGTGACGACCGGCGCGACGTGCTCGCCTCGACACGCGCCGCGCTCGACTACCTGACGCGGCTGTTCAACATGTTCGGCGACTGGCACCTCGCGCTGGCCGCCTACAACTGGGGCGAAGGCAACGTGCAGCGCGCGATCCGGCGCAACGAGGCGGCCGGGCTGCCGACCGACTACCTCAGCCTGCGCATGCCCGCCGAGACGCGCAACTACGTGCCCAAGCTGCAGGCGGTCAAGAACATCGTCGCCAACCCGGCTGCGTTCGGTCTGGCGCTGCAGCCGCTCGAGAACCACCCGTTCTTCCTCGCGGTGCCGATCGAGCGCGACATCGACGTCGCGCTCGTCGTCGAGCTGGCCGGCATCACCGCCGAGGAGTTCCACCAGCTCAACCCGCAGCTGAACAAGCCGGTGATCCTTGCCGCCGGCACGCCGCAGGTGCTGCTGCCCTACGACAACGCCGGCGCGTTCGTGCGCCGCCTCGCCGCGCACCGCGGCCCGCTCGCGAGCTGGACGGCATGGACCGTGCCGCGCACCGTGCGTCCGGCCGAGGCCGCCAAGCTCGCCGGTGTCAGCGAGGCGCAGCTGGTGCAGATCAACCGCATCCCGGCGGGCATGCTCGTCAAGGCCGGCTCGACGCTGCTCGTGCCGCGCAGCGCGCAGCGCACGGCCGACGTGCCGCCGCAGGTCGCCGACAACGCCGTCATTGCGCTGACGCCCGAACGCCCGCCGCTGCGGCGCGTCGTCTACCGTGCGCGCGCGAACGACACCGTGGCCAGCGTCGCGCGCCGCTTCGGCCAGAGCGCCGCCAACGTCGCGCGCTGGAACGACGTCTCGACGAAGGCACGCTTCGCGCCCGGCGCGACGGTCATCGTCTACGTGCCGCAGACGGCCACCGCCGCAGCGCCGCGCCGGCAGGCCGCCAGCGCCGGCACCACGCGCAGCGCCGCGAAGGCCGCGCCGCCGCCGCGCGCCGCGAAGGCACCGGCACGGCGCCCGACGCGCTGAAACCGCGCGGCCGCGCGCCGTGCGGCGCGTTCAGTCACCGACGATCGCGTAGGTCTTCGTCAGCGGCTCCAGCACCTCGAACGAGCCGCGGAAACCGGCCGGGATCACGATCGCCTCGCCCGGCCCCGCCTCCTCGAACGAGCCGTCGTCGGCGTGCACGCGGCAGCGCCCGGCCAGCACGGTGAACAGCTCGCGCTCGCCCGCGCCCATCTCGATGCGCCAGTGACCGGGCTCGCAGCGCCACACGCCGACGCAGAGCCGCCCCGTCACGGCTTCGTCGACGAGGTTCCAGGTCTCGCGCTGCGGGTTGCCGCGCAGCAGCCGTTCGGGCTTCGGATGGTCGACCTCGGGCGTGCCGGGCATCGTGGCGCGCAGCTTGATCAGGCGGGTCATCTCGGTGTCCTTCAGCGTCGCTCGACGAGCGCGTGCGCGATCGTCGACAGGTCCACGTATTCGAGTTCGCTGCCGGCGGGCACGCCGCGCGCGAGCCGCGTGACCTTCAGCCCGCGCTCGCGCAGCGCCTGCGCCAGCAGGTGCGCCGTGGCCTCGCCCTCGGCGGTGAAGCTGGTGGCGAGGATCACCTCCTCGACGACGCCGTCGCCGGCGCGCTCGAGCAGCTCGGCCACGCCGATGTCGCGCGCGCCGACGCCGTCGAGCGGGCTCAGCCGTCCGAGCAGCACGAAGTACAGCCCGTGGTAGCTGCCGGTGCGCTCGAGCGCCGCCTGGTCGGCCGGCGACTCGACGACGCACAGCAGCCGCGCGTCGCGCTGCGGGTCGCGGCAGGTCTCGCACACCGGCTGCTCGCTGAACGTGTGGCAGCGCTGGCAGTGACCGACCTTGTCGACGGCGTCGCGCAGCGCCTGCGCCAGCCGCAGCGCGCCGTCGCGGTCGTGCTGCAGCAGGTGGAACGCCATGCGCTGCGCCGACTTGACGCCCACACCCGGCAGCCGGCGCAGCGCCTCGACGAGCGCGTTCAGGCTCGACTCGGCCACCGTCGCTCCCGGCGGGGTGTCACGGGGATCTCGCAGGCGTCGCGCATGGCACCGCCGCCTCCAGCCAGCCGCAGGCCGCTTCGGGCAGGCGCCATCAGAACGGGAACTTCATCCCCGGCGGCAGCGGCAACCCGGCCGTGAGCTTGCCCATCTTCTCCTGCGTCACTTCCTCGGCGCGGCGCACGCCGTCGTTGAACGCGGCGGCCACCAGGTCCTCGAGCATGTCCTTGTCGTCGGCGAGCAGGCTGGGGTCGATCACGACGCGCTTGACGTCGTGCTTGCACGTCATCACGACCTTCACGAGCCCGGCGCCGGACTGGCCCTCGACCTCGATCGATGCCAGCTCCTCCTGCGCGCGCCGCAGGTTGTCCTGCATCGCCTGCGCCTGCTTCATCAGGCCGGCCAGCTGGTTCTTCATCATCGTCGGGCTCCTCGAACGGTCAATGGGTCTGATGGGGCTTGATCGACCCCGGCACGATGCGCGCGGTCGGGAACTGCGACATCAGCTGCTGCACGACGGGGTCGTTGTGGATGATCTGCTCGGCCTCGCGCTGGCGGCGCTCGCGCTCGGCCGCGTCGCGCAGCGCCGGCGAGTCGGCGGGCGCGCCGGCCTCGACCTCGAGGCGCAGCGCGTGGCCCAGGTGCTCGGCGAGCGCCGCCTGCAGCTTGTCGCGAGGCGGCGCCGTGCGCAGCGACTCGCGCGCGACGCGCAGGCGCCACAGCGGCGGCGTCGCGCGCTCGTCGACGGCGACGAGCTCGGACTGCAGCGCGAGCTCGCGCGCGAGCGCGCCGATCGCCTGCCTGCGGTCGAGCTCGGCGACGACGGCGGCCCAGCGCTCGCCGAGCGCCGTCGGCACGAGCGTGGCCGGCGCAGCGGCCGAGGCGACGGCCGCTGCGGCGGTCGGCGCACTCGGCCGCGATGGCCGCGGCGCCGGCGCCGCGGCGCGCGCGGCGTCCAGATCGCCGTCGTCCCACGGCGGCGGGCCGTCGTCGGGCGACGTCGCCGGCGATGGCTGCGGTGCCGCATCGCGCCGTGCAGGCGCCGGCGGCGGGGCCAGCGTC
>NZ_JALBGB010000020.1:0-75490 GCF_022631395.1 Calidifontimicrobium sp. SYSU G02091
CCTGGATCGACCGCAAACCCTACGACCCCAGCGCACACGGCGGACTTCAAATGTTGCTCAAAACAGCGGGGGGTTGACACAGGGTGTCTCATGCAGCGGCCTCCGCGGCGACCGACAGGCCCGGCAGCGCCGCCAGCCGCGGCAGCACGCGCGCCGCGTTGGCCGTCGTCACCGCCGCCGCGTGCGCGACGCTGCAGCCGCGCAGCCGCGCGAGCTCGGCGGCGATGCGCGGCAGCTCGGCCGGCTCGTTGCGCGCGACGTGGCCGGCGGCGCGCTGCGCCGCCGTGCGGTACAGCCACTGCGGCGGGATATCGGGCGCGTCGGTTTCGACGACGAGCGCCGTCTCGGGCAGCGTCGCGGCCAGCTCGCGGATGCGAAGCGCGCGCTCGAACGTCATCGCGCCGCCGAAGCCGAGCGCGAAGCCGCGCCCGACGAAGGCCAGCGCCTGCGTGCGGCTGCCGTTGAACGCGTGCGCGATGCCGCCGCGCACCTCGACGCGGCGCAGCCCGGCGAGCAGTGCGTCGGCCGAGCGGCGCACGTGCAGGATCACCGGCAGCCCCGCGTCGCGCGCGATGCGCAGCTGCGCCAGATAGAAGCGCGTCTCGCGCTCGCGCGCCGGGTCGTCGGGCGGCGGCGGCACGAAGTGGTCGAGGCCGATCTCGCCGATCGCGAGCAGGTGCGGGTCGTCGCGGTGGCGGTGGACCGCCTCGCGCAGGCGGTCGAGGTCGTCGGCGGCGGCCTGCGGCACGTACAGCGGGTGGATGCCCAGTGCGTAGCCGAACCCATGGCGGTGTGCCAGCGCGCGCACCGCGTCGAAGCCGGCGACGTCGACCGCCGGCAGCACGCATTGCACGACGCCTGCGGCGCGTGCGCGCGCCACGACGGCGTCGACGTCGGCGCCGAATTCCGCCGCGTCGAGGTGGCAATGCGAATCAACCCAGCGCACTTCGGGGTAGGGCATGCCCTGAATGATGCACGACGGCACGCTGCGTGCTACCGTTGTCGCGCCCTCTGGCTCCTCCGCGAGCTCGTCATGAACGCACGCAAGCCGACCCGCACGCCGCTGTACAGCCGCTCGCCGACGCGCCCGACGGCCAGCGGGGCGGCGCAGGACGCGCGCACCACCGCGTCGGCGGCCGTGCCCGGCGGGTCCGGCATGACGGCAGCGACGTCGCCGCCCGCGGGCCCAGCACCCCCGCCGCGGGCGACGCGCGCCGGCGCGCTGCGCGCGCGGCTGCAGCGCGTGCCGGCCTGGGGCTGGGCCGTGTTCGGCGCATTGCTCGTCGCAGCGCCGGCATGGCTCGGGGGCGGGCTGCGCCCGGCCGCGCCGGCGCTCACCCAGCGGCAGATCGACGCGGCGGTGCTGCACACGCTGAACACGCAGCCGCTGCCGTCGGCGGCGGCCAAGGCCTACGAGGGCGTCGCGCCGTCGGTCGTGCGCGTCATCGGGCGTGCGCACCCGCCCGGCGAGCCGCCGGCGGCGCGGTCGAAGTCCGGCGGCAACGGCGGCGGCGCCAAGCCGACGACGCCCGACCGCGACGACGACGATGACGGCGCGTCGGTAGGCACCGGCGTCGTCATCGTCGACAGCGGCGTGATCCTGACGAACCTGCACGTCGTCTCCGGCTCGCGCCACATCGAGGTCGTGTTCCACGACGGACTGACGTCGGGCGCCTCGGTCATCAACGTGATGCCCGAAAACGATCTGGCCGTGCTGCGCGCGCACCGCATCCCCGACGACCTGAAGTCGGCCACCATGCGCAGCACCGCCGACCTCAAGCCCGGCGACCGCGTGACGGCGATCGGCTTCCCGTTCGGCATCGGGCCGACGGTGTCGCACGGCGTCGTCTCGGGCCTCAAGCGCGAGTTCCGCACGCCCGACGGCGAGCGGTTGCTGACCAACCTGATCCAGTTCGACGCGATGGCCAACCCGGGCAGTTCGGGCGGGCCGCTCGTCACCGACGACGGCGAGGTCGTCGGCATCGTCACCGCCATCTACAACCCTGTGCAGGAGCGCTTCTTCGTCGGCATCGGCTTCGCGGTGCCGATCGAGTCGGCCGCCGCCGGCGCCGGACTGCCGCCGTTCTGACCTTCCCGCCCCCACCCTGCCCGCCACCCGACGAAAGGCCCCGATGACGCCCAATACCCTGAGCAGCCAGGCCGCCGAGACCGGCGCGCTGATGGAACGCGTGCTGTACGAAGTCAAGCGCGTCGTCGTCGGCCAGGACCGCTTTCTCGAGCGCGTGCTCGTCGCGATGCTCGCGCAGGGCCACCTGCTCGTCGAGGGCGTGCCGGGGCTGGCCAAGACGCTGACGGTGAAGACGCTCGCGCAGACGCTGCGCGGGCAATTCAAGCGCATCCAGTTCACACCCGACCTCGTGCCCGCGGACCTGGTGGGCACGCGCATCTACAACCAGAAGACGGGCGACTTCAGCACCACGCTGGGGCCCGTGTTCACCAACCTGCTGCTGGCCGACGAGATCAACCGCGCGCCGGCCAAGGTGCAGAGCGCGCTGCTCGAGGTGATGCAGGAGCGCCAGGTCACGATCGCCGGCGAGACGCACAAGGTGCCCGAGCCCTTCCTCGTGATGGCCACGCAGAACCCGATCGAGACCGAGGGCACCTACCCGCTGCCCGAGGCGCAGGTCGACCGCTTCATGATGAAGGTGCTCGTCGGCTACCCGACCGAGGAGGAAGAGTTCGTCATCGTCGACCGCGTCACCGGCCCGAAGATCGACGTCGTGCCGGTGTGCGACACGGCACAGCTGCAGCAGCTGCAGCGCGACTGCCGCAAGGTCTACGTCGACCCGTCGCTGGTGCAGTACGCGGTCAAGCTGGTGGCCGCCACGCGCGAACCGGCCAAGGTGGGTCTGGCGGACCTGCAGAAGTACGTGACCTTCGGCGCCAGCCCGCGCGCGACGATCGGTCTCATCGAGGGCGGACGCGCGCTCGCCTTCCTGCGCGGGCGCAGCTACATGCTGCCCGAAGACGTGCTCGACATCGCCCCCGACGTGCTGCGCCACCGCCTGTCGCTGAGCTACGAGGCGCTGGCCGACGGGCTCGACGCCGACACGCTGGTGATGAAGATCATGCAGAAGGTGCCCGCGCCCGAGCGGCCGCTCGAGAAGCATGTCCAGGTCGCCGCCTGAGCCAAGCGCGCCGCGCGCGCGCCCCGCCGGCCGTGCCGAGGCGATGCTGCACCGCCTCGACTGGACCGTGCTGCGCAAGCTCGACGGCGCGCTGCAGGGCGACTACCGCAGCCTGCTGCGCGGCGTCGGCCTCGACCTGGCCGACCTGCGCGAGTACCAGCACCACGACGACCCGCGGCACATCGACTGGAACGTCACGGCGCGCCTGCAGGTGCCGCACGTGCGCCAGTACACCGAGGACCGCGACGTGACCGCGTGGTTCCTGCTCGACCTGAGCCCGTCGGCGGGCTTCGGCTCGAACCGCAGCAAGCTCGACGTCGCCGTCGAGTTCACCGCCGTGCTCGCGCGGCTGCTCACGCGCCGCGGCAACCGCGTCGGCGCGCTCCTCTACGGCGACCGCGTCGACACCGTGGTGCCGGCGCGCAGCGGACGCCTGCAGGTGCTGCAGCTGCTGCACCGGCTGCTGCACCGCCCGCCCGCGCAGCCGATGCCCGGCGGCACGCAGCTGGCGGTGCTGCTGCGCCAGGCACTCGAGGTCGTGCGGCGCCGCTCGATCGTGTTCGTCGTCTCCGACTTCATCAGTGCGCCGGGCTGGGACGAGCCGCTCGCTCGGCTCGCCGCGCGGCACGAGGTGATCGCCGTGCGGCTGTACGACCCGCTCGAGATGGACCTGCCCGACCTTGGCATGGTCGTGATGCAGGACCCGGAAACCGGCGAGCAGGTCGTCGTCGACACGCAGGCGCCGGGCTTTCGCCACCGCTTCGCCACCGCCGCGCGCCGACGCGAGGCCGACTTGCGTGAGGGGCTGGCGCGCGCCGGCGTCGATGCGATCGAACTCGCCACCGACGACGACCTGGCCGCGACGCTGGCGCGCTTCGTCCAGCTGCGCAAGCGCCGCACGCAGCTGGCCGCCGGCGGCGCGCTGCCGGCGCACCTCGCCGCCGTCGCGTGAACGTGCAAGGAGACTGAGCCATGTCGTTCCTGTGGCCCACGATGCTGTGGAGCCTGCTGCTGGTGCCGGGGCTCGTGCTCCTGTACCTGTGGCTGCTGTCGCGGCGCAAGAAGGTCGCGCTGCCGTACGCCCAGCTCGCGCTCGTCAAGGAGGCGATGGCCAAGGGCGTGGGCTGGCGCCGCCACGTGCCGCCGGCGCTGCTGCTGCTGGCGATCACGGCGATGCTGGTGGCCACCGCGCGCCCGACGGCGGTGATCACGCTGCCGCTGGCCGAACAGACCATCATCCTCGCGATGGACGTCTCCGGCAGCATGCGCGCCACCGACGTGCAGCCCAGCCGCCTCGAGGCGATGCAGGCCGCCGGCAAGGCCTTCCTCACCGACTTGCCGCGCAGCGTGCGGGTGGGCGTCGTCAGCTTCGCCGGCACCGCCGCCATCGTGCAGCCGCCCACCTTCAGCCGCGAGGACGTCGTCGCCGCGATCGACCGCTTCCAGCTGCAGCGCGCCACCGCGATCGGCAGCGGCCTGATCCTGTCGCTGGCGGCGATGTTCCCCGACGCCGGCATCGACCTCAGCCAGGTCACGGGCCAGCGCAACATGCCCGCGCCGCTGGGCGCCGAGCCGAAGGCGCAGAAGGAGTTCACGCCCGTCGAGCCCGGCAGCTACGCGTCGGGGGCGATCATCCTGCTCACCGACGGCCAGCGCACGACCGGCCCGGACCCGATCGAGGCCGCGCAGATGGCCGCGCAGCGCGGCGTCAAGGTCTACACCGTGGGCATCGGCACCAAGGAGGGCGACACGATCGGCTTCGAGGGCTGGACGATGCGCGTGCGCCTCGACGAGGACACGCTCAAGCAGATCGCGCAGATCACCCGCGCCGAGTACTTCTACGCCGGCACCGCCGAAGACCTGAAGAAGGTCTACGAAGGGCTGTCGAGCCGGATGGTGATGGAGAAGAAGGAGACCGAGGTCAGCGGCCTGTTCGCCGCGCTGGGCGCGCTGCTGACGCTGCTGGCCGCCGGGCTGTCGATCGTGTGGTTCAACCGCGTGATGTGACGGCGCCGGTCGAGACGATTTTCTTCGGTCACCTGGCCGTCGAGGCCGTGGCGCGGTTGGCGATGCCCGATCCGGTGTTCCGCGTGAAGGGCTGCACTTTCGCCGTGCCGAAGAACGGGCAGACACCGACGCTCGGCGGGCCGAATACGTTGCAGCGCGACGCGATCACGGCACGGCTCGAGGCCGAGCGCGCGGCCGCCAAGGCACCTGCGGCATGAGGATCGCGATCGTCGGCGGCGGCCCCGCGGGCCTGTTCTTCGCGTCGCTGATGAAGCGTCACGGGCTGGCGCGTGACGTGCGCATCGTCGAGCGCGACCCCGAGGGGGCGACCTACGGCTGGGGCGTCGTGCTGTCGGACGTCGCGCTGAACTTCGTCAAGGACGTCGACGCGGCACTGCATGCGGCGCTGACCGAAGGCCAGGTCGTGTTCGACCGCATGCGCATCGTCCACCGGGGCCAGGAGGTGATCCTCGAGCACAACACGTTCTGGCGCATGGCGCGGCTGGACCTGCTGCGCATCCTGCAGTCGAGCTGCCGCGACGCCGGGGTGCGGCTCGAGTTCGGACGGCGCATCGCCGACCGCGCCGAGCTCGATGCGCTGGCCGCCGACGCCGACCTCGTCGTCGCCGCCGACGGCGCGCACAGCGCGGTGCGCACGCTGCTCGCCGAGCATTTCGGCCCCGAACTCGACGTGCGGCCGAACTGGCTCGCCTGGTACGGCACACGGCAGCGTTTCGATGCGCTGTCGCTGGTGTTCCGGCCGTGCGCGCACGGGCTGCTGATCGCGCACGCCTACACCTACACGCCGACGCTGAGCACCTTCCTCGTCGAGGCCGACCCCGACACCTTCGTCGCCGCGGGGCTGGGCGCGATGAGCGAGGCCGACAGCCTGCACTACTGCGAGCGCGTGTTCGCCGACGACCTCGGCGGCGAGCCGCTGCTGTCGAACCGCTCGACGTGGTCCCGCTACGCGATCGTGCGCAACCGCCGCTGGCACCACGGCAAGGTCGTGCTGCTCGGCGACGCGCTGCGCACCGGCCACCCGTCGATCGGCTCGGGCACACGGCTGGCGATGCAGGACGCGATCGCGCTGTTTCGCGCCTTCGAACACGCCGGCGCCGACGTCCCCGCGGCGCTGTGCGAGTTCGAGCGCACCCGCCGCCCCGGCTCCGACGGCCTGCAGGCCGCCGCCGTCAGGAGCACCGAGTGGTACGAGACGGTGCGCTCGCGCCTGCACCTGCCGCCGGTGGCGTTCGCCTACGACTACATGCGACGCACCGGGCGCGTGTCGCACGAGGACCTGCGCGCGCGCGACCCGGCGCTGGTGGCCGCCTACGAGGCGCTGCCGCCCGGCGAGCGCGGCTGAAACGCGCGCGCCGCGGCGGCTTCATCCGCCTGTCATCGCTGGCGGCCCAGACTGGCTGGCGTGCGGCACCGAGCGTGCCGCAACGTGCCACACGGAGGACCCTCACGATGACGACGACCCGCCCGCTTCGGGGCGCGCCGCTGCGCCGCCTCGCCACACTCGCCTGCAGTGCCGCACTCGCGCTCGCGGCGCACGCCGACCACGGCGGCCGTGACGGCGACGGCCCCCACGCCTCACGCCATGCCCCGCATGCGATCGGCCTGTGGGGCGACTTGCCGTACTCGGCCGCGCAGGAGAGCGTCGGCCTGCCGAACCTGATCGCCGACATGAATGCGCACCGGCTCGCGTTCACGGTGCACACCGGCGACCTGAAGCAGGGCTCGGGCAGCCCGTGCGACGACGCGCTGTACCTGCGCGCACTGGGCTGGTTCAACGCGCTGCGTGCGCCGGCGATGTTCACCCCCGGCGACAACGACTGGGCCGACTGCGACCGCCCCTCCAACGGCGGCTACGATGCGCTCGAGCGGCTCGACCGCGAGCGGCAGATCTTCTTCTCGACACCGTGGTCGCTCGGCCAGCGGCGGCTGCGCCAGCAGGTGCAAAACGAGCCGCTGTGCCTGGGCGCCGGCGGCGCCGCGGTGCCCTGCGTCGAGAACCGCCGCTGGACCGTCGGCCGCGTCGTCTACGTGACGCTGAACGTGACCGGCTCGTGCAACAACCTGTGCGACACGAACCCGGATGAGGCCGAGTTCGCGGCCCGCAACGCCGCCAACATCCGCTGGCTTCGCGAGAGCTTCGCGGTCGCGCAGGCGCGAGACGCCGCCGCGGTGATGCTGATCTCGCAGGCCAACCCGGGCTGGGACGGCAGCGACGGCACCCGCGCGCCGCGCCGCGACCCGCGCACGCTCGTACAGACCGACGGTGCGCCCGACGGCTTCCGCGACTTCCTGCTCGCGCTGCGCGAGGCGGTGACCGACTTCCGCCGCCCGGTGGCCTACGTGCATGGTGATTCGCACTACTTCCGCGTCGACAAGCCGCTGCTCGACGCGCAGGGCCGGCGGCTCGAAAACTTCACCCGCATCGAGACGCCCGGCAACAACGCCGCCTCCGGCAACAACGACGTGCACTGGGTCAGGGTCGAAGCCGACCCGCGCAGCCGCGACGTGTTCAGCGTGCAGTTCATGACCGTGCCGGGCAACCGCGTCGCGGTGCCGGCGCCCTGAGGCGCCCGCGGCTCAGCGCGCGTCGGCCGTGATGCGCCCGCCCGCGAGCCGCACCGCACGCCCGCACCGCGCGGCCAGCCGCTCGTCGTGCGTGACGACGACGAGCGCCATGCCGCGCTCGCGGCACTGGCCGAGCATCAGCTCGAACACCGTGTCGGCCGTCTCGCGGTCGAGGTTGCCGGTCGGTTCGTCGGCGAGCACGCAGGCCGGCTGCGTGACGAGCGCGCGCGCGAGCGCGACGCGCTGACGCTCGCCGCCGGACAGTTCCGACGGCCGGTGGTGCACGCGCTCGGCCAGACCGACGCGCGCGAGCACCTCGCGTGCCGCGGCGCGCGCGGCGGCCGGCGGCTCGCGGCGGATGCGCAGCGGCATCGCGACGTTGTCGAGCGCGCTGAACTCGGGCAGCAGGTGGTGGAACTGGTAGACGAAGCCCAGGTGCCGGTTGCGCCAGCGGCCCTGCGCCGCGGCGTCCATCGCCGACAGGTCCTGCCCCTGCAGCCACACGCGCCCGGCGCTCGGCGCGTCGAGCCCGCCGAGCAGGTGCAGCAGCGTACTCTTGCCCGAGCCCGACGCGCCGACGATCGCCAGCGTCTGCCCGGCGCGCACCTCGAGATCGACGCCGCGCAGCACCTGCACGTCCAGCGGCCCCTCGTGGAAGCGCTTGTGCAGGCCCTCGGCGCGCAGCACGACCGGCGCCTCACTCATAGCGCAGCGCCTCGGCGGGATTCACGCGGCTGGCGCGCCAGCTCGGGTAGATCGTTGCGAGGAACGCGAGCACCAGCGAGACGACGGCGATCGGCACGATGTCGCCGGCCTGCGGGTCGCTGGGCATGCGCGTGATGAGATAGATGCTGCCGGGCAGGAACGCGACGCCCAGCGCCCGCTCGATCGCCGGCACGATGACGTCGACGTTGAACGCCACCAGCAGTCCGAGCGCGACGCCGGCGGCGGTGCCGACGATGCCGGCGGTGGCGCCCTGCACGACGAAGATGCCCATGATCGAGCGCGGGCTCGCGCCCAGCGTGCGCAGGATCGCGATGTCGGCGCGCTTGTCGGTCACCGTCATCACCAGCGTCGACACGAGGTTGAACGCCGCCACCGCGACGATCAGCGTCAGGATGATCGCCATCAGGCGCTTCTCGATCTGCACCGCGTCGAACCAGTGGCGGTTGGTGCGCGTCCAGTCGCGCACGACCACGTCGCGCCCGAGCATCGACGCGAGTTCCGCCGCGACGCCGCGCGCGGCATGCACGTCGGCCAGCCGCAGCTGCACGCCGGTCGGCCCCTCGACGCGGAACAGCGCCGCCGCGTCGCGCAGGTGGATCAGCGCCAGTGCGCTGTCGTACTCATAGTGGCCGGTGTCAAAGGTGCCCGTGACCGTGAACTGGCGCAGCCGCGGGATCACGCCGGCCGGCGTGACCTGCCCGCCCGGGGCCACCAGCGTGACCTTGTCGCCCACCGTCACGCCGAGCTGGCGCGCCAGCTCGGCGCCGAGCACGACGTGCCACTCGCCCGGACGCAGCGTGGCCAGCGTCGTGTCGCGCAGCCGCGCCGCGAGCTCGGTCACCGTGGCCTCGGCCGCGGGCTCGATGCCGCGCACGACGGCGCCGCGCATGTCCTCGCCGCGCGCGATGAGCGCCTGCGCCGCGACGAACGGCGCCGCGCCGCGCACCTGCGGGTGGCGCTTCGCGGCCTCGGCGGTGGCCTGCCAGTCGGGCAGCGCGGCGCCGTCCCAGGCATGGATCTCGACGTGCGAGATCACGCTGAGCATGCGGTCGCGCACCTCCTTCTGGAACCCGTTCATCACCGACAGCACGATGATCAGCGCCGCCACGCCGAGCGCGATGCCGAGCATCGACACGGCCGAGATGAACGAGATGAAGCCGTTGCGCCGGCCGGCACGGCCGGCACGGGTGTAACGCCAGCCGACCTGGAGCTCGTACCACGGGTTCATCGGGCCGGCATGCTACCCGAGGGCCCCCGGTGCGCCGCAGCGGCGGGACTCCCGCGCGCCGGGATAATCCGCCGCAATGCATCTCGTGGTCCCGTTCGCCGCGCCGCTGTCCGACGCCGGGCGGCAGGCGCTGCGCGATGTCGAACTGCCGCACCTGGCCGAGCTGCTGAGCGCGCGTCGCCGCGAGCGTCGCGACGACGGCGACGCGTGGTCGCTGACGCCGCCGCACGAACGTGCGCTCGCCCGCGCGTGGGGCTGGGCCGCCGCCGAAGGCGCGCTGCCGTTCGCGGCGCACACCGCCGCGCAGGCCGGCATCGAACCGGGCGACCTCGCGTGGGGCCTGCTGACGCCGGTGCACCTGCACCTGGGCACCGAGCAGGTGAGCCTGCTCGACCCGCAGGCGCTGCAGCTCGACGAAGCCACGTCGCGCACGCTGTTCGACGCCGTCGCGCCGCTGTTCACGAGCGAGGGCTTCGTGCTGCGCTGGGTCGCGCCGCTCGTGTGGCTGACCGCGCACGAGTCGCTGCGCGCGCTGCCCACCGCGTCGCTCGACCGGGTGATCGGCCGCCACGTCGACCGCTGGCTGCCCGATGCGCCCGCGGCCCGTCTGCTGCGCCGGCTGCAGAATGAGGTGCAGATGCTGCTGTACACGCACCCCGTCAATGCCGAACGCGAATCGCAGGGCCGCCTGAGCGTCAACTCGGTGTGGCTGAGCGGCTGCGGCCCCTACCAGCCGGCACGACCGGCACCCGCCCTCGTCGTCGACGAGCGCCTGCGCGCTGCGGCGCTCGCCGAGGACTGGCCCGCGTGGCAGGCCGCGTGGCGCGCGCTCGATGCCGGCCCGCTGGCCGCGGCGCTCGACGCGACGCGGCGCGGCGAGCCCGTGACGCTGACGCTGTGCGGCGAGCGCAGCGCCGTCACGTTCGACGCCGCCGCGCGCCGGCCGTGGGCGCGCTGGTTCGTGCGCCGGGCCGACGCCGCCGCGCTGCTGGAGACGCTGTGAGTCCGCCATTCGCCGAGGAGCGCGGGGTGGCCGCGTCGATCCCGCAGACGCGCGAGGTGCTGCCGCCGAGCGGCGACGTGCGCGACGTGCCGCCGCCGATCCTCGAAGTGCGCGACGTCCCGCCGCGCGTGGCCTTCGCGCTCGAGCAGGCCGGCGTGCACCCGCTGCTCGCGCGCCTGTTCGCCGCGCGCGGCATCCGCGACCGCGACGAGCTCGACGACGGCCTCGACCGGCTGCTGCCTCCGTCGACGCTGCTCGGTGCCGACCGCGCCGCACGCCGGCTGGCCGACGCGATCGCCGCGCGCGAGGCGGTGTGCGTCGTCGCCGACTACGACTGCGATGGCGCCACCGCGTGCGCGGTCGCGCTGCGCGGCCTGAAGCTGCTCGGCGCCGACCCGGCGACGCTGCACTACGTCGTGCCCGACCGCGCGCGCCACGGCTACGGCCTGACGCCGGCGATCGTCGACCTCGCGCGCGAGCGCGTGCCCGGATTGAAGCTGCTGGTCACCGTCGACAACGGCATCGCCAGCCTCGAAGGCGTCGCACACGCACGCGCACACGGCATCGGTGTCGTCGTCACCGACCACCACCTGCCGGCCGTCGAGGCCGGCCGCGTCGTGCTGCCCGACGCCGACGTCGTCGTCAACCCGAACCAGCCCGGCTGTCCGTTCGAGAGCAAGTCCATCGCCGGCGTCGGCGTGATGTTCTACGTGCTGCTCGCGCTGCGCGCCGAGCTGCGCGCACGCGGGCGCTTCGCCGACGGCGCGCAGCCGCGGCTCGACAGCCTGCTCGACCTCGTCGCGCTCGGCACGGTGGCCGACGTCGTGCGGCTGGACGCGAACAACCGGCGCCTGGTCGCGCAGGGGCTGCGCCGCATCCGCGCCGGGCGCATGCAACCCGGCGTCGCGGCGCTGTTCGCGGTGGCCGGGCGCGATGCCGCGCGCGCCGCGTCGTTCGACTTCGGCTTCGCGCTGGGGCCGCGCATCAACGCCGCCGGCCGCCTGGCCGACATGACGGTGGGCATCGAGTGCCTGCTCGCCGACGACGCAGCGCGCGCCGCCGAGCTCGCGCGCACGCTCGACGCGATCAACCGCGAGCGCCGCGACGTCGAGGCCGGCATGCGCGCGCAGGCCGAGCTGCACCTCGACGCGCTGCTGCCCGCCGGCGTGCCGCCGCCGGCGCTGGCGCTGTTCGACGCCTCGTTCCACGAGGGCGTGGTCGGCATCGTCGCCGGCCGCGTGAAGGACCGCCTGCACCGCCCGACCTTCGTCTTCGCGCGCGGCGCCGACGGGCTGCTCAAGGGCTCCGGGCGCTCGATCGCGGGCTTTCACCTGCGCGACGCGCTCGATCTGGTGGCCAAGCGCGAGCCCGGCGTGCTGCTGCGCTTCGGCGGCCACGCGATGGCCGCCGGCTGCACGCTCGCCGAGGCGCAGTTCGAGCGCTTCGCCGCCGCGTTCGTGCGCGTCGCCGCCGAATGGCTCGACGCGGCGACGCTGCAGCAGCGCCTGCGCACCGACGGGCCGCTGCCGGCCGAGTACTTCGAAGCCGAGACCGTGCGCGCGCTCGACGCGCAGGTCTGGGGGCCGGCGTTCGAGCCGCCGCTGTTCTGCGACGAGGTCGAGGTCGTCGCGCAGCGGCTGGTCGGCGAGCGCCACCTGAAGCTGCGGCTCAAGCCCGCCGGGGCCGCGTCCGGTGCGCCGCGCGAGGCGATCTGGTTCGGTCGCAGCGAGCCGCTGCCGCCGCGTGCGCGCGTGGCCTATCGGCTGTCGCTCGACGAGTACCAGGGCCAGGCGCGCGTGCAGATGGTGATCGAGGCCGCCGTGCCGGTTGCGGGGTGATCGCGCCGGCGTCGCGAACTTCCGTGCGCCGACGCCGTCGAACCGGCTTCGCCGTTTCACCGTCCCGCCCGATGCGCCGCCTGCCCACGCTGTCCGCCCTGCTCCATGCCTTCGTGCTCGCCGCCACCGCGCTGGCGGCGCTGCCGAGCGCCGCGCTCGACGTCAAGCCCGTCACCGTCGCGCGCGGCCTGCAACACCCCTGGGGGCTCGCGTTCCTGCCCGACGGGCGCATGCTCGTCACCGAACGGCCCGGGCGCCTGCGCATCGTCGAGCGCGACGGCACGCTCGGCGCGCCGCTGGCCGGGTTGCCGCCGGTCGTCGCCAGCGGCCAGGGCGGACTGCTCGACGTCGCGGTCGACCCGAAGTTCGCCGACAACCACCTCGTCTACTGGAGCTACAGCGAGCCGGCGCCCGATGGCAGCGGCAACAGCACCGCGGTGGCACGCGGCCGGCTCGACGGCAACCGGCTCGCCGACGTGCAGGTGATCTTCCGCCAGCAGCCCAAGGTCGCGAGCAGCCACCACTTCGGCTCGCGGCTCGTGTTCGCGCCCGACGGGCGGCTGTTCGTCACGCTCGGCGACCGCTTCTCGCGCAAGGACGACGCGCAGACGCTCGACAACCACCACGGCAAGGTCGTGCGCATCGAGCCCGACGGCAAGGTGCCCGCCGACAACCCCTTCGTCGGCCGCCCCGGCGCGCTGCCCGAGATCTGGAGCTACGGCCACCGCAACATCCAGGGCGCGGCGATCCACCCGACCACCGGCGCGCTGTGGACGACCGAGCACGGCCCGCAGGGTGGCGACGAGCTGAACGTGACCGAGGCCGGCAGGAATTACGGCTGGCCGGTGATCACCTACGGGCGCAACTACGGCACCGGCACGCGCATCGGCGAAGGCACCGAGCGCGCCGACGTCGTCGCGCCGCTGCGTCACTGGGTACCGACCTCGATCGCACCGAGCGGCATGGCCTTCGTCACCAGCGACCGCTACCCCGGGTGGAAGGGCAGCGTGCTGCTCGGTGCGCTGCGCGCACAGGCGCTCGTGCGCGTGAGCCTGGACGGCCACCGCGTGACCGGCGAGGAACGGCTGCTGACGAACCTCAACGCGCGCATCCGCGACGTGCGCCAGGGCCCCGACGGCTGGATCTACCTGCTCACCGACAGCCCCGACGGGCAGATCGTGCGGCTGGAGCGCTGAGAGTCCGCTCTCGCCGTTCAGCCCCGCGGCGGTTTCAGCGGCGGACGGCGCGCGTCGCGCAGGCGCGCAGCCATCTCGGCGATGTCGGGCGGGTCGAACGAGCAGACGAACATCACCGCCACCGGCAGCAGCGCAGCGACGAGGAGGAAGAAGTCGCCGTGGTCGAGCAGCACGGCGAGCACCGGCAGCGCGGCGAGCGCGCCCATCGCTGCGTCGACGAGGGCCGAGCGCCGCCCCGGCGAGTGGCGCGGTGGCGCGGGCGGCGGGCCGTCGGACTCAGCGGCCAAGGGTGTCCCCCTACAATCGGGCGGTGCTGGATGTCAGCTTACTCAATGCCGACCTGCATTGCCACTCCGACGTCTCGGACGGCACGCTCAGCCCGCAGGCGCTGGCCGCGCGCGCGAAGGCCAATGGCGTCGAGCTGTGGTCGCTGACCGACCACGACGAGATCGGCGGCCAGGCCGCCGCGCGTGACGCGGCGCGCGCGCTGGGGCTGCCGTACCTGACCGGCTGCGAGATCTCGGTCAGCTTCCTCGACCAGACGGTGCACGTCGTCGGCTTGGGCTTCGACGCCGACGACACCGCGCTGCGCGACGGCCTGGCCGCCACCCGCGCCGGACGCGAGCAGCGCGCGCGCGAGATGGCCGCGGGCCTCGCGCAGGTCGGCATCAAGGGCGCGTTCGAAGGCGCGCTGAAGTACGTCGGCAACCCCGAGCTGATCTCGCGCACGCACTTCGCGCGCTTCCTCGTCGAGACCGGCGCGTGCCGCGACACGCACGAGGTCTTCCGCCGCTACCTGACCGAGGGCAAGCCGGGCCACGTGCCGCACCGCTGGGCGCGGCTCGGCGACGCGGTGCGCTGGATCACCGCGGCCGGCGGCGTCGCCGTGATCGCGCACCCGGCGCGCTACCGCTTCACGCCGACCGAGGAATACGCGCTGTTCAGCGAGTTCGTCGCGCACGGCGGGCGCGGCGTCGAGGTCGTCACCGGCAGCCACACGACGGCCGAGTACGCCACCTACGCCGAGCTCGCGCTCGAGTTCGGCCTGCTCGCGTCGCGCGGCAGCGACTTCCACGACCCCGACGAGAGCCACACCGACCTCGGCGCGCTGCCCGACCTGCCCGGGCGGCTCACACCGGTGTGGGCCGCGCTCGCCGAGCGGGTGATCCGGCCGTGAGCGTCGCCACGCTGCGCGCCGGCGCGCCGCCGGCCACGCGCCCGGTGCTCGGCGTCGCGCTGATCGGCGCGATGGCGGCGTGCTTCGCGGTGCTCGACACCACCGTCAAGGTCGTCGGCGCCGTCGTCCCGGTGCTCGTCGTGCTGTGGGCGCGCTACGCGTTCCAGGCCGTCGTGATGTCGGTGTGGCTGGCCGCGCCGTCGCGGCGCGCGCTGTGGCGCCCGGCGCACCCGCGCTTCCAGCTGCTGCGCGGCACGCTGCTGTTCACCGTCAGCGCGCTGAGCTTCATCGGGCTGCAGCACCTGCCGGTCGCGGAGTTCACCGCGATCTTCATGATCACGCCGGTGCTGTCGATCGTCGTCGCCGCGCTCGTGCTGCGCGAGCGCGTGACGCCGTGGCGCTGGGCGCTGGTGGCCGGCGCCTTCGCTGGCGCGCTCGTCGTGCTGCGCCCGGGCAGCGGGCTGTTCGGCTGGGCCGCGCTGTTCCCGCTCGCCGGCGCGACCTGCTATGCCGCATTCCAGGTCCTCACGCGCCGGCTCGCCGGCCACGAGCACCCGCTGACGACGCACCTGTACACCGGCGTCGTCGGCACCGTGCTCGGCTCGCTCGTGCTCGCCGCGCTGCCGGTCGACGTCGTGCCGTCGCTGGCGGCGGCCGACGCGCGCGCGATCGCGCTGATGCTGCTCGTCGGGCTGATGGGCACCGTCGGCCACGGGCTGCTGATCCTCGCGATGGGCATGGCGCCGGTGGCGCTGCTGATGCCGTTCACCTACCTGCAGATCGTGCTCGCCGCGTTCGCCGGCTGGGTCGCGTTCGGCCACCTGCCCGACGGCTGGGCCGTCGCCGGCATGGCCATCATCGCGGCCTGCGGCGCCACCAGCGCGTGGCTCAACGTGCGCGCCGCGCCGGGCCGGCGCGCGCCGCCGGTGGCGGTCGACTCGATCGGCGACTGACGACGCGTCCGCGATGGCCCAGTACTTCGAGGTCCACCCCGACAACCCGCAGCCGCGGCTGCTCAAGCAGGCCGCGCAGATCCTGCACGGCGGCGGCATCGCGGCGATCCCGACCGACTCGAGCTACGCGCTGGTGTGCCACCTCGACGACAAGGCCGCCGCCGAGGCGCTGCGGCGCATCCGCCAGGTCGACGAGCGCCACCACCTGACGCTGCTGTGCCGCGACCTGTCGGAGCTGGCCAGCTACGCGCGCGTCGACAACCGCCAGTACCGGCTGCTCAAGCTCGCGACGCCGGGGCCGTTCACGTTCATCCTCGAGGCGACGAAGGAGGTGCCGCGGCGCCTGAGCCACCCGTCGCGGCGCACGATCGGGCTGCGCGTGCCCGACCACCGCGTCACGCAGGAACTGCTCGCGCTGTTCGGTCAGCCGCTGCTGGCCACGACGCTGATCGCGCCCGGCGAGACCGAGCCGCTGAACGACCCGCACGAGATCCGCGCGCGCTTCGAGAAGCTGCTGCAGGCCATCGTCGACGCCGGCGCGTGCCCGATGCAGCCGACCACCGTGATCGACCTGAGTGGCGACGTGCCCGTGCTCGTGCGCCAGGGCCGCGGCGACGCCGCCGCGCTCGGCCTGGCACTCGACTGATCAGCCGGCGCCGGCCTGCAGCGCGCGCAGCACGCGCGCGGCGTCGAAGCCGGTGTGCACCTGCCCGCGCACGATCAGCGTCGGCGTGGCCTGCTTCGCCAGCGACTCGTAGGTCGCCTCGCAGGCCGCGTCGCGCTCGATGAAGCACTCCTCGAACGGCACGCCGTGGCGCTCCATCCACAGCCGCGCCTCGGTGCAGAACGGGCAGCTCAGCGACGACACCATGCGGATGTCGCCCGGCTGCGCGAGGCGCGCGATCTCGTCGCCGAGCTCGCGCTGCCGGCGGTCGCCGAACCACTGCGCGGCCAGCGCGACCGCGGCCACGACGGCGACGACGCCGATCAGCGAGCGGCGCGACGCGTCCATCGCGCGGGGCACCGGTTCAGACCGCGGCCGTCACGACGATCTCGACCTTCCACGTCGGCTTGGCCAGCGCGGCCTGCACCGTGGCGCGCGGCGGCGTGTGTCCGGGCACGACCCACTGGTCCCACACGGCGTTCATCGCCGGGAAGTCGGCGATGTCGGCGAGGAAGATCTGCGCGCGCAGGATCTTGGTCTTGTCGCTGCCGGCGCGCGCGAGCAGCGCGTCGATCGCGGCGAGCACCTGCTTGGTCTGGCCGGTGATGTCGAGCGTGTCGTCGGCGGCGACCTGGCCGGCGAGGTAGACGGTGCCGTTGTGCACCGCCATCTCGGACATGCGCGCGCCGACGTCGAAGCGTTGGATCATGGACTCGTTCCTCAGTGGTGTTTGTGGCCGTGGCCGCCGTGCGCGCGGCCGCGGCCGCGGCCGTGGCCGTGGCCGCGCGGCGGCGGCGCTGGTGCGGCCGCCTTCTGACCGAACTTGCTCTCGGTGCCGGCGAGCAGCTTGCGGATGTTCGATTCGTGCCGCCACACGAGCAGCAGGCTCATCAGCGCGATCGCGACCACCGTCGTGTCCGGCCCCCAGATCAGCAGCTGGTAGAACGGCGCGAACAGCGCGGCGACGATCGACGCCAGCGACACGTAGCGGAAGAAGTACAGCACGATCGCGAAGCTCGCGAGCGTGAAGGCGCCGAGCACCGGGTTCAGCGCGAAGATCACGCCGGCCGCGGTGGCCACGCCCTTGCCGCCCTGGAAGCGGAAGAACACCGGCCACACGTGGCCGACGAAGGCCGCCACGCCGACCCAAGCGGCCGTGTCGTTGCCCAGCCCGACGCGCGGGCCCCACACCAGCACCGCGAGCACCGGCAGGTAGCCCTTGAGCGCGTCGAGCGCGAGCGTGGCCAGCGCCGCCTTGCGGCTGCCCGAGCGCAGCACGTTCGTCGCGCCGGGGTTGTGCGAGCCGTAGGTGCGCGGGTCGGCGAGCCCCATCGCGCGGCTGACGATGACGGCGAACGACAGCGAGCCGATCAGGTAGGCGGCGACGAGCGCGAGCAGCGGGTAGACCAGTTCCATGCCGGGGCAGGGCAGCGCGACGCGGGGACCGGCAGTGTACGCGCCGCCCGCGCGGCGGCCGCCGTCACAGCGCGCAGTGCACCGCGCGCGCGCCGAGCAGGTCGACGAGCACCTGCGGCGCGATGCCGACGAGGTAGCCGCGCCGCCCGCCGTTGATCAGGATGCGCGGCAGCGCGAGCACGCTGGCCTCGACGTAGACCGGCACGCCGGCGCGCCGGAACCCGAACGGCGACGTGCCGCCCACCAGGTAGCCGCTGTGGCGCTGCGCGACCTCGGGCTTGCACGGCTCGACGCTCTTGCAGCCGATCGCGCGCGCGAGGTTCTTCGTGCTGACCTCGCGGTCGCCGTGCATCAGCACCACGAGCGGCTGTGCGCGCTCGTCCTGCATCACCAGCGTCTTGACGACTTCGTGCAGCGGCACGCCGAGCTGGCGCGCCGACTCGGCCGCGCCGCCGTGCTCGACGTAGTCGTACGGGTGCTCGGTGAACGCGACGCCGGCGGCGCGCAGCGCCTGCGTGGCCGGCGTCTCGCTGACGTGTCGGTCCTTCTTCGCCATCGCCCGCGTCACTGGCCGGGATCGCGGATCTCCCAGCGGATGCGGTCGATCTCGGCGAGCAGCTCGGGCGGCAGCGTGGTGCCCCACGCGTCGAGGCACTCGTCGAGCTGCGCGACGCTCGTCACGCCGATGATCGTGCTCGCCACGCGCCAGCTGCGATAGCAGAACGCGAGCGCCATCGCGGTGGGCGCCAGGCCGTGCGCGCGCGCCAGCGCGTTGTAGCGCTTCGCGGCGGCCAGCGCCTCGGGGCGGCCCCAGCGCTGCTGCTTCATGCTGTCGAAGATCGCGAGCCGCCCGGGGTTGGCCGGGTCGTCGAGACCCCTGGCGTCGTACTTGCCGGTCAGCAGGCCGAAGCCCAGCGGCGAATACGCGAGCAGCGACACCTGCTCGCGGTGCAGCACCTCGTCGAGGCCGTTGTCGACGACACGGTTGACCAGGCAGTACGGGTTCTGCACCGTGGCCACGCGCGGCAGGCCGTGCTTGTCGGCCTCGCGCAGGAAGGCCATCACGCCCCACGGCGTCTCGTTGCTCAGGCCCACCGCGCGCACCTTGCCGGCGCGCACGAGGCGGTCGAGCGCCTCGAGCTGCGCCTGCACCGACAGCACCGGCCGGTCCTTCGCCGGGTCGAAGTACAGCCCGCCGAACATCGGCACGTGGCGCACCGGCCAGTGGATCTGGTACAGGTCGATCACGTCGGTGCCCAGGCGCTTGAGGCTCGCGTCGCAGGCGTCGATGAAGTCCTGCGGCTGCACCTCGGCGCGGCCGCCGCGGATCCAGTGGTACGCGCGCGCCGAGCCCGAGACCTTGGTCGCGAGCACGACCTTGTGGCGCGCGCCGGGGCGCTGCGCGAACCAGCGCCCGAGGATGCGCTCGGTGTCGCCGAAGCGCTCGGCGCTCGGCGGCACCGGGTACATCTCGGCGGTGTCGAGGAAGTCGATGCCGCGCTCGAGCGCGCGGTCGAGGATCGCGAACGCCTTCTTCTCGTCGACCTGGCGCTCGCCGAAAGTCATCGTGCCGAGGCAGATCTTGCCGACCTTCAGGCCGCTCGTGCCGAGCGTGGTGTGCTCCATCGGGGTCTCCTTTCGCGGGGGCGAAGTGTGCCGCAAGGGCCGCGGCAGCGCGCGGTGGCTGCGCTATCCTCGCCGCCGCTGCCATGACGATCGCCGCACCGCAGGCCGCACCCGACGCCGCCGGGGTGCCCGCGCGCAAGCGTGTCTTCGTGCTCGGCGCCACCGGCACGATCGGCCGCGCGACGGTGCGCGCGCTCGTGCAGCGCGGCCACGCGGTGGTGTGCTTCGTACGCCCGCGCGCCGGCGCAGGCGGCACGCGCGCACCCGACGACGTGCCGCGCGGGCTCACCGGCGCCGAGCTGCGCGTCGGCCACGTGACCGACCCGACCTCGCTCGCGCGCGACGGCTTGCGCGGCGAACGCTTCGACGCCGTCGTCTCTTGCCTGGCCTCGCGCACCGGCGCACCGGCCGACGCGTGGGCCATCGATCATCGCGCCCACGTGCACGCACTGCGCGCGGCGAAGGACGCCGGCGTGACGCACTTCGTGCTGCTGTCGGCGATCTGCGTGCAAAGGCCGCGGCTCGCGTTCCAGCAGGCCAAGCTCGCGTTCGAGCGCGAGTTGATGGGCTCGGGGCTCACGTGGTCCATCGTGCGGCCCACCGCGTACTTCAAGTCGCTGTCGGGACAGGTCGAGCGCGTGCGGCGCGGCAAGCCGTTCCTCGTATTCGGCGACGGCACGCTGACAGCGTGCAAGCCGATCGCCGACGAGGACCTCGCCGACTACCTCGCCGGCTGCCTCGACGACGCGCAGCGCTGGAACCGCGTGCTGCCGATCGGCGGGCCGGGCGAGGCGCTCACGCCGCGCCAGCAAGGCGAGCTGCTGTTCGCGCTGCTTGGCCGTCCGCCGCGCTTCAGGCGGGTGCCGGTCGCGCTGCTCGACGCCATCGTCGCGGTGCTCGGTGCGCTCGGGCGCGTGCTGCCGCCGCTGGCCGACAAGGCCGAGTTCGCGCGCATCGGGCGCTACTACGCGACCGAGTCGATGCTCGTACTCGACCCGGCCAGCGGCCGCTACGACGCATCGGCGACGCCGTCGCACGGCACGCGCACGCTCGCCGATCACTACGTGGCGCTGCTGCGCGGCGAGGTCAGCGTCGACCTCGGCGACCACGCCGTGTTCTGACCGCCGCCCGCGGCGTGAGGCCTGCAGCCCCTCAGGTGGGGTGTGCGCGCGGGGGGCGGCACCGGGCCGTCGTGGCCCGCCGGAGACAATGGTGGCGATGCCCCGCCCGCCGATCACGAGCGCCCCCGCACCGGCCGCGCCGGCACCGGCACGGCAGGCCGCACCGCCGCAGCCTCGGCGCAGCGCAGCGCTGGACGCCGACGCGCGGCGGCTGGCGCTGCCGCTCGCGCTGTCGCTGGCGACGCATGCCCTGCTGCTGAGCCTGACGTTCGGCGACGACGTGCTCGGGCTGCCGCGACTGGCCTGGCCTTGGCAGGAACGGCGGCTGGTCGTGCCCGAGCTGCGCGTGGTGCTGACGCCCCCACCGGCGGCCGCGGCGCCCTCGCCGACCGCACCCGCCGCGGCCACGTTGCTGCCGGCGCGACCGCCGGCGACGGCCGTGCCTGCGCATCCGCCCCCTTCGTCGACGCCGCCGCGGGCCGCGACACCTCGTGGTGGCGCCGAGCCGGTACCGCCACCACCCCGGTTCGCGTCGCCCGCGGCGCAGGTCGCGGCACCGCTGACACCGGCCGCGGCCGAGACGCCCCCGCCCGCGGTGGCGTCGCTGCCGCCCCCCACCGAGCCGGCCGCCGACGACGGCGCCGCAACCGCCACGACGCCGGCGGCCGAAGCCGCGCCCTCCCCGCCGGCCGAAGTCGCGGCGACGCCGGTGATCGCCGTCGCGCCCGAGGTCGCGAGCCCCGAACGCGTCGCATCGGCACCGGCCGACGATGCCGACGACACGGGGCGCGCGCAGGCCGCGCTCGCGCAGGCGCAGTGGCTCGAAGCACGGCGGCTCGAGGCCGAGGCCGCGCGCGCCGAGGCGGTACGGCGTCAGGCCGAGCGGGACGAAGCGGCACGCCAGGACGCTGTGCGGCAGCAAGCAGAGCGCGAGCAAGCCGCTCGCCTCGAAGCGCAGCGCCTGGAGGCCGAGCATGCCGAAGCCGCGCGCCTGCAAGCCGAGCGCGAGCAAGCCGAGCGCCTCGAAGCCGAACGGGAAGCCGCAGCGCGACGCGAGGCCGCACGGCAGCAGGCCGAGCCCGAGGAGGCCGCTCGCAGGGAAGCCGCTCGCCTCGAAGCGCAGCGCCTGGAGGCCGAGCGTGCCGAAGCCGCGCGCCTGCAAGCCGAGCGCGACCAAGCCGCCCGCCTCGAAGCCGAACGGGAAGCCGCAGCGCGACGCGAGGCCGCACGGCAGCAGGCCGAGCGCGAGGAGGCCGCTCGCAGGGAAGCCGCTCGCCTCGAAGCGCAACGGCTGGAGGCCGAGCGCGCCGAAGCCGCGCGCCTGCAAGCCGAGCGCGAGCAAGCCGCCCGCCTCGAAGCCGAACGGGAAGCCGCAGCGCGACGCGAGGCCGCACGGCAGCAGGCCGAGCGCGAGGAGGCGGCTCGCAGGGAAGCCGCTCGCCTCGAAGCGCAGCGCCTGGAGGCCGAGCGTGCCGAAGCCGCGCGCCTGCAAGCCGAGCGCGACCAAGCCGCCCGGCTCGAGGCCGAACGGGAAGCCGCAGCGCGACGCGAGGCAGCGCGACAGCAGGCCGAGCGCGACGAAGCGGCCCGGCGCGAGGCCGCCGCGCGGGCTGCGCCACAGCCCCTGCCGCCGCCGTCGAACCTGGTGCGGCGCGTGCGGCTGTGGGGCTACACGCACCCCAACGACGAGCTGCTGCAGTACGCGCAGGCGTGGGCACTGCGCGTGCAGCTCAACACCCCGTACAGCACCGTGCGCGAGATCGCGAGCCGGCTGCAGCGCGCGCCGGTCGTGGCCGTGGCGCTGCGCAGCGACGGCTCGGTCGAATCGGTGACGTTCCACGTCTCCAGCGGCGTGCCGCAGGTCGACGAGGCGATCCGGCGCATCGTGCACGGGCTGCAGCCGCGCGTGCCGTTCCCGCCGACGCTCGCGCGCGAGGTCGACGTCGTCGAGATCCGCCGCACGTGGTTCTTCGACGCGGCCGTGCGGCTGCACTGACGACGCACGCCTCGCGGCGTGCGCCGGCAGGCCCGTCGCGCGACCGAGCTCAGGCTGCGCGCGGCGCCGGCTGCAGCGGCCGCGCGAGCACCTCGAGCAGCGCGCGGTACAGCGGCAGGAACGCGAGCAGGCTGATCACCAGCTTGGTCGCGTAGTCGACGAAGGCAATCTGCACCCAGTGCTCGGCCATGAAGGCGTCGCTGCTGCGGTGGAACGCGACGCCGAAGAACAGCGCCGTGTCGAGCGCGCTGCCCACGACGGTCGAGGCCGCCGGTGCCAGCCACCACTGCGGGCGGCGACGCAGGCGATCGAACACCGCGATGTCGACGAGCTGGCCGACGACGTAGGCCACCAGGCTCGCGAGCGCGATGCGCGCGACGAAGGTGTCGAACCCGGCGAGCGCACCGAAGCCCTGGAAGCGCCCCTCCTGGAACAGCACCGAGACGACGTACGACGCCAGCAGCGCCGGGCCCATCACGCGCGCGACGACGCGACGCGCCGGGCGCTGCCCGAGCAGGCGCACCGTGAGATCGGTGGCGACGAACACGAGCGGGAACGTGAACGCGCCCCACGTCGTCAGCACGCCGAACAGCTCGAGCGGCCACTGCACGAAGTAGTTGCTCGCGACGATGATCGCCAGGTGCGCGACGGCCAGCGTCGGCACGCGGAACCAGCCGGGGGCGGCGCAGGTGGAAGCAGCGGCGGGGCCGGCGTCGCGTTCGCGCGCGCCCGGCGGCGTGGAGGGTTTCATCGCGTTCCTTTTTGATGGTGGGGTGAGGGAACCCACGGGCGCACCCCCGGAAACGGGGAACACGCCGTTCTGTCGTCGCCTTGGCGGCGAGGCGCGCAGTGTAGCCGCGACCGGCGCGGCGCGCTGGGCTCGGCGCTCAGTTGCCCGCGCAGCGGGCCGTGCGGGCGCGCTCTTCTTCCTGCAGCCGCAGCACGCGCCGCTGCACCTTGCCGGTCGTCGTCATCGGCAGCGCGTCGACGAACTCGATCTCCTTCGGGTACTCGTACGGCGCGAGCTGGCCGCGCACGTGACGCTGCAGCTGCTCGACGAGCGCGGCGTCGCCCGCGAAGCCCGGCGCGAGCACGACGTAGGCCTTGACGACCGCCCCGCGCTCGGCGTCGGGCTTGGGCACGACCGCGGCGTTGGCGACCGCCGGGTGCTTGACGAGGCAGTTCTCGACCTCGCTCGGGCCGATGCGGTAGCCGGCGGCCTTGAAGACGTCGTCGCTGCGGCCCTGGTACCACAGGTACCCCTCCCCGTCCATCACGGCGGTGTCGCCGGTGCGGCACCACGAGTCGGCCGGGTCGCCGGTGAACTTGGCGCGCGTGGCCTTGTCGTTGCGCCAGTAGCCGAGGAAGAAGACGGGGTCCGGGTCGCCGTGCACGTCGCGCCGGTGCACCGCGACGTCGCCGGGCACGCCCGGCGCACACTCGCGCCCTTCGTCGTCGATCACGGCGACGCGGTGGCCGGGATAGGCGCGGCCCATGCTGCCCGGGCGCTGCGGCCAGCCGGCGTGCCAGCAGCCGTCGGCGCTGCGCCAGCACCCGCAGTTGCCGACGACGTAGTTGATCTCGGTCTGGCCGAACATTTCGTTGACCGGCACGCCGAGCGCGTCGCGCCCGTAGGCGAACACGGCGTCGCCGACCGCCTCGCCGGCGCTCATGACGGCCTGGAGCGCGAGGCCGGGGTAAGTGCCGCGCGGGTCGGGCACCGCCTTCATCATCGCCTTGAGCGCGGTCGGGAACAGGAAGGTGTGCGTCACACGGTGGCGCTGCATCAGCTCGAATGCGCGCTCGGGCGCGAAGCGGCCCTGGAACGCGACGATCTCGCGCCCGAAGTACAGCGTGGGCAGCAGCGCGTCCCACAGCCCGCCGGTCCAGGCCCAGTCGGCGGGCGACCAGAACACCGAAGGGCTCCCGTCGGACGTGTGCGGGAACCAGTTCTGGCTGCAGACGAAGCCGCTGAGATTGCCGAGCATCGCGCGGTGCGGGATCAGCGCGCCCTTCGGCGGGCCCGTCGTGCCGCTGGTGTAGATCAGCACCGCCGCGTCGTCGGCGCGCGTGGCGACGGCGTCGAACGCATCGCTCTCGCGCGCGAGCAGCGCCGTGTAATCGGCGTCGCCGCTGCCCGCGGCCCCGCCGACCGCGACGACGCTCTTCAGCCCCGGGCACTGCGGCCGGGCCGCGAGCAGGTTCGCGATCGCGGTCTCGTCGACGATCGCCACCGCGGTGCCGCTGTCGCGCAGGCGGTACTCGAGCGCATCGGGGCCGAACAGCATCGACAGCGGCATCGCGACCGCGCCGAGCTGGTAGACCGCCAGGTGCGCCACCGCGGTCTCGACGCGCTGCGGCATCACGATCGCGACGCGGTCGCCGCGCGCGACGCCGAGCCGCCGCAGCGCGTGCGCGAGGCGGTTCGCGTCGCGCTGCAGCTCGCCGTAGGTCACCGCGCCGGCCGCACCGTCGTCGCGCTCCCAGCGGATCGCCACCGCGTGCGGCGTCGCGCGTGCCCACCGCCGCCCGCAGACGGCAGCGAGATTGAACGTGCGCGGCACGCGCCAGTGGAAACTGCCGTGCAGGTGGGCCCAGGCGTCGGCGGTCGTCATGGCCCTGAGCTTAGGGCCGCGGCGCCGGCACGCCCATCGGCGCTGTCACCGATCGGCTGCAGCACCGGCCGTTGGGCGCGCGAACCGCTGCAGCGCCTCGCCGGTGACGCGGCAGATGCGCCAGTCGGGCAGCACGGTGGCGCCCATCGACTCGTAGAAGCCGATCGCCGGCGTGTTCCAGTCGAGCACGCTCCACTCGAAGCGGCCGCAGCCGCGCTCGACGGCCAGCGCGCCGAGCCGCTCGAGCAGCGCGCGGCCCAGCCCGCGGCCGCGGTGCGCCGGCTGCACGTACAGGTCTTCCAGGTACAGCCCGGGCTTGCCGAGAAAGGTCGAAAAGTTGGTGAAGAACAGCGCAAATCCGACGATCGGCGTGCCCGCCGCGCCGGCAGCGCCATCGACTTCGGCGACCAGGCATTCGGCCACCGGGCGCTCGCCGAACAGGTGCGGGTGCAGCGACGCGGGCGTGACCTGCAGCAGGTGCTCGAGGCGTTCGTAGGCGGCCAGCTCGGCGATCAGCGCGACGATCGCCTCGAGGTCGGCCGGCGTGGCGGCACGCAGCCGTGCCGGCGGCAGCGGGAAAGCAGCGTTCATCCCGGCATGGTAGCGGTGGGCCGCGCGGCCGCCGCTGGCCGTTCAAGTCCGGCCGCCGCTGGCCGAAACCCCCGGCAGCCGCGGCCCCGACGCCGCGGCACCGCAAACGAAGAAGGACTGTTGGGAACTGTCATGGCCTATGCCCCGCTGGCTGCGCTGCGCGACCGCATCACCGTCGGCGCCCCGCTGCCGTTCAACGTGCGCGACGCCGATGGCACGCTGCTGCTGGCGCGCGAGCAGGTGCTGCGCGACGAGCGCGAGCTCGACTCGCTGTTCGAGCGCGGCACGCTCGTCGACCTCGACGAGGTCTACACGCCGGCCGAACGCATCGCGACCGCGCCGCGCGAGGAGCTGCCCCGCCTGTGGGAGGAATGTTTCGACCGCGTCGACGACGTGCTGCGCCGCTGCGGGCACGCGCACTTCCGCGAGGCGCTCGACGACGCCAGCGCGCCGGTGGCCGCGCTCGTCGAGCGCGACCCCGACCTCGCGCTGTTCCAGGTGCTGCGCGCCGACGCCAACCCGCTCGTGCAGTACGGCGTCAACCACTCGATGCACACCGCGATCGTCTGCCGCCTCGTCGCCCAGCGGCTGGGCTGGGACGCCGACAGCACGCAGCGTGTGTTCAAGGCCGCGCTGACGATGAACGTCTCGATGCTCGAGCTGCAGGGCACGCTGGCGTTCCAGGGCACGCCGCCGACGCGCAGCCAGCGCGAGCAGATCCTGTCGCACCCGCTGCGCAGCGTCGAGATGCTGCGCCAGTCGGGCATCACCGACCGCGAGTGGCTCGACGCCGTGCTGCAGCACCACGAGACGCCCGACGGCGCCGGCTACCCGCAGGGCCTGACCGAGATCGGTGACCTCGCGCAGCTGATCCGCCGCGCCGACGTCTACACCGCCAAGCTCAGCCCGCGCGCCGGCCGCGAGGCGATCAGCGCCGACCGCGCGGGCCGCGAGATGTTCATGAGCGAGCCGGGTCACCCGATGGTCGCGGCGATGGTCAAGGAGTTCGGCCTGTACCCGCCGGGCTGCTTCGTGATGCTGGCCTCGGGCGAGATCGGCATGGTCGTCAAGCGCGGGCCGGCGGTGAACAACCCCGTCGTCGCGGTGATGACGACGGCCAAGGGCGAGCCCTGCCCCGAGCCGATCCGTCGCGACACGTCGTTCCCGGCCTACGCCGTGAAGTCGGTGCTGCCGGCGCGTCACCTGCCGGTGCGCGTGCAGCAGGAAGTGATGGCGCAGCTGCTCGTCTGACGCGCGCCGGCGCTGTCGCCGCGGCGGCAGCGCCGCGTACCGCGCTGGCCTACAGTGCGGCCATGACTGCCGCATCGTCGTTCGCGTCGTCCCCGCCTGCCGTCTACACGCCGCGCCGCCACGGCGTCTCGCGCCGCGTGCCGGTGCGCGGGCTCGACTACCACGTCACCGTGTGGGGCGAGCCCGACCCCGTGCGGCCGCCGCTGGTGCTGGTGCACGGGTGGATGGACGTCGGCGCGTCGTTCCAGTTCGTCGTCGATGCGCTGCACGAAGTCGAGGGCGTCGAGCGCCACGTGATCGCGCCCGACTGGCGCGGCTACGGCGGCACCGTGTCGCCGCCCGTCGACAGCTACTGGTTCCCCGACTACCTCGGCGACCTCGACGCGCTGCTCGACGCGCTGGCGCCCGCGCGCGCAGTCGACCTCGTCGGCCACAGCATGGGCGGCAACGTCGCGATGCTGTACGCGGGGGTGCGGCCGCAGCGCGTGCGCCGCCTCGTCAACCTCGAGGGCTTCGGGATGCCGGCGACGACGCCGGCGCAGGCGCCGGGCCGCTACGCGAAGTGGCTCGACGAGCTGAAGACGCCCGTCGAGCTGCGCAGCTACGACGACCTCGCCGCGGTCGCGGCGCGGCTGCTGAAGAACAACCCGCGGCTCACGCCCGACAAAGCGGCGTGGCTCGCGCCGCACTGGGCCGAGCGGCGCACCGACGGCCGCTGGCACCTGCGCGCCGACCCGGCGCACAAGCGCATCAACCCGATCCTGTACCGCGTCGACGAGGTGCTCGAGGTGTGGCGGCGCATCGAGGCGCCGGTGCTGTGGGTCGACGGCGACCTCACCGACACGACGGCGTGGTGGGGCCACCGCTACCCGCGCGACGAGTTCGAGGCGCGGCTCGCCGTGGTGCCGACGCTCGAGCGCCACCGCCTGTCGCCTTGCGGCCACATGCTGCACCACGACCAGCCGCTCGCGCTGGCGCGGCGCCTGGCGCAGTTCCTCGGCTGAGTAACCGTCTTCCGAGTCAAGCGGCCGAGCGCAGCGCGACGCTGCCCTCAGTGCGGCCCGATCCAGCGCCGGCTGTCGGCCAGCTTGCGCAGGTCGGCGAAACGCGGCGTCGGGCCGCACTCGCGCTGCACCGCCGGCCACAGCGCGATCAACAGCTCGGCGGTGGCCAGCGTGTCGGCGGCGGCCTGGTGGCGGCGCAGGCACGTGATGCCGAACACCGCCATCCACTCGTCGAGCGAGCGCGCGCGCACGTCGCGGCGCACGACGGCGGCCAACGGTTCGAGGTCGAGCCACGGGTTGGGCGCCACGCGGCCGAGCACGGCGCGTGACGCGCGACCGATCATCGCGCGGTCGAACTCGGCGTGGAAGCCCAGCAGCGGCGAACGGGCGACGTAGCGCTCGAAGTCGGCCAGCGCGACGGCCGCATCGACCCCGGCGCGCTGCTCGCCGACGCCGATGCCGTGCAGTAGGATGTTGGCGCGGTCGATCGCAGCCGGCTCGCCGGCTGCGGCGTCCTGGCGCAGCACGACCTCGAAGCTATCGTGCAGGTCGATCACGGGCTGCGGCGTGAAGCGCACCGCGATCGCCGCGATCGCGAGCAGGCGGTCGCGCGTGACGTCGAGCCCCGTCGTCTCGACGTCGACGACGACCCAGCGCGCCTCGTCGACCTCGGGCGCACCGCCGAACCAGCGCTGCAGCAGGCTCATCGCTGGTAGTCCAGTTCCATGCGCTGCTGCAGCATGCGGCCGACGCGGAACACCTCCTTCAGCACGCGGCGGTCGATGTCGCTGAGCTGCCCCAGGTCGACGAGGTTGGGGTTGTCGGCGTCGCCGCCGTCGTGGCCGTCGGCACGCTCGATCTGCACGCGCAGGCGCAGCATCTGCAGGAACTCGAACGCCTCGGCCCAGGTGCGCGCCTCCTGCGCGTCGACCTTCATCGGCGCCGCGGCGGCTTCGAAGCGCGCGCGCGTGCCCACCGCGCCGATGCCGTGCGCGAGCGCGTACAGCCGCGCCGCGTCGACGAAGGGCATCGTGCCGTTGAGCTTGAGGTCGAGCCAGCGGTGGCCGTCGCGGTCGCGCGTCTCGATCGCGCCGCGCCAGTTCAGCGGCACGCGGTTGCGCAGCGCGTTCTCGGCCATCTGCTTCATGAAGCGCGGCGTGTTCGCGGTGGCAGCGAGGACGCGCTCGCGCAGCGGCTCGGCCAGCGACTCGCGACCGGCGACGGCGCGGAAGTCGAAGTAGATGCTCGCGTTGAGCAGGTCGGTCGGCGAGCCGTGGTCGACCCAGTGCGCGAAGCGCGCGAACCACTCGTCGGCCGCCAGGCAGCACTGCGGGTTGCTCGCCATCACGTTGCCCTTGCACAGCGGGTAGCCGCAGGCATCGAGCGCCTCGTTGACCTCGCGCGCGAACGCGAGCCACGCCGGGCGGTCGCGCTCGGGGTCGTCGCTGACGAAGATCAGGCCGTTGTCCTGGTCGGTGGCGATGGTCTGCTCGCCGCGGCCCTCGGAGCCGAACGCCAGCCAGCACGCGCGCTGCAGGTCCAGGCCGTGGCGCGCGGCCGTCAGCTCGACGAGGCGCTGCGCGACGAGGTCGTTCAGGTGGCTGATCAGCTCGGTGAGCTGGCGCGCGCCGACGCCCTGGCCGAGCAGGTTGCGCGCCAGCCGGCGGATGTCGGCGGCCACCGCGGCCAGCGTCGGCACGTCGGCCGCGACGCGGATCGCGCCGCCGACCTGCTTGACCGAGAGCTTCTGCATCGCGAACAGGTCGCGCTCCGAGACGATGCCGACGACGCGCCCGCCGTCGGTGACCGGCACGTGGCGCAGCCCGTGGCGCGACATCAGCAGCGCGGCGTCCTGCGCGGTGTGCTGCGCCGTCAGCGTCAGCACCGGCTGCGACATGACTTGCGCGATCGGCGTCGACAGCGGCACCTGCGGCAGCGTGACACGGCCGAGCAGGTCGTGGCGCGTCAGGATGCCCAGCGGTGCGCCGGCGTCGTCGGTCACCAGCATCGAGCCGATGCGCTTGTCATGCATCAGCTGCAGCGCCTGCGCCAGCGGCGTGGCCGGCGGCACCGTCACCGGCTGCTGGCGCGCGATCCGTCCCAGCGGCGTCTCGAGCGACTGCTCGGCCAGCGTCTGCGACGAGAAGCTCGACTGCAGCGCACGGCGCGACATCTCGAGGAACTTCATCATCCTCGCGTTGAGGAAGTCGGCCAGCGGCGCCGACTCGGCGGCCAGCGCGCGCAGCGCCTGCGCCGGCACGCGCAGGCAGAAGCAGTCGCCGTCGGCGGTATAGATCGAGGTCACCGCGCGCTGGTTGAGCGCGGCACCGACGGGGAACAGGTCGGCGGCCTCGATCTGGAAGCTCAGCGTGCCGTCGCCACGACGCCGCCCGGTGACGGCGCCGCGGCGCACCCACCACACGTGCTGCACGACGCCGTCGTCGGGCGAGATCACCTTCTCGTCGGGCGCGAAGTAGACCTGTTCGGCCGCCGCGACGAAGCGCTCGACGTGCGCCGGCGCCATCTGCGCGAACGGGGGGTGCTGTGCCAGTTCGGCGGCCAGCTCGGCGATCAGGCTGCGGGAGGGCGTGTTCATGTCGACAGCATAAAAAAACCGGGACCCTCGCGGGCCCCGGTTGGATCAACAAACCGACGGATCGGGCGTCAGGCCTTGGCCGGCTTCAGGTCGGGGTAGCGCACGTGCTCGACGAGCTCCTGCGTCTCCCGCTTCGGCGCCGGCGTCAGCAGGCTGACGATGATGATCACCGCGAAGCCCAGCGGCACGCCGAACACGCCCGCCGAGATCGGCGAGATCGCCCACCAGGTGTTGTCGGCGATCGACGACGTGACACCGAAGACGCCGCGCAGCCAGGGCTGGGTCGTGGCCATGTAGTAGAAGGTCACACCCACACCCGCCAGCATGCCCAGCGTCGCGCCCCACTTCGTCGCGCGCTTCCAGAAGATGCCGAGCACCAGCGCCGGGAAGAAGCCCGCCGCGGCCAGCGAGAACGCCGCCGACACCAGGAACAGGATGTCCGCGGGCTTCTGCGACGCAACCCAGGCGGCGAGCAGCGCGACGACCAGCAGCAGCGCCTTCGACACCGCGACGCGACGCGCCGTCGTGGCGTTCGGGTCGAGCATCTTGTAGTACAGGTCGTGCGACAGCGCGTTGGCGATCGTCAGCAGCAGACCGTCGGCGGTCGACAGCGCTGCGGCCAGGCCGCCGGCGGCCACCATGCCCGAGATCACGTACGGCAGGCCCGCGATCTCCGGCGTGGCCAGCACGATGATGTCGCCGCCGATCCTCATCTCGCCGAGCTGGAAGATGCCGTCGCCGTTGACGTCGGACACCTGCAGCAGCGTCGGGTCGACGCGCTGCCAATTGGCGATCCACGCCGGCAGTTCGCTGAACGGGGTGCCCACCAGCACGTTGAACACCTCGTACTTGACGAGCACCGCGAGTGCCGGCGCCGTGAAGTACAGCAGGAAGATGAAGAACAGGCTCCACGTCACCGAGCGGCGCGCTTCACGCACCGACGGCGTCGTGTAGTAGCGCATCAGGATGTGCGGCAGCGCGGCGGTGCCCACCATCAGGCAGAACACCAGCGCCAGGAAGTTGCGCCGCGACTCGTTGAACGCCTTCTGCGCCGCGGCGTCGCCGTTCGGGTCGCCGGCGAACTGCTGCGCGTGGCGCGGCATGCCGGCCAGCGGCTTGGCCCGCGCATCGGCGGCGGCCTTGTCGGCGGTCCACTTCTTCTTGGCCGCCTCGGCATCGGCCGGCAGCGCCTTCAGCGCTGCTTCCGTCGCCTGGATGTCAGCCTGCGCGCCGTTGGTCGAGCGCAGTTCCTCGAGCTTGGTCTGCAGCGCCTGGCGTTCGGCCGCGAGCGCCGCCGCCGGGTCCTTCAGCTTCTCGGCCAGCGCGTCGGAACGTGCCTTGAACGCGGCGATGACCGACTGCTCCTTCGGATCGGCGATCAGCTGGGCCTCGCGCTCGGTGACCTTCTGCAACTGGTAGCCGTAGACGGCCTGCGGCACCGGCACGCCGGTCTGCTTGACCGACAGCCACACCACCGGGATCAGGTAGGCGATGATCAGGATGATGTACTGCGCCACCTGCGTCCACGTGACGGCGCGCATCCCGCCGAGGAACGAACACACCAGGATACCGCCGAGGCCGACGAACACGCCGATCTCGAACGCCAGCCCCGACAGCCGTGCCGTGATCAGGCCCACGCCGTAGATCTGCGCGACGACGTAGACGAACGAGCACAGGATCGCGATCAGGATGCCGACGAAGCGCGGCAGGTTGCCCTCGTAGCGCGCACCGAGGAAGTCGGGGATCGTGAACTGGCCGAACTTGCGCAGGTACGGCGCGAGGAACAGCGCGACCAGGCAGTAGCCGCCGGTCCAGCCCATGATGAAGGCCAGGCCGCCGTAGCCGGTCAGGTACAGCGTGCCGGCCATGCCGATGAACGACGCCGCGCTCATCCAGTCGGCGCCCACCGCCATGCCGTTGTAGACCGCGGGCACGCGCCGGCCGGCGACGTAGTACTCGGCCGCGTCGGTCGTGCGGCTCATGATGCCGATGCCGGCGTACAGCAGCACGGTCGCGAGCAGGAAGATCAGGCCGATCCACGTGCGCGGCAGCCCCATCTGCTCGAGCACCGCAAGCACGAGGATGAAGGCAAGGAAGCCGCCGGTGTACCAGCCGTAGACCTTGTTCAGTTGCTTCTGGAAGGCCTTGTTGGAGCTGGCGCTGAACACGCCACCACCACCGGCCTCGGGAGTCATTCCAGCCATGTTAGTCCTCCTCGGCCTCGGCCACGCCGTATTCGCGGTCGAGGTTGTTCATGTAACGGGCATAGACGCCGATGATGACGACGTAGACGATCAGCGCGCCCTGGGCACCGACCCAGAAGCTGAACGGCCATCCGAAGAAGGTGAAGTTGAGGTCGCGGGCGTAGTAGCCCACGACGAACGTCACCACGAACCAGATGGCCAGAAGAATCGAGGTGATCCTCAGATTCTTCGACCAGTACTGGCGGTGCCTCTCGGTCAGTTGCATCGCATTGCCTCCAACGTTGCCAAACCTCCGGACGGTCCGGAGCCCCTTCTCACACCCTCGCCGTGCCGGCGTGCCGCGCTGCCGTCACGGCGCCAACCCGGTCTCGCGCTGCAGCTGCGACGCCACCTGCGGCTCGAAGCCCTGCAGGTGGCGGATGATCTTGCGCGCCTCGTCGGCGTCGTGCCGGTCGGCGTAGACGCGCGCGAGCTGGTACCAGCCGTACGGGCTCATCGGCTGCAGCTCGGTGTTGCGCTTGAGCGCGGCGATCGCCTCGTCGACGCGGTCGAGCCGGATCAGCACCAGCCCGAGGCCGTACCAGGCCCGGTCGAGTTTCGGGTCGAGCTCGAGCGCGCGGCGGAACGCCGGCTCGGCCTCGGCCGAGCGGCCGGCACCCTCGAGCAAGAACGCGAGGTTGAACCAGTCGGCGGCACTGCGCGTCGGGTGACGCGACGTCAGACGCTGCGCGTCGCGGATCGCCTCGTCGCGCCGTCCGAGCTGCGACAGCACGTGCGCGCGGCTGGCCAGCGCGTAGGCGTCGTCGGGCCGCAGTTCGAGCATCTCGCCGAAGGTGGCCGCCGCCGCCTCGAGCCGGCCCAGCAGCAGCCACAGCAACGCGCGCAGCTTCAGGCGCCAGTAGTCGAAGCGGTCGTCGCTCATCGCCGGCAATCGGTGTAGCCCATCTGCACGCACGTCAGGTAGCCGCGCTCGGCGAAGACGACGAAGCTCGCCAGCAGCAGCAACGCGAACGTGATGATCGGCACGTGCTCGTCGGCCACCTTGGCCGGCGTCAGCGTGCGCACGACGAACGTGAACGGACGCGCGACGAGCCGCAGCGTCGTGTAGAAGAAATTCGTCTCGCGCCGCGTACCCGCGAGCACGTACAGCACCCCCTGGCCGAGCAGCGCCAGCATCGGGATGTACAGGACGACTTGCAGGATGTTGAGGAACTCGAGCATCGCGTCGCCGGTGTCTGCCAGCGGGTCGCCCGGGGTGGGCGGCCCGTGCCGGACACGGCCGTTGTGTTGGGGGCGAATGGTGTGCGGGCGGCGCTTACCGATTTCTGACAGTGACAGGGGGGCTTCTCGCTATCCTCCTTCGGACTTACCCCTAGGACGGCGCGAACGTTCGCGGCATGGCGATCGACGGCCGCATCGGCCGTTGACGCCGAGGCCCGGCACCCGGCGTGACAGAATCCGAATCCAATTTCCAGCGAACCGGACGATGGACAACGAACAGATCAACGCGATCGGCACGCTGCTGGCCGATCTGAGCGAACGCACCGAGCAGCTTCGGGGGTATCTTTGACTACGAGCGCAAGGCCCTGCGGCTGAAGGAAGTCAACGCCGCGCTCGAGAACCCCGCGATCTGGAACGAGCCCAAGCGCGCGCAGGAGCTCGGCCGCGAGAAGAAGTCGCTCGAGACCGTGGTCGAGACGATCGACCACCTGACGCGCAACCTCGCCGACAGCCGCGAGCTCTACGAAATGAGCAAGGCCGAGGGCGACGAGGACGCGCTGGCGTCGATCGCCGCCGACGCCGAGAAGCTGCGCGAGCAGATCGAGGCGCTCGAGTTCCGCCGCATGTTCAACAACCCGGCGGACCCCGGCAACTGCTTCATCGACATCCAGGCCGGCGCCGGCGGCACCGAGGCGATGGACTGGGCGCAGATGCTGCTGCGCCAGTACCTGAAGTACTGCGAGCGCAAGGGCTTCAAGGCCGAGGTGCTCGAGGAGACGCCGGGCGACGTGGCCGGCATCCGCAGCGCGACGATCAAGGTCGAGGGCGACTACGCCTACGGCCACCTGCGCACCGAGACCGGCGTGCACCGGCTGGTGCGCAAGAGCCCGTTCGACAGCGCGGGCGGGCGCCACACCAGCTTCGCGAGCCTGTTCGTCTACCCCGAGGTCGACGACACGATCGAAATCGAGATCAACCCGGCCGACGTGCGCGTCGACACGTTCCGCGCCAGCGGCGCCGGCGGCCAGCACATCAACAAGACCGACTCGGCGGTGCGGCTGACGCACATCCCCACCGGCATCGTCGTGCAGTGCCAGAACAGCCGCAGCCAGCACAGCAACCGCGACGAGGCCTGGCGCGTGCTGCGCAGCCGCCTGTACGAGCACGAGATGCGCAAGCAGCGCGAGGCGCAGCAGAAGCTCGAGGACAGCAAGACCGACGTCGGCTGGGGTCACCAGATCCGCAGCTACGTGCTCGACCAGAGCCGCATCAAGGACCTGCGCACCGGCGTCGAGATCAGCAACACGCAGAAGGTGCTCGACGGCGACCTCGACCCCTTCATCACCGCCAGCCTGAAGCAGGGCCTGTGACGGCCGCGCGCCGTCCGCCGCCTGCCTCCCCCACGAGAAGAAGCCACGACCATGCGTGAAGGCCCCGCCACCGTCGTGCGGCGCGAAGACTATGCGCCGCCTCCGTACCGCATCCGCGAGGTCGAACTGACCTTCGACCTCGACGCCGCCAAGACGCTGGTGTCCAGCCGGCTCGTGATCGAGCGCGACCCCGGCGCGCCGCCGCAGCCGCTGAAGCTGCACGGCGAGGAGCTCAACCTGCTGCGCGTCCTCGCCGACGGCGACAGCGTCAGCTTCCGGCACGAGGACGGGCAGCTCGTGATCGACGCGCCGCCGGCCGGCGCGCGCTTCACGCTCGAGATCCGCAACACGATCGCGCCCGACAAGAACACGCAGCTGTCGGGGCTGTACGCGTCGGGCGGCGGGCTGTTCACGCAGTGCGAGGCCGAGGGCTTCCGCCGCATCACGTACTTCCTCGACCGTCCCGACGTGATGGCGGTCTACACGGTGACGCTGCGCGCCGACAAGGCGAAGTACCCGGTGCTGCTGGCCAACGGCAACCTCGTCGAGCACGGCGACCTCGACGGCGGGCGCCACTTCGCGACCTGGCACGACCCGTTCCCGAAGCCGAGCTACCTGTTCGCACTGGTGGCTGCCGACCTCGTCGCGCGCGAGCAGAAGATCGCGAGCCGCGCAGGTCGCGAGCACCTGCTGCAGATCTACGTCCGGCGCGGCGACCTCGACAAGACCGAGCACGCGATGCGCTCGCTCGTCGCCGCGGTGGCGTGGGACGAGGCGCGTTTCGGGCTGCCGCTGGACCTCGACCGCTTCATGGTCGTCGCCGTCGAGGACTTCAACATGGGCGCGATGGAGAACAAGGGGTTGAACATCTTCAACACCAAGTTCGTCCTCGCGAGCCCTGCGACCGCGACCGACG
Source organism: Calidifontimicrobium sp. SYSU G02091 (assembly GCF_022631395.1). Classification (NCBI taxonomy): domain Bacteria; kingdom Pseudomonadati; phylum Pseudomonadota; class Betaproteobacteria; order Burkholderiales; family Sphaerotilaceae; genus Azohydromonas; species Calidifontimicrobium sp. SYSU G02091. The sequence goes on from NZ_JALBGB010000020.1 coordinate 36,458, forward strand.
ACGACTTCGCCGCGATCGAGGGTGTCGTCGGCCACGAGTACTTCCACAACTGGACCGGCAACCGCGTCACGTGCCGCGACTGGTTCCAGCTCTCGCTCAAGGAAGGGCTCACGGTCTACCGCGACCAGGAGTTCAGCGCCGACATGGCCGGCGACGCGTCACCACCGTACTTCGGCGCGCCGTCGCCGGCCACGCGCGCCGTCAAGCGCATCGCCGACGTGCGCCAGCTGCGCCAGCTGCAGTTCCCCGAGGACGCGGGCCCGATGGCGCACCCGGTGCGCCCGGACAGCTACCTCGAGATCAACAACTTCTACACCGCCACCGTCTACGAGAAGGGCGCCGAGGTCGTGCGCATGATGGCCACGCTCGTCGGGCGTGACGGCTTCGCGCGCGGCATGACGCTGTACTTCCAGCGCCACGACAGCCAGGCCGTGACCTGCGACGACTTCGCGCAGGCCATCGCCGACGCCAACCCCGGCAGCGAGCTGGCCACGCGGCTCGACGCCTTCAAGCGCTGGTACAGCCAGGCCGGCACGCCGCGCGTGACGGCGCGCGGCACGCACGACGCCGACGCGCGCACCTACACGCTCACGCTCGAGCAGCACTGCCCGCCCTCGCCCGGCCAGCCGGTCAAGCAGCCGTTCGTGATCCCGGTGGCCGCGGGCCTCGTCGGCCGCGACGGCCGCGCGGTGCCGCTGCGGCTGACCCCCGACGGCGACGCCGCCGACGAGCGGCTGCTCGTGCTCGACCGGCCGAGCGCGACGTGGACCTTCCACGGCGTCGAGCGCGAGCCGGTGCCGTCGCTGCTGCGCGGCTTCTCGGCACCGGTCATCCTCGACGACGGCCTCGACGACGCCGCGCTGCTCGTGCTGCTCGCGCACGACCCCGACCCGTTCAACCGCTGGGAAGCCGGACAGCGCCTGGCGCTGGCGCGCATGCAGCGCGCGCTGGCGGCGCACGCGCTGCCGCACCTCGACGACGCCTTCGTCGACGCGATGCGCCACGTGCTGCGCCACCCGCAGCTCGCGCCCGCGTTCAAGGAACTCGTGCTGACGCTGCCCAGCGAGGCCTACGTCGCCGAGACGCTCGCCGAAGTCGACCCGCAGCGCCTGCACGCGGTGCGCGAGGGTATGCGCGCGCAGCTGGCCACGCGGCTGCACGCCGACTGGGTCTGGGCCTGGGAGACGCACCAGGTGCGCGAGGGCTACCGCCCCGACATGGCGCAGTCCGGCGCGCGCGCGCTGGCCAACCTGGCGCTGTCGATGCTGTGCCTGCACGCCGTCGAGGTCGGCGACCCGGTGTGGCCCGGCCGCGCGTACCAGCGCGTCAAGGACGCCGGCAACATGACCGAGCGGCTGGGCGCGCTGCGCGCGCTCGTGCACGCGCACGCCGAGCTCGCGCAGCCCGCGCTCGAGCGCTTCCACGCGATGTTCCGCGGCGAGGCGCTGGTGATCGACAAGTGGTTCGCGCTGCAGGCTGGCGCGCCCGAGCGCGACGGCGCCGTGTTCACGCGCGTCAAGGCGCTGCTCGCGCACCCCGACTTCACGCTCGCCAACCCCAACCGCGCGCGCAGCCTGCTGCACATGTTCTGCCAGCACAACGCCGCCGGTGTGCACCGCGCCGACGGCGCCGGCGTGCGCTTCTGGGCCGAGCGCCTGCTCGAGCTCGACGCGAAGAACCCGCAGCTCGCGTCGCGGCTGGCGCGCGCGATGGACCGCTGGCGCCACCTGGCCGAACCGTACCGCAGCCTCGCGCGCGACGCCATCGCCAGCGTCGCCGCGCGGCCGACATTGAGCAACGACGTGCGCGAGATCGTCACGCGCGCGCTGGAGGACTGAACGATGAACAAGCGGCGCATCAGCCTGACGCAGTACCTGGTCGAACAGCAGCGCGAGCACGGGCAGATCTCGGCACAGCTGCGCCTGCTGATCGAGGTCGTCGCGCGCGCGTGCAAGCGCATCGCGATCGCCGTCAACAAGGGCGAGCTCGGCGACGTGCTCGGCAGCACCGAACTGAGCAACGTGCAGGGCGAGATCGTCAAGAAGCTCGACCTGATCGCCAACGAGGTGCTGATCGAGGCCAACGACTGGGGCGGCCACCTCGCGGCGATGGCCAGCGAGGAGATGGACAGCATCCACGTCGTGCCCGACCGCTACCCGCAGGGCGAGTACCTGCTGCTGTTCGACCCGCTCGACGGCTCGAGCAACATCGACGTCAACGTCAGCATCGGCACGATCTTCAGCGTGCTGCGCAAGGTCGGCCACACGCGCGGCGTCAGCGAGGAGGACTTCCTGCAGCCGGGCAAGCAGCAGGCCGCGGCCGGCTACTGCGTCTACGGGCCGCAGACGACGCTGGTGCTGACGGTCGGCGACGGCGTGGCGATGTTCACGCTCGACCGCGAACAGGGCTCGTGGGTGCTGACGCACGACAAGGTGCGCATCCCCGAGGACACCAAGGAGTTCGCGATCAACATGAGCAACATGCGCCACTGGGCGCCGCCGGTGAAGCGCTACATCGACGAGTGCCTGGCGGGCAAGGACGGCCCGCGCGGCAAGGACTTCAACATGCGCTGGGTCGCGAGCATGGTCGCCGACGTGCACCGCATCATGAGCCGCGGCGGCATCTTCCTGTACCCGTGGGACAAGCGCGAGCCCGACAAGCCGGGCAAGCTGCGCCTGATGTACGAAGCCAACCCGATGGCCTTCCTCGTCGAGCAGGCCGGCGGCATGGCGACCAACGGCCACCAGCGCATCCTCGATCTGCAGCCGACCAAGCTGCACGAGCGCGTCAGCGTGATCCTCGGCTCGAAGAACGAGGTGCAGCGCGTCACCGACTACCACCGCGAGGCGAGCTGATCCGCTCTTGCCTATAATTCGCGGTTCGCGCCGGTGTAGCTCAGCTGGTAGAGCAGCGCATTCGTAATGCGAAGGTCGGGAGTTCGAATCTCTTCACCGGCACCATGATCCCGAGGCCCGGCCCCAGCGCCGGGCCTTTTCTTTGGGTTTGCCAACGTCGTTCCGCCCCATGAGCGAACTCGCCAAGTCCTTCGAACCGGCCGCGATCGAGGCGCGCTGGAGCGCGGCGTGGGAACGCGCCGGCATCGGCGCCCCGACGCTCGACCCCGCGAAGCCGTCGTTTTGCATCCAGCTGCCGCCACCCAACGTCACCGGCACGCTGCACATGGGCCACGCGTTCAACCAGACGATCATGGACGCGCTGACGCGCTACCACCGCATGCGCGGCTTCAACACGCTGTGGCTGCCGGGCACCGACCACGCCGGCATCGCGACGCAGATCGTCGTCGAGCGCCAGCTGCAGGAGGTCGGCATCAGCCGCCACGACATCGGCCGCGACGCGTTCCTCAAGCACGTGTGGGAGTGGAAGCAGCGCAGCGGCTCGACGATCACGAACCAGATGCGCCGCCTCGGCGACAGCGTCGACTGGTCGCGCGAGTACTTCACGATGGACGACCGGCTGTCGAAGGTCGTCACCGAGACCTTCGTGCGCCTGTACGAGGAGGGGCTGATCTACCGCGGCAAGCGCCTCGTCAACTGGGACCCGGTGCTGATGTCGGCCGTCTCCGACCTCGAGGTCGAGAGCGAGGAGGAAGACGGCTTCCTGTGGCACATCCGCTACCCCCTCGCCGACGGCAGCGGCTCGCTCGTGGTCGCGACGACGCGCCCCGAGACGATGCTCGGCGACACCGCGGTCATGGTCCACCCTGACGACGAGCGCTACCGCGCCTTCGTCGGCAAGACGGTGCGCCTGCCGCTGTGTGACCGCGAGATCCCGGTCATCGCCGACGACTACGTCGACCGCGAGTTCGGCACCGGCGTCGTCAAGGTCACGCCGGCGCACGACGTCAACGACTACGCCGTCGGCCAGCGCCACGGGCTGCCGATCATCGGCATCCTGTCGCTCGACGCGAAGATCAACGACCACGCACCGGCGCCGTACCGCGGGCTGGACCGCTTCGCCGCGCGCAAGCGCGTCGTGGCCGACCTCGACGCGCTCGGCCTGCTCGTCGAGACCAAGAAGCACAAGCTGATGGTGCCGCGCTGCGCGCGCACCGGGCAGATCGTCGAGCCGATGCTGACCGACCAGTGGTTCGTCGCGATGACCAAGCCCGGCGCCGGCGGCAAGAGCATCGCGCAGCAGGCGATCGACGCGGTGGCCAGCGGCGAGGTCAGATTCGTGCCCGAGCAGTGGGTCAACACCTACAACCAGTGGATGCACAACATCCAGGACTGGTGCATCTCGCGCCAGCTGTGGTGGGGTCACCAGATCCCGGCGTGGTACGGCATCGACGGCCAGGTCTACGTCGCGCGCGACGAGGCCGAGGCGCGTGCGAAGGCCACCGCCGACGGCTACGCCGGCCCGCTGCAGCGCGACCCCGACGTGCTCGACACCTGGTACTCGTCGGCGCTGGTGCCGTTCTCGACGCTGGGCTGGCCGGCGAAGACCGTCGAGCAGGACCTGTTCCTGCCGTCGACGGTGCTCGTCACCGGCTTCGACATCATCTTCTTCTGGGTCGCCCGGATGATCATGATGACGGTGCACTTCACCGGCAAGGTGCCGTTCCGCCACGTCTACATCCACGGCCTCGTGCGCGACGCGCAGGGCCGCAAGATGAGCAAGAGCGAAGGCAACGTGCTCGACCCGGTCGACCTGATCGACGGCATCGCGCTCGAGCCGCTGCTGGCCAAGCGCACCACGGGGCTTCGCCGTCCCGAGACGGCGCCGAAGGTGCGCGAGGCGACGAAGAAGGAGTTCCCCGACGGCATCCCGGCCTTCGGTGCCGACGCGCTGCGCTTCACGATGGCCAGCTACGCGACGCTCGGGCGCAACGTCAACTTCGACACCAAGCGCTGCGAGGGCTACCGCAACTTCTGCAACAAGCTCTGGAACGCGACGCGCTTCGTGCTGATGCAGGTGCAGGGGCTCACCGACGTCGAGCGCGGCATCGTCGAGTGCGCCGGCGACTGCGGCCCCGACGCGACGCTGCACTTCTCCCCCGCCGACAAGTGGATCGTCAACGAGCTGCAGCGCGTCGAGGCCGCGGTGGCGCAGGGCTTCGCCGACTACCGGCTCGACAACGTCGCCAACGCGATCTACGCGTTCGTGTGGGACGAGTACTGCGACTGGTACCTCGAGATCGCGAAGGTGCAGCTGGGCCGCGGCACGCCCGCGCAGCAGCGCGCGACGCGCCGCACGCTGCTGCGCGTGCTCGAGGCTGTATTGCGGCTGCTGCACCCGCTGACGCCCTTCATCACGGCCGAGCTGTGGGAGCAGGTCGCGCCGGCGGCCGGCCGCGCGCGCGAAGGCGGCGTGGCGCTGGCGCCGTATCCGCAGGCCGACCTGTCGCGCATCGACGCCGACGCCGACGCGTGGATCGCGCGGCTGAAGGCGATCGCAGGCACCTGCCGCGCGCTGCGCAGCGAGATGGGGCTGTCACCGGCCGAGCGCGTGCCGCTGCTCGTGCACGCCGGCACCGCCGACGCCGGCTTCGTCAACGACGCTTCTGCGGTGCTCGCCGCGCTGGCGCGGCTGGCCGAGGTGCGCGTGATCGCCGACGAGGCCGCGTTCGCGCAGGCCACCGCGGCGGCGCCGGTGTCTGTCGTCGGCGACCTGCGCATCGCACTGCACGTCGAGGTCGACGTCGAGGCCGAGCGCGCGCGCCTGGCCAAGGAGATCGCGCGGCTCGAGGGCGAGATCGCGAAGGCGCAGGCCAAGCTCGGCAACGCGAGCTTCGTCGAGCGCGCCCCGGCGGCGGTCGTCGAGCAGGAGCGCCAGCGTCTGGCAGCCTTCACGCAGACGCTGAATCGTCTGCGAGATCAAGCGGCGCGCTTGGGACCGTCGGCCTGAAACCCGGCGGCGCCGGCGGCTGCTCGCCGAGCAGTTCGTCGATGCGCCGCGCCACCGTCCACGCGCTGCGCCGGCGCGACTCGCGCGTGATGCCGGCCAGCCGCGGTGTCACCTGCAGCGTCTCGATGCCATACAGCGGCCGCCCCGGCTCGAGCGTGCCGGGCTCGACGCTGTCGAGCCACGCCGCAGCCATGCGCCCGCTGTGCAGCGCGTCGGCCAGGCTCGCCTCGTCGAACAGGCTCGAGCGCGACAGGCTGACCAGCACCTGGTCGGGTTTGGCATAAGGCAGCACGCGCTCGCCGAGCAGGCCGCGGTAGCGCGTGAAGTACGGCAGCATCACGCACACCGCGTCACTGAGCTCGATCAGTTCGCGCAGCGGCAGCGGCAGCACGCCCCAGCGGCTCCATAGCGCGTCGGTGGCGTGCACCGCCGGGTCGTAGCCGACCACGCGCGAGCCGAACGCGCCCAGCAGCGGCACGAGCGCCGGCGTCGCCGCGCCGAGCCCGACGAGGCCCACCGTGACGCCGCCGAGTTCGCGCCCGACCTGTGCGCCGTCCTCGGTCACGACCGGCACGCGGCGCAGCAGCGACAGCAGCGCGCCGATCACGAACTCGGCCTCGGCCGGCGCGCTGGCCGCCGCGGCGCGCACGACCTCGACACCCATGCGCTGGCACGCCGTCGTGTCGATCATCTCGACGCCATGGCCGACGACGCCCACCGCGCGCAGCGCCGGCGCCTGGTGCAGCAGCGATGCATCGAGCGGCAGCGACGGGGGCGCGATCAGCGCACGCACGTTGTACAGCGCGTGCCGCAGCGCGCGCGGCTCGCGCGCGAGCTCGGGCGCGAAGTGCACCGCGTGGCGCTGGTGCAGCCACTGCAGCACCTGGGCGTCGATCGGCTCGACGATCAGGACGTCCATGCCGTTCGCGGTCTTGCGTCACGGCGATGTGCGGGGCCTGCGTGCCAGAATGGCTGCAATGTCCTGCCGCACGTGGACCGATCGATGAAAGTCAACAAAGCCATCTTCCCTGTGGCCGGCCTCGGCACCCGCTTCCTGCCCGCGACGAAGGCGCAGCCGAAGGAGATGCTGCCCGTCGTCGACAAGCCCCTGATCCAGTACGCCGTCGAGGAGGCCTACGCCGCGGGCGTGCGCGAGATGATCTTCGTCACCGGCCGGCACAAGCGCCCGATCGAGGATCACTTTGACATGACTTTCGAGCTCGAGGTAGCCCTCGAACAGGCGGGCAAGCAGGAGCTGCTCGACGTCGTGCGCAGCGTCAAGCCCGCCGACATGGAGTGCATCTACGTGCGCCAGGCGCAGGCGCTGGGCCTGGGCCACGCGGTGCTGTGCGGTCGGCGCCTGGTCGGCAACGAGCCGTTCGCGGTGCTGCTCGCCGACGACCTGATGGTCGGCGAGACGCCGGTGCTCAAGCAGATGGTCGAGCAGTTTGCGGAATGGCGCGCGTCGATCATCGCGGTGCAGGAGGTGCCCGCCGAGCACACGCGCCGCTACGGCATCGTCGCCGGCACGCCGGTCGACGACCGGCTGATCGACGTCACGCGCATCGTCGAAAAGCCCGCCCCCGAGGCCGCGCCGTCTCGCCTGGGCGTGGCCGGGCGCTACATCCTCACGCCCGGGGTGTTCCACGAGATCGAGCACCAGCCGCGCGGCGTCGGCGGCGAGATCCAGCTCACCGACGGCATCGCCGGGCTGCTGCGCCGCGAGAAGGTGTTCGCCTACCGCTACGAGGGCCGGCGCTACGACTGCGGCAGCAAGGAAGGCTTTCTCGAAGCGAACGTCGAGCTCGCGCTCAGGCACCCCGAGATCGGGCCGCGCTTCCGCGAGTTCCTGCGCACGCTCGCGCTGTGACGCGCGCCGCGCGTCAGCGGCGGCGGATGTAGTGCACGAACTCCGTCGCGCTGCGCGTCTGCTCGACCAGTTCGTTGCCGGTCTGGCGCGCAAACGCCTGGAAGTCGCGCATCGAGCCGGGGTCGGTGGCGGTCACTTTGAGCACCTCGCCGCTTTGCATCTCGGCCAGCGCCTTCTTGGCCTTGAGGATCGGCAGCGGGCAGTTCAGGCCACGGGTGTCGAGTTCGCGGTGCACCTGGATGTGGGTTTGCATGAGGGACTCCCGAACTGCCGAGGCACCGATTCTATTCAGTCGCGCACCGGCTCGAAGAACTGCGGCTCGAACCCGCGCGAGCGCAGCCAGTCGGCCAGTGCGAGCCCGGTGCCGGCGCGCCAGCAGCGCACTTCGTGCGGCGCGAAGAGGCGCACTTCGGCGAGTTCGGGCGACAGGCGGATCTCGCCGCGCGCGAGCGCGTGGTACGCGACGATGACCTGGTTCATGCGCTGGAAGTCGTAGACGCCGATCAGGCTCAGCGCGTCGACCTGCAGTGCGGTCTCCTCGGCGACCTCGCGCCGGATGCCTTCCTCGGGCGACTCGCCGGCCTCCAGGAAGCCGGTGACGAGGCCGAACATGCGCCCGCTCCACGCGGCGTTGCGCGCCAGCAGCAGACGGCCGTCGCGGTCGGCGCACTCGATGACGGCGGCGAGCACCGGCGTCGGGTTGTTCCAGTGCGTGAAGCCGCACGCCGGACAGCGCAGCCGCGTGCGGCGGCCGGCGTCCTCGTCGGCTTCGATCGCCGCCAGCGGCGTCGCGCAGCGCGGGCAGAAGCGGTACTCGACGGCGCTCACGGCCGCACGCTCAGGCCGGGAACACGCCGGTCGACAGGTAGCGGTCGCCGCGGTCGCAGACGACGAACACGACCGTCGCGCGCTCAAGCTGCTCGGCGATCTTCAGCGCGACCCAGCACGCGCCGGCCGCCGAGATGCCGCAGAACAGGCCTTCCTCGCGCGCCAGGCGCCGCGCCATCGCCTCGGCGTCGGACTGCGTGACGTAGACCAGTTCGTCGACGGCCTTCGGGTCGTAGATCTTCGGCAGGTACTCCTGCGGCCACTTGCGGATGCCCGGAATGCGCGAGCCCTCGCTCGGCTGCGCGCCGACGATGCGCACCGCCGGGTTCTTCTCCTTCAGGAAGCGGCTGACGCCGGTGATCGTGCCGGTGGTGCCCATCGCGCTGACGAAGTGCGTGACGGTGCCCTCGGTGTCTTCCCAGATCTCGGGGCCGGTGGTCTCGTAGTGGATGCGCGGGTTGTCGGGGTTCGCGAACTGGTCGAGCACGCGGCCCTTGCCGTCTTTCTGCATCTGCTCGGCGAGGTCGCGCGCGTATTCCATGCCGCCGCTCTTGGGCGTGAGGATCAGCTCGGCGCCGAAGGCCTTCATCGTCTGCGCGCGCTCGATCGACAGATCCTCCGGCATGATCAGCACCATGCGGTAGCCGCGCATCGCGGCGGCCATCGCCAGCGCGATGCCGGTGTTGCCGCTGGTGGCCTCGATGAGCGTGTCGCCGGGCTTGATCTCGCCGCGCTCCTCGGCACGGCGGATCATGCTGATCGCCGGCCGGTCCTTGACCGAGCCGGCCGGGTTGTTGCCCTCAAGCTTGCCGAGGAACACGTTGCCGCGCCGCGCGTGGTCGGCGCCGGGCACGCGCTGCAGCCGCACCAATGGCGTGCGGCCGATCGCGTCTTCGAGGGTCTTGTAGGTGGGCATCGCGCGCTCTCCAACCGTTTCCCATTCTCGCAGCGCACCGCGGGCCGCGAAGGGGGCATGTGATAATCCACCGACGCGAAGCTGCCTTCGCATCCACCGGCCCGGGTGGCGAAATCGGTAGACGCAGGGGACTCAAAATCCCCCGCCGCAAGGCGTGCCGGTTCGAGTCCGGCCCCGGGCACCACCCCCCGCAACGACCGCCGCGCCGAGCGCCGCCACCGCTCGACACCCGCCATGCCCCCGATCCCACGAGTCACCAAGACGCTGCTCATCGCCTGCGTGGCGATCTTCTTCGCCGGCGCGGTGCTGCCGGCGGTGTTCGGCCCGCTCGAGGCGATGATGGCGCTGTGGCCGCTGCAAAGCGGGCGCTTCATGCCGTGGCAGGTCGTGACCTACGGCTTCCTGCACGGCGATGCCTTCCACCTGTTCTTCAACATGCTCGGCCTGTGGATGTTCGGCAGCGAGATCGAGCGGCTGTGGGGTGAGCGGCGCTACCTGCAGTTCCTGCTCGCGAGCCTGCTGACGGCGGCGCTGACGCAGCTGCTCGTGACGTTCGTGATGGGCTCGCCGTACCCCACCGTCGGGGCATCCGGCGCACTGTACGGGCTGCTGCTCGCGTTCGGCATGCTGTTCCCGAACCGCACGATCATGCCGCTGTTCCCGCCGATCCCGATGAAGGCGCGCACCTTCGTGATCGTGTTCGGCGCCCTCGAGCTGGTGCTCGGCCTGAGCGGACGCAGCGGTATCGCGCACTTCGCGCACCTGGGCGGCATGCTCGGCGGCTTCCTGATGATCCGCTACTGGCGCGGCCAGTCGCCGTTTCGCGGCCGCCGCCGCTGGTAGCCGTAAGCGCGAATAGCCCTGCCGCGCGGTCGGTCGCGCGCGCTGTCGCATCCTTGCACCCGTCGTGTCGCGGAGGTGGGCCATGACGGGCTGGTTGCGTTGCATTCGCCGCACGGGGCTCGTGCTGGTCGCCGCCGCGTGGGCCGCCGTCGCGCAGGCCCAGCCGACTGCCCGCCACGACGAGGACACGGTACGCGCGCTCGAGCGCGCGGCGCGCGCCGTCGTCGGGTTGAGCGCCACCGCGGTCGACGATGCGCGGTCGAACGCAACGCTGGGCCGCCAGCGCGCGGGCTCGGGCGTCGTCATCGACCGCGACGGACTCGTGCTGACGATCGGCTACCTCGTGCTCGAGGCCGAGTCGGTCACGCTCGAGGTCGAGCCCGGGCGCGAGGTGCCGGCGCGCGTCGTTGCCTACGACCTGGCCACCGGCTTCGGCCTCGTGCGCGCGCTGGTGCCGCTGCGCGTCGAGCCGGTGCCGCTGGCGCGCGGCAAGCCCGATGCCGACGCGCCGCTGATGGCGGCCAGCGGCGGCAGCGACGCCGCCGTCGGCGTCGCGCGGCTGATGTCGCAGCGTCCGTTCTCGGGCTATTGGGAATACCACATCGACGACGCGCTGTTCACCGCGCCGCCGCTGCCGCAGCACAGCGGCGCCGGGCTGTTCAACCTGAAGGGCGAGCTGGTGGGCATCGGCTCGCTCGCGCTGGCCGACACGCTGCCGGACGACGACCCGCGCAGCGTGCCGGGCAACCTGTTCGTGCCGGTGACACTGCTCGAGCCGATTCTCGGCGAGCTGCTCGCGCGCGGGTCGTCGGCGGCCAGCCGCCGCGCGTGGCTGGGGCTGAACTGCGCGCAGCAGAGGGACCAGGTGCGCGTCGTGCGCGTCAGCGCCGACAGCCCCGCGGCGGCTGCCGGCGTGCGCCCGGGCGACCGCATCGTGCGCATCGACGGCAACGAGGTGCGCTCGCTCGAAGGGCTGTGGAAGACGCTGTGGGCCGGCGCCCCCGAGCGCGACGTGACGCTCGAGGTGCGCCGTGCCGACGGCATGCACACGCTGACGCTGCGCAGCGTCGACCGCATGTCGACGCTCAGGCGCTCGCGCGGGGTCTGAGCGCGTCGTCGACCGTCGGGTAGCGCAGCCGCACGCGCAGCTCGCGCTTCAGCCGCACGTTGACGAGCCGGCGCGACTCGCCGAGGAAGCTCAGCTGCATCGGCGACAGCCGCGCGCGCGCCTCGTCGCGCGTGATGCGCGGCGGGCGCGGCAGCCCGGCGAGGTCGGCGACGGCGTCGAAGTGCTCGCCCATGCGCCGCTGGCTGTCGTCGCTGACGTGGTAGACGCGCTGCGGCGCGCCCCGGCACAGCGCCGCGACGCAGGCGCGCGCGAGGTCGTCGGCGTGGATGTGGTTCGTGTAGACGTCGTCGGCGTCGACCAGCACCGGCACACCGCGGCGCACGCGCTCGCGCGGGTCGCCGCCGTCGCGGTCGAGCGCGTAGATGCCCGGGATGCGCAGCACGCTGACGACGGCGCCGCTCGCGCGGCCGAACCAGCGCACGCGCGCCTCGGCGTCGACGCGCCGGCGCGCGCGGTCGGTCGCCGGGCGCACGGGCCGCGTCTCGTCGAAGCGCGCGCCGCCGCAGTCGCCGTAGACGCCGGTCGTGCTCGCGTAGACCAGCCGCCGCACGCGCCCGGCGCGCGCGAGCGCGCGCAACAGCCGCGCCGTGCGCGGGTCGGTGTCGCCGGTGGGCGGCGGCGGCGCCAGGTGCAGCACCGCGTCGGCCAGCGCACCGAGCCGCCCGAGCGTGGCGGCGTCGTCGAGGTCGCCCACCAGCGGCACGGCACCGGCCGCGCGCAGCACGGCGCGGCGCGCCGGCGTCGACGTCAGCGCGTAGACGCGCCAGCGCCCGCGCAGCAGGCGCAGCACGCGCAGGCCCACGTCGCCGCAGCCGACGATCAGCAGCGACGGACGACGGGCGGCAGCGGTCGGACTCATGGGCACCAGGGTCGCGGGGCTGCGGGCACAATCCCGTCTCCGCATCCCCGCGGCCGCGCAGTGTACGTGTGCACGCGGCGCCCCCGCCGCAACGGTCCCTCCCCGCCATGACGTTCAAAGTCACGATCCAGCCCGCCGGCGTCAGCTTCGACGTCGCGCGCGACGAACCGATCCTCGCCGCGGCGATCCGCGCCGGCGTCGGCCTGCCGTACGGCTGCCGCGACGGCGCCTGCGGCTCGTGCAAGAGCAAGCTGCTCGAAGGCCGCGTGATCCACGGCGCGCACCAGCTCAAGGCGCTGTCGGTGGCCGAGGAGGAGGCGGGGTACATCCTCACCTGCTGCGCGACACCGACCACCGACTGCGTCGTCGAGGCGCGCAGCGTGCCCGGCGCCGGCGAGTTCCCGGTGCTGAAGATGCCGGCGCGCGTGCAGCGCATCGAGCGCCCCGCGCCCGACGTCGCGATCGTCACGCTGCAGCTGCCGGCCAATGTCGCGTTCAAGTACCACGCGGGCCAGTACCTCGAGTTCATCCTGCGCGACGGCGCGCGGCGCAGCTACAGCATGGCCAACGCGCCGCACACGCTGCAGCAGAGCCCCACCGTCGAGCTGCACATCCGCCACATGCCCGGCGGCAAGTTCACCGACCACGTGTTCGGCGCGATGAAGGAAAAGGAGATCCTGCGCGTCGAAGGCCCGTTCGGCAGCTTCTTCCTGCGCGAAGACAGCGCCAAGCCAATCGTGCTGCTGGCCAGCGGCACCGGCTTCGCGCCGATCAAGGCCATTGTCGAGCACATGAAGATGAAGGGCATCGACCGCCCGGCGGTGCTGTACTGGGGCTGCCGCACGCGCACCGACCTGTACCTGCACGAGTGGGCGCTGCAAGCCGCGGCCGAGATGCCGAACCTGACCTACGTGCCGGTGCTGTCGGAGCCGCGCGCCGACGACGGCTGGACGGGGCGCACCGGCTTCGTGCACCACGCCGTGATGGCCGACCTGCCCGACCTGTCGCAACACCAGGTCTATGCCTGCGGCGCGCCGGTGATGGTCGACGCCGCGCGGCGCGACTTCGTCGAGCGCTGCGGCCTGCCGGCCGACGAGTTCTACGCCGACAGCTTCACGTCGGAAGCGGACAAGCATCCGGCCGCGTAGCGGCCGGATGCTTGCGGCGGACACTCATGTCGGCGCAGCCGACGTGAGTGGAAGCCACAAGCCGGTCCACGGCCGGCGGCGCCCCTCACTCGCCCAGGTACGCGGCCCTTACCTTCGGGTCGTTCAACAGCGCCTTGGCCTCGCCGTCCATCGTGATCTGGCCCGAGTCCATCACGTAGCCGCGGTTGGCCAGCCCGAGCGCGCGTGCGGCGTTCTGCTCGACGAGCAGGATCGTCGTGCCGCGCTTGTGGATGTCGTCGACGACCTCGAAGATCTTGTCGACCATGATCGGGCTCAGCCCCATCGAAGGTTCGTCGAGCAGCAGCACCTTGGGCCGCGCCATCAGCGCACGCCCCATCGCCAGCATCTGCTGCTCGCCGCCCGACATCGTGCCGGCGAGCTGGTGGCGCCGTTCCTTCAGGCGCGGGAACAGCGTGAACACCTTGTCGATGTCGGCGTCGATCTCATCGTCGCTGCGCACGAAGGCGCCCATCTGCAGGTTCTCGGTGATCGTCATGCGCGTGAAGGTGCCGCGCCCTTCCGGCACCATCACCAGGCCCTGCTTGACCAGGTCCCACGCGCCCTGGCCCTTGATGCTGCGGCCGAGGTATTCGATGTCGCCATCGGCCACCGGCTGCGTGCCGGTGATGGCCTTCAGCGTCGTCGTCTTGCCGGCGCCGTTGGCGCCGATCAGGCTCACCAGCTCGCCCTGCCGCACCTCGAAGCTGATGCCCTTGACGGCCTGGATGCCGCCGTAGGCCACTTTCAGGCCGCTGACCTTCAACAGGATCGGGTTCGTCGTCATGCGGTCGCGCCCCTCAGTGGTGGCTGGCGCCGAGGTAGGCCTCGATCACCTTCGGGTCCTTCTGCACTTCGGCCGGCGTGCCCTCGGCGATCTGCTTGCCGTAGTCGAGCACCGTGACGCGGTCGCACAGCCCCATCACGAGCTTGACGTCGTGCTCGATCAGCAGGATCGTGCGCCCGTCGTTGCGAATGCGGTCGATCAGCTCGCGCAGCACGACCTTCTCGGTTGCGTTCATGCCGGCCGCGGGCTCGTCGAGCGCGATCAGCTTCGGGTCGGTCGCGAGCGCGCGCGCGATCTCGAGGCGCCGCTGGTCGCCGTAGCTCAGCGTGCGCGCGCGGTAGTCGGCGTAGCGGCCGATGCCGACGTAGTCGAGCAGCTCCTGCGCACGCTGCGCGATCGCCGCTTCCTCGGCCTTGAACGCCGCGGTGCGGAAGATCGCGCCGACCAGCCCCGAGCCGGTGCGCACGTGGCGGCCGACCATCACGTTCTCGAGCGCGGTCATCTCGGGAAACAGGCGGATGTTCTGGAACGTGCGCGCGATGCCCGCCTTGGCGACCTCGTGCACCGCCGCCGGCTTGTACGGCGCGCCGCCGAGCTCGAACGTGCCCGAGTCGGGGATGTACAGCCCGGTGATGACGTTGAAGAACGTCGTCTTGCCCGCGCCGTTGGGGCCGATCAGGCCGTAGACCTGGCCCTCCTCGATCGTGATGCCGACGTCCGACAGCGCCTGCAGCCCGCCGAAGCGCTTGCTGACGCCCTGCACCTTGAGAACGGTGGCTGCCATCGCCTGCCTCCCGTCAGCGCACCGGCGCCGGCGCGGCCTTGCCGTGTTCGGGCGAGGGCCACAGCCCGCGCGGGCGCAGCAGCATGATCGAGATCATCGCCAGCGCCACCAGCAGCTGGCGCAGGATCGCCGCGTCGAGGCGCCCGCCGGTGAGCTCCTGCAGCGGGCCGGCGACGTAGCGCAGCACCTCGGGCAGCGCGGCCAGCAGCAGCGCGCCCAGGATCACGCCCGGCAGGTGGCCGATGCCGCCGAGCACGACCATCGCGACGATCATGATCGACTCCATCAGGCTGAACGACTCGGGCGAGACGAAGCCCTGGAACGCCGCGAACATCGCGCCCGAGACGCCGCCGAACGTCGCGCCCATCGCGAACGCGAGCAGCTTCATGTTGCGCGTGTTGATGCCCATCGCCTTGGCGGCGATCTCGTCCTCGCGGATCGCCATCCACGCGCGGCCGATGCGCGAGCGCTCGAGGCGGTAGCAGATGACGACGCTGAAGACGACGAGCACGAGGAACAGCCAGTAGTACAGCGTCACCGACGGAATGCGGAAGTCGCCGATGTCCAGCGGCCGCCCGAAGCTGAACCCGAAGATCGTCATCGGGTCGATGCGGTCGAGCCCGCGCGGGCCGTTGGTGATGTTGACCGGGTGCTCGAGGTTGTTCATGAACACGCGGATGATCTCGCCGAAGCCGAGCGTCACGATGGCCAGGTAGTCCCCGCGCAGCTTGAGCACCGGCATGCCGAGCAGGATGCCGGCAATCGCCGCGAGGAACGCCGCCAGCGGCACGACGACCCAGATCGGCGTGTGCAGCCCATTCGGGAACGCGGCGGCGATCCACTCGAAAGTCTCGAACAGGTGCGGGCTGGCCATCAGCGCGAACATGTACGCGCCGACGGCGTAGAAGGCCACGTACCCGAGGTCGAGCAGGCCGGCGTAGCCGACGACGATGTTCAGCCCCAGCGCGAGCATCACGTACAGCAGCGCGATGGCCATGATGCGCACCCAGCCCTGACCGAACTGCTGCGCGACCAGCGGCAGCGCGATCAGCGCGAGCGCGGCGATCAGGAAGACGACGAGTTTCTGGCTCTTCACGGTCGCCTCCTCAAGCCCGGTCGGCCACGCGCTCGCCGAGCAGGCCCTGCGGGCGCAGCGTGAGCACGAGGATCAGCGCGACGAACGCGAAGATGTCGGCGTAGTGGCTGCCCAGCACGCCGCCGGTGAGCTGGCCAAGGTAGCCCGCGCCGATCGCCTCGACCAGCCCGAGCACGAGCGCGCCGACCACCGCGCCGGCCAGGTTGCCGATGCCGCCGAGCACCGCGGCGCAAAACGCCTTGAGTCCGGGCAGGAAGCCCATCGAGTGCTGCACCGTGCCGTAGTTGGCGGCCCACATCACGCCGGCCACCGCCGCGAGCGACGCGCCGATGATGAAGGTCGCCGAAATCACCATGTCGGGCTTGACGCCCATCAGCGCGGCCACGCGCGGGTTCTCGGCAGTGGCGCGCATCGCGCGCCCGAGCTTGGTCTTGTTGACGATGAACATCAGCGCCGTCAGCACGACGGCGGTGGTCACCAGGATCAGCACCTGCGTCACGCTGATCACCGGCCCGCCGAGGTGGATCGGGTCGGTCGGCAGCAGCAGCGGGTACGGCTTGGGGTTGGGCTTCCAGATGATCATCGCCAGCGTCTGCAGCAGCAGGCTCATGCCCATCGCGGTGATCAGCGGCGCCAGCCGTGGCGCGCTGCGCAGCGGCCGGTAGGCCACCTTCTCGATCGTGAAGTTCAGCGTCGCGCAGATCACGATCGCGCACGCCAGCGAGATCAGCATCACCAGCCAGCCCGGCAGGCCGCTGGCGGCCAGCAGCGTCACGACGGTCCAGCTGGTGAGCGCGCCCACCATCAGCACGTCGCCGTGCGCGAAGTTGATCAGGCCGATGATGCCGTAGACCATCGTGTAGCCCAGTGCGACGAGCGCGTACATGCTGCCCAGCACCAGACCGTTGATGATCTGCTGAAACAAGATCTCCATCGAGGGTCTCCCGTGTGTGCCCGCCCACGGCACGCGCGCCCCCGCGGGACCCGTGCCGTCTGCCTGTGGATGCAGGCCCGTTCCCGGCCGCGTCACGCGCCAACGGGATCACCGGGCGCCGCCGGGTCGGCAGGGCGGCGCGGATTGTAGGCGCGCCCAAGGGCGCCCCATGGCGGGGCTTACCCCTGCGACCCGGTGGGGGCGTCCGTGGCACGGGCGGCGGCGGCGCGCGCGTTGGCCGCACGCAGCTCGGCCAGCCGCTCGCCGATGCGCAGCTCGAGGCCGCGCGGCACCGGCTCGTAGAACGTCACGTCGGGCAGGTCGTCGGGCAGGTAGCGTTCGCCGGCGGCGAAGCCGCCCGCCTCGTCGTGCGCATAGCGGTAGCCGCGCCCGTAGTCGAGATCCTTCATCAGCGCGGTGGGTGCGTTGCGCAGCCGCAGCGGCACCGGCCGCGTGCCGTCGCGCTTGACGAACGCGCGCGCATCGTTCCACGCGCGGTAGACGGCGTTGGACTTCGGCGCCACCGCGAGGTAGACCACCGCCTGCGCGAGCGCGAGTTCGCCCTCGGGCGAGCCCAGGCGCTCGTAGACCTCGGCCGCGTCGAGCGCCAGCCGCAGCGCGCGCGGGTCCGCCAGACCGATGTCCTCGCTGGCCATGCGCAGCACGCGGCGCGCGACGTAGCGCGGGTCGACGCCGCCGTCGAGCATGCGCACGAGCCAGTACAGCGCGGCGTCGGGGTCGGAGCCGCGCACCGCCTTGTGCAGCGCCGAGATCGTGTCGTAGAACTGCTCGCCCCCCTTGTCGTAGCGGCGCAGCATCTCGCCGAGCGCCGTCTCGAGCGCCGCCTCGTCGAGCACGTCGGCGGCGCCGGCCGAGCGCACGAGGTTCTCGTAGGCGTTGAGCAGCCGGCGCGCGTCGCCGTCCGCGTAGGCGACGAGGCGCTCGCGCGCCGCGGCGGTCAGCGGCGGCGCGCCGAGGACGGCGCGCGCGCGCTCGAGCAGCCGCGCGAGTTCGGCCGGCGCGAGCGGCTGCAGCACGTGCACCGTCGCGCGCGACAGCAGCGCCGAGTTGACCTCGAACGACGGGTTCTCGGTGGTCGCACCGACGAAGGTGAACAGCCCCGACTCGACGTGCGGCAGGAACGCGTCCTGCTGCGCCTTGTTGAAGCGGTGCACCTCGTCGACGAAGACGATGCTGCGCCGGCCGGCCGCGCGCGCGGCCTGCGCGCGCTCGACGGCGTCGCGAATGTCCTTGACGCCGCCGAGCACCGCCGAGATGACGATGAACTCGGCACCGGCGATCTGCGCGAGCAGCCGCGCCAGCGTCGTCTTGCCCACACCCGGCGGGCCCCACAGGATCATCGAGTGCGGCTGCCCGCGCTCGAACGCGACGCGCAGCGGCTTGCCGGGGCCGAGCAGGTGCGCCTGCCCGATGACCTCGTCGAGCGTGCGCGGGCGCATGCGCTCGGCCAGCGGCGCGTCGGCCGCCGCCGGCGCCGGCGCCGGGTCGGCGTCGTCGAACAGCGAGGGATTGGGCGCGTTCACGCGCGAGGGCTCACGGCCGCAGCACCGCGACGCCCGCCGGCGGCGCGAAACGGAACGTCTCGGGCGGCAGCGCGACGCCCTGCTCGACGTCGCTGAAGCGCAGCACCGAGGTCTGGCCGAAGCCGTCGACGATCTCGACCGCGGCCAGCTGCCGGCCCGCGAAGCCCACGCGCAGCACCTCGAAGCTGCTGCCCTCGGGCCGCTTGGGCCGCGCCTGCACCCACTCGAGGCCGTCGCGCGCCGGCAACGCGACGAGGTCGAAGTCGCGCTCGATCGCGCTGCCGGTCAGCAGCGCGGCTGGCGTCGCGCCGAGCGCCTGCGCCATCGGGCGCACGCTGGCTTGCTGCAGGTCGGGGTCGTAGATCCACACCTGCTGGCCGTCGCCGACGATCAGCTGCTCGAACGGCTTGGTGTAGGCGAAGCGGAAGCGGTCGGGGCGCGCGAACTCGAAGCGCCCGCTCGACGTGCGCGTGCGCTTGCCGTCGGGCGACGTGACGGTCTGCGTGAACGCGGCGCGGCCGCTCTTGACCTCGCGCACGAACTCGCGCAGCGTGTCGACCGCGTCGGCCCGCGCGAGCGCGGGCAGCAGCGCGACGGCCACGATCAGCGCACGCCGGTGCAGCGCGGGTCTCATTCGTCGCGCCGCGGCACGAGGATCTCGCGGTTGCCGTTGGTGGCCATCGGCGATACGAGTCCGGCCTGCTCCATTTGTTCCAGCAGCCGCGCCGCGCGGTTGTAGCCGATGCGCAGGTGGCGCTGCACGAGCGAGATCGACGCGCGCTTGTGCTGCAGCACGATCGCCACCGCCTGGTCGTACAGCGGGTCGCTCTCGCCGCCACCGCCAGCACCCGCCTCGCCACCGGCCGCGCCGCCGTCGCCGTCGAGCGTGCCGCCCTCGAGCAGGCCCTCGATGTAGTTCGGCTCGCCCTGCGCCTTCAGGTACTCGACGACACGGTGCACCTCGTCGTCGCTGACGAAGGCACCGTGCACGCGCACCGGCAGCCCGGTGCCGCTGGCCAGGTACAGCATGTCGCCCTGGCCGAGCAGCGCCTCGGCGCCCATCTGGTCGAGGATCGTGCGGCTGTCGATCTTGCTCGCGACCTGGAACGCGATGCGCGTCGGGATGTTGGCCTTGATCAGCCCGGTGATGACGTCGACGCTCGGGCGCTGCGTCGCGAGGATCAGGTGGATGCCCGACGCGCGCGCCTTCTGCGCCAGCCGCGCGATCAGCTCCTCGATCTTCTTGCCGACGACCATCATCAGGTCGGCCAGCTCGTCGATCACGACGACGATGTGCGGCAGGCGGTCCAGCGGCTCGGGCTGCTCGGGCGTCAGGCTGAACGGGTTGCCGATGGGCTCGCCGCGCTCGGCGGCGTCGGCGATCTTGCGGTTGTAGCCGGCGAGGTTGCGCACGCCGAGCTTGCTCATCAGCTTGTAGCGCCGCTCCATCTCGGCCACGCACCAGTTCAGCGCGTTGGCCGCCTGCTTCATGTCGGTGACGACCGGGCACAGCAGGTGCGGGATGCCCTCGTAGACGCTGAGCTCCAGCATCTTCGGGTCGATCAGGATCAGGCGCACGTCGCGCGCCTCGGCCTTGTACAGCAGGCTCAGGATCATCGCGTTGATGCCCACCGACTTGCCCGAGCCGGTGGTGCCGGCCACCAGGCAGTGCGGCATCTTGGCCAGGTCGGCCACGACCGGCGCGCCGACGATGTCCTTGCCCAGCCCGAGCGTCAGTTGCGACGCGGCGTCGTTGTAGGCCTGCGAGCCGAGGATCTCGGCCAGCCGGATCGTCTGCCGCTTGGCGTTGGGCAGCTCGAGGGCCATCGTCGTCTTGCCGGGGATCGTCTCGACGACGCGGATGCTGACCAGGCTCAGCGAGCGCGCCAGGTCCTTCGCGAGGTTGACGACCTGCGCGCCCTTGACGCCGGTGGCCGGCTCGATCTCGTAGCGCGTGATCACCGGCCCGGGCGCGGCGGCGACGACGCGCACCTCGACACCGAAGTCCTTGAGCTTCTTCTCGATCAGCCGGCTCGTCATCTCGAGCGACTCCGGCGTGACCGACTCCTGCCGCGGCGGCGCGGCGTCGAGCAGGTCGACCTGCGGCAGCTTGGTGTCGGCCAGCTCGGTGAACAGCGGCTGCTGGCGCTCCTTGGCCACGCGCTCCGACTTCGGCACCGAGACGACGGGCGGCTCGATCACGATGGGCTCGTGCTCGGCGATGTGCTCGCGCTCGGTCTCGACGACCTGCTCGCGCTCGCGCAGCGCCGCCTCGCCCAGGCGCAGGTCCTCGGCACGCTGGCGCCGCTCCTCGCGACGCTCGCGCAGGTTCACGATCCACGCGCCCAGCGCATCGGCCCAGCGCAGCCACGAGAAGCGCAGCGCCAGCGCGCTGCCGAGCACGAGCGCGGCGATCCACGTGACGCCCGAGCCGACGAAGCCCAGCCACGTCATGCTCAGCGGCCCGAGCGTCGCGCCGACGACGCCGCCGGCGTGGCCCGGCAGCGTCGACTCCCAGTGGTACAGGCGCGTCCACTCGAGCGCGCAGCTGGCGGCCATCAGCATCGCGGTGCCGGTCCAGACCCAGCGCGCCGACGTCCACGGCGCCGCGGGCGGCTCGGTGCCGTCGCTGCGGCGCAGCGCACGCGCGAGCGCGCCGAGCCAGGCGCGCAGCGCGACCAGCGGCAGCCACCACACCGACCACCCGAAGGCGAACAGTGCGACGTCGGACAGGTAGGCGCCGACCCGCCCGACGGCATTGCGCACCGGCGCACCGTCGCCCGAAGTCGTGAAGGCCGCATCGCCCGGGTGGTGCGTCGCCAGCGCGAGCACGCCGAGCAGCCACACCAGTGCGGCCAGCGACAGCACGACGCGACGCGGCCAGCGCAGGCCCGCCTCCGACTCGGCGGCCGCGGCCGCCTGCGTGCCCTTGCGCGCGGGCGACACGCCGGCCGCCTCGCTGCGCAGCGATCCCAACGGAAACGTCATGGCCACGATTGTGGCCCGATTCGCGAGCCCAGCCGCCCGCGCCACCGGGTGGCGCGGCTCAGTCGCGCTGCAGCCGGTCCTTCAGGACGACCCAGCCGTTGTCCTGCGTCTCGATGTGGCCGCGCTCCTCGAGGTCCTTCATCACGCGGCTGACCATCTCGCGCGACGCACCGACGACTTTGGCCAGATCCTGGCGCGAGACCTTGCTGCGGATGATCTTGACGCCCTTGTCGTCTTCGGCCATGTCGAGCAGCGCCCGCGCCACGCGGCCGTAGACGTCGAGCAGCGCGAGCGACTCGATCTGCCGGTCGGCGGCGCGCAGCCGTGCGACCAGGCCGCGCAGGATCGCGTAGGCCAGGCTCGTCGGCTCGGGCAGGCAGCGCGCGAACTCGCTGCGCCCGAGCACGAGCATGTCGGTCTGCACCTCGGCGCGCACGGTGGCCGAGTGCGGCTCGCCGTCGATCAGGCTCATCTCGCCGACGTAGTCGCCGGCCTGCAGCACCGCGAGGATCACCTCGCGCCCGCGCGAGTCCGACGTCAGCACGCGCGCGCGGCCGTTGAGCAGGATGAACAGCGCGTTGCTCTTGCGTCCCTGCTCGACGACGATCTCGCCGCGGCGGAAGCGCCGCTTGACGACGCTGTCGGCGATGACCTGCGCCTGGTCGGCGGTCAGCATCGAGAACAGCGGCACGCGGCGGATCAAGTCCAGGTTGGACAACATCGACATCGGCTGGCCCTTTCGTTGTGGTGTCGTGGTGCCGATCGCGGCCGCGGGTCGTCCCACCACCCCGCTATCGAATCGCCGCAAACGCCTAGAATTTCACTATTGTGCCGATCAAGTGGCTGGTCGGCACGCGGAAGTGGCGCCGGCTATGCTGCGCCGTGGGGCCGACGCGACGCCTCGCACTCGGCCGCCGCCCTCCCCTGCCCATCGCCTGCGAGCTCCTCCGATGAACACGCCTTCGACCCACGCCCGGGTGCTGATCCTGGGCTCCGGCCCTGCCGGATACACCGCGGCGATCTACGCCGCGCGCGCCAACCTGAAGCCGGTGCTGATCACCGGGATGGCGCAGGGCGGCCAGCTGATGACGACGACCGAGGTCGACAACTGGCCCGCCGACGTGATGGGCGTGCAGGGGCCCGAGCTGATGCAGCGCTTCCAGCAGCACGCCGAGCGCTTCGACACGAAGATCGTGTTCGACCACGTCAACGAGGTCGACCTGTCGCAGCGGCCGTTCCGCCTCAAGGGCGACGCCGGCAGCTACACCTGCGACGCGCTGATCGTCGCCACGGGGGCGAGCGCGAAGTACCTCGGGCTGCCGAGCGAACAGGCGTTCATGGGCCGCGGCGTCAGCGGCTGCGCGACCTGCGACGGCTTCTTCTACCGCGGCGAGGAGGTGTGCGTCGTCGGTGGCGGCAACACCGCCGTCGAAGAGGCGCTGTACTTGTCGAACATCGCGACCAAGGTGCACCTGATCCACCGGCGCGACAAGTTCCGCGCCGAGCCGATCATGGTCGACAAGGTGATGGACAAGGTCGCCGCCGGCAAGATCGAGCTGCACCTGTGGCACACGCTCGACGAAGTCCTCGGCGACGCCAGCGGCGTCACCGGCGTGCGGCTGAAGAACGCGCTGGACGGCAGCACCAAGCAGCTGGCGCTGAAAGGCTGCTTCATCGCGATCGGCCACCAGCCGAACACCGACATCTTCAAGGGCCAGCTCGAGATGAAGGACGGCTACATCGTCACCCGCTCCGGTCTGGAGGGGATGGCGACGATGACCAGCGTGCCCGGCGTGTTCGCCGCCGGCGACGTGCAGGACCACGTCTACCGCCAGGCGATCACGAGCGCCGGCACCGGCTGCATGGCCGCGCTGGACGCGCAGCGTTTTCTCGAGCAGCAGCAGGGTTGAGCGAGGCGCTCGCAACGGCCGCGTCACCGGCTATAATCTGCGGCTTTGCTGAAATCCTCCGGAGAAGCGTCATGGCACGCGTCTGTCAAGTCACGGGCAAGCGCCCGATGGTCGGGAACCACGTATCCCACGCCAACAACAAGACGAAGCGCCGGTTCCTGCCCAACCTGCAGTACCGCCGCTTCTGGCTCGAGAGCGAGAACCGCTGGGTGCGACTGCGCGTGAGCAACGCCGCGCTGCGACTGATCGACAAGGTCGGTATCGACCAGGTCGTCGCCGACCTGCGCGCCAAGGGCGAGCTCTGAACCCCTGACCCAGGAGAGCGAGATGGCCACCAAAGGCGGACGCGACAAGATCAAGCTGGAATCGACGGCCGGCACCGGGCACTTCTACACGACGAGCAAGAACAAGAAGACGACGCCCGAAAAGCTCGAATTCATGAAGTTCGACCCGAAGGCACGCAAGCACGTGCTGTACAAGGAAACGAAGCTGAAGTGAACCGGCTGCGGCGGTCGCGCCGCCTCGCGGCGTGATCCCGAGGTCCCCCAGGCCCGCGATGCGGGCCTTTCGTTTTTCTCCGGGTGGGGGCGCCCGCGTTCGACCCGTGCGCGGTCGGCCGGCACCGGCTCGCCGTCAAAACGACGAGGCCCGCGTACCGCGGGCCTCGTCATCGGCAGCCGGATAGCCCCGAGGGGCCGTCAGGCCGGCGTCGCCGCGCGCAGCTTGAGCGAGAATTCCTGCAGCGCCTTGATGCCGCTGCTCTCGGCCTTCTTGCACCAGGCCTGCAAATCGGCGACGAGCTGCTCGGCCGACACGTTGCGGCGCGTCCACAACGCGCGCAATTCCTCGCGCATCGCCACCAGCTTGGCCAGCGACGGGCTTGAGCGCACCGCCTCGTCGATCTGCGGTTTGACCACCGGCGGGATCTTGTCGTCATCGCGGTGCAGCCAGCGCTTGGCCAGTCGCAGCTCCTTCCAGCGCGCGCTATTCTCGGCGCCCTGCGCCTTCAGCCGGTCGATCTCGGCCGCGACCGCACGCTTCAGTTCGGCGCCGTAGCGCGCCATCACCTCGTAGCGGTTGGCGATGATCGCTTCGAGCGTCTTGCCGTCGGCCACCGGCTTGATCGGACCCAGCGCGAGCTTCGGCGGCGTCTTGCGCACCTTGGCCAGTCCGAGCATCTCGAGCGCGCGGATGTAGCCCCAGCCGATGTCGAATTCGAACGGCTTGACCGACAGCTTCGCCGAGGTCGGGTACGTGTGGTGGTTGTTGTGCAGTTCCTCGCCGCCGATCAGGATGCCCCACGGCGAGATGTTCGTCGAGGCGTCGGGCGCCTCGAAGTTGCGGTAGCCCCACCAGTGCCCCAGGCCATTGATGATGCCGGCCGCCGTGATCGGGATCCACAGCATCTGCACGGCCCACACCGTCGCGCCGATGGCACCGAACAGCAGCAGGTCGAGGATCAGCAGCAGCCCCACGCCCTGCCACGTGTAGCGGGAATAGACGTGGCGCTCCAGCCAGTCGTCGGGCGTCTGGTGGCCGTACTTGGCGAGCGTCTCCTGCACCTTGGCCTCGGCGCGGTACAGCTCGGCGCCTTGCAGCAGCACCGTCTTGATGCCGCGCGTCTGCGGGCTGTGCGGGTCCTCGGGCGTTTCGCACTTGGCGTGGTGCTTGCGGTGGATCGCGACCCACTCCTTCGTCACCATGCCGGTGGTCAGCCACAGCCAGAAGCGGAAGAAGTGCGACGGGATCGGGTGCAGGTCGAGGGCGCGGTGCGCCTGCGAGCGATGCAGGAAGATCGTCACCGAAGCAATCGTGATGTGCGTCGTCACGAGCGTGAAAGCGACGATGTGCCACCACGACGCGTCGAGCAGGCCGTGTGCCAGCCAGTCCACCAGCGAGCTCCACAGCAGGGACAGTTCGTTCATTCAGGATTCCAGAAGTCCAACCCACGACATGGGGTCAGCCGACGATCATTCTAGGGGTACGGGGGCGAGCAAAGGCCCGAAAAACCGAGCGAAGCGCCGATCCGGCAGCCGCCGGCACTCGCCAACCGGCCGATTTGTTGAGTTGTGTCAAGCTCGCTGCCACACGGCGGCGAAGAACCCGTCGGTGCCATGACGGTGCGGCCACAGGCGCAGGTGGCTGCCGGCGGCGAGTGACTCGGCGTCGGCGACGCCGGCGTCGTGCAGCAGCGCCGCCACCGGCAGCGCTGCGAAGTCGCGGTGGCGCGCACCGAAGTCGGCGGCGATCGCCTCGTTCTCGGCCTCGAGCAGACTGCAGGTCGCGTAGACGAGACGGCCCGCGGGTTTGACGAGCGTCGCCGCCGCGTCGAGGATCGCCTTCTGTTTGGCCGCCAGCTCCTGCACGGCCTGCGGCGACTGCCGCCACTTCAGGTCGGGGTTGCGGCGCAGCGTGCCCAGTCCCGAGCACGGCGCGTCGACGAGCACGCGGTCGACCTTGCCGGCCAGCCGCTTGACGCGCTCGTCGCGCGCGTGCGCGATGCGCACCGGGTGCACGTTCGACAGCCCGCTGCGCGCCAGCCGCGGCTTGAGCGCCTCGAGCCGCGACGCCGAGACGTCGAACGCGTACAGCCGCCCGGTGCTGCGCATCATCGCGCCGAGCGCGAGCGTCTTGCCGCCGGCACCGGCACAGAAGTCGACCACCATCTCGCCGCGGCGCGCGCCGGTCAGCAGCGCGAGCAACTGGCTGCCCTCGTCCTGCACCTCGACCTCGCCGGCGAGGAACGGCGGCGTCTTCTGCAACGCCGGCTTGCCCTGCACGCGCAGGCCCCACGGCGAATACGGCGTCGGCACCGCATCGATGCCGAGCGCGGCCAGCGCCGCCTGCACCGCGTCGCGCCGGGCCTTCAGCACGTTGACGCGCAAGTCGAGTGGCGCCGGCTCGAGCAGCGCAGCCGCCAGCGGCCAGAACCCGTCGTCGCCGAGCTGCGCGCGCAGCGCCTGCGCGATCCAGTCCGGCAGGTTGTGGCGCAGCTTGTCGGGCAGCGCGGCGCGGTCGACGGCGCGCACCTGCGCGAGCCACTCGCGCTCGGCCGGCTCGAGCGCGCGCTCGAGGACGGTGGCGTCACCACGCCAGCCGAGCGCGGCCAACCGCCGCTCGAGCGGACCGCGCCCGCTTTGCGCGAGGTGCTGCAGCAGCAGGCGCTCGCGCAGCACGGCGTACGTCGTCTCGGCGAGCGCGTGGCGCTCGCGCGCGCCGAGCTGGCGGTGGCGACGCAGGAAGGCCGAGACGACGCCGTCGGCCGGCGCGTCGAAGGCCAGCACTTCGCGCAGCAGCGCGGCGGCGAGGTCGAGCAAGGCGCCCGGATGCATTGCGGCGGTGTCAGCTCACAGCAGCCACTGCGGCTCGCCGCGCAGCTGCGTGACGATGCCGCGCTCGACGTGCAGCGTGCCCTCGACGAACCAGCGCACCGCGCGCGGGTAGATCACGTGCTCGCGCTCAAGCACGCGCGCGGCCAGCGTCGCCTCGGTGTCGTCGGCGTGCACCGGCACCGCCGCCTGGATCACGATCGGGCCGTGGTCGAGGTCGGGCGTGACGAAGTGCACCGTCGCGCCGCTGAGCTTGCAGCCGGCCTCGAGCACGCGGCGGTGCACGTGCAGGCCGGCGAAGGCCGGCAGCAGCGACGGGTGGATGTTCATCATGCGCCCGGCGTGGCGCTGCACGAAGCCGGCGTCGAGGATGCGCATGAAGCCGGCCAGCACGACGAGGTCGGGCGCGAGCGCGTCGACGGCGGCAGCGAGCGCGGCGTCGAACGCCTCGCGGCTGGCGAAGCGCTGGCGGTCGACGACCTGCGTGGCCACGCCGCGCCCGCGCGCGACCGCGAGGCCGGCCGCATCGGGGCGGTCGCTGACCACCGCGACCACCTGCGCCGGCCAGCGCTCGGCCTCGGCCGCGTCCAGCAGCGCACGCAGGTTCGAGCCGCGGCCCGAGATCAGGATCACGATGCGCATCATGGGGCGCGCAGTGTAGGCGCTGGCACGCCGTCGCCGCACGGGCGGCTGCCTACAATCCGCGCCTCCCCGCCCGACCCGCGAGCCGACGATGACCGCCGACGCCCCTGTCCCCCCCGCCCCCGCGCCGCGCGCGCGCGTGCTCTCGGGCATGCGCCCGACCGGCTCGCTGCATCTGGGCCACTACCACGGCGCGCTGAAGAACTGGGTGCGGCTGCAGGCCGAGTACGACTGCTACTACTTCGTCGCCGACTGGCATGCGCTGACGACGCACTACGAGGAGCGCGACGTGCTCGAGAAGCACGTCTACGACATGGTGATCGACTGGATCGCCGCCGGCCTCGACCCCGACCGCTGCACGATCTTCATCCAGAGCCGCCTGCCCGAGCACGCCGAGCTGTTCACGCTGCTGGCGATGGGCACGCCGCTGGGCTGGCTCGAGCGCGTGCCGACCTACAAGGACCAGATGGAAAAGCTCAAGGACCGCGACCTCGCGACCTACGGCTTCCTCGGCTATCCGCTGCTGCAGGCGGCCGACATCCTGATCTACAAGGCCGCCTACGTGCCGGTCGGCGAAGACCAGGCTTCGCACGTCGAGCTCACGCGCGAAGTCGCACGCCGCTTCAACCACCTGTACGGCCGCGTGCCCGGCTTCGAGACCCGCGTGGCCGCGGCGCTGGCCAAGCTCGGCCGCGACGACGCGCGCTACTTCGACAAGCAGCGCAAGGCCTTCGGCGAGACCGGCTCGCCCGAGGCGCTGGCCAAGGGCGAGGCGATCGTGCACAAGGCGGCGGCGAACGTCGTCGGCTGGAGCGACGACGACACCGAGCTGCTGCTCGGCCACCTGCGCGGCAGCGGCAAGACGATCCTGCCCGAGCCGCAGGCGCTGCACACCGAGGTGCTGCGCCTGCCCGGCCTCGACGGCGCGAAGATGAGCAAGAGCTACGGCAACGCCGTGCTGATGCGCGACGAGCCTGCGGTGGTCGAGAAGAAGATCCGCGGCATGACGACCGACCCCGCGCGCGTGCGCCGCAGCGACCCCGGCGACCCGCAGCGCTGCCCGGTGTGGCAGTTCCACAAGCTCTACAGCGACGACGCGACGAAGGAATGGGTCGTCAAGGGCTGCACCAGCGCCGGCATCGGCTGCCTCGAGTGCAAGCAGCCGGTGATCGACGCGATCGTCAAGGAACAGCAACCGTGGCGCGAGCGCGCCGAGACCTACCTCGCGAACCCGAAACAGGTGCACTGGGTCGTCGAGCTCGGCACCGAGCGCGCGCGCGCGGTGGCCAAGCGCACGATGAGGGACGTGCGCGAGGCAATGGGCTTGAACTACTGAAGCGAAGCGTCGCGCAGGCTGCGGCAGCACCCATCAAAGCAGAACGGCCCCGTCGGGGCCGTTTGCGTATCGCGGTTCAGGTGGGGTGGCTGATGGGACTCGAACCCACGACGACCAGAATCACAATCTGGGACTCTACCAACTGAGCTACAGCCACCGTCGCGAGAAGACCGGCATTATAGGACGGCGCCGAGGCCGCCGACGAGCGGCAGGCCCGCGTCCCTGCAGTCTGGTCAAGGCGCCTTCACGTCGGACCTGACCTCGGCCCTCAGACGGCGCTTGAGTGCGTCGTAGTAGGCCTGCGCTTCGGCCGCGGCCCAGGCCTGGGCGTAGCGCGGCTGCAGCTGCGCGAGCTGCGGCAGGTCGTTTGCCG
Source organism: Calidifontimicrobium sp. SYSU G02091 (assembly GCF_022631395.1). Classification (NCBI taxonomy): domain Bacteria; kingdom Pseudomonadati; phylum Pseudomonadota; class Betaproteobacteria; order Burkholderiales; family Sphaerotilaceae; genus Azohydromonas; species Calidifontimicrobium sp. SYSU G02091. Next base: position 65,657 of record NZ_JALBGB010000020.1, read on the forward strand.
GTGGCTGCACGGCGTTCAGGCGCACGACGGCGTAGCCCCGCTCGCCCAGGTCGACGCCGAACACCGCCGGCAACGACGCCGCGTCGGCGCGCAGCACGGCGTCGACGACTTCGCGCGGCTGGCCGCGCGGGTTGTCGCGCGACAGCACGACCGGCGCGGGCAGCCCGGTCGTGTCGCCACCGCGCACCGCCGCCAAACGGGCCTCGCCGTCCTTGCGCGCAAGTGCTGCGGCTTGCTGCGCCACGACGCGGGCGCGCACCTGGTCCCTGACCTCGTCGAGCGGGCGCACGCGCTGCGGCTGGTGCTCGAGCACGCGCGCCGACGCGAGCTGGTTCGCACCGACTTCGATCGCCTCGGTGTTGCGCCGCGTGCGCAGCGACGCCTCGGCGAACACGGCCTCGAGCAGCGACGCCGATGCGAGCGCACCGCTGGCGCCCGGCGCGGGGGTGCGCTGCACGGTGGCGGTGCGCACCTCCAGGCCGAGCTTGTCGGCCACGGGCTGCAGGCTGTCGGGCTGCTCGTAGACGGTGTTCGAGAACTGCTCGGCCGCTTCGGCGTACTTGCGCAGCGCGAGCTGGCGCCGCACCTCCTCGGTGATCTCGGCGCGCACGCTGTCGAACGGCCGGCGCTCGCCGCCACGCACGGCGTCGAGGCGGATGATGTGGTAGCCGAAGTCGGTCTCGACGAGCGGGCTGATCTCGCCGGGCTTCATCGCGAACACCGCATCCTCGAACGGCTTGACCATCGCGCCGCGGCCGAACCAGTCGAGGTCGCCACCCTGCGCCGCCGAGCCGGGGTCGTCGGAGTGGGCCTTGGCCAGCGCGGCGAACTGCTGCGGGTTCGCGCGTGCCTGCGCGAGCAGCGACTCGGCCTTGGCCTTGGCCTTCGCGCGCTCGTCGGCACTCGCGCTGCGGTCGGCCTTGACGAGGATGTGGCTCGCGCGGCGCTCCTCGGCCTGCGTGTAGCGCGCGGCGTTTTCCTCGTAGTACTTCCGCAGGTCCTCCTCGGGCACGGTGATGCCGCGCGCGAGCGCCTGCAGGTCGAGCACGACGTACTCGATGCGCGCCTGCTCCGGCGCCCGGAATTGCGCCTGGTTCGCCGGATCGTTGTAGTACGCGGCAATGTCGTCGTCGCTGGGGCGCACCGTCGTCGCGTAGTCGCTGGCGGCGAAGGTCTGCACCTGCACCTCGCGGCGCTCGAGCAGCGCGTTGAGCGCGGTGCGCGCCGGCAGCGCCGCCGGCGTGGCCGAGTTGGCGACACCGTCGAGCACCTGCTGGATCGTGAGGTCGTAGCGCAGCCGCGATTCGAACTGTTCGACGCTCATGCCCTGCGCGGCGAGCAGGTCGCGGTTGATGCGCCCGTCGGCCTGGCGCAGGAAGGCCAGCTGCGGGTCGTTGAGGAAGCTGCGCTGCAGCCGCTCGTCGGTGGTCGCCAGGTGCAGTTTCTCGGCGGCGCGGCGCAGCACCTCGTCGCGCACCAGTGCGTCGAGCGTCTCGCGCTTGAACTCGGGGCTGTCGAGCAGGCGCGCGTCGATGCCCGGCACCTGCCGGCGCACCTGCTCGATGCGGCGCTGGTGCGCGGCGTCCCACTCGCGCTGCGTGATCTTGCGGCCGTCGACGCTGGCCACCGTGCGGTTGCTCGGATCGTTGAACTGCGTGTAGCCCTGCACCCCGAAGAAGACGAACGACGGGATGATCAGGATCACCAGCACGAACAGCAGCAGCTTGGTGTGGGTGCGGACGAACTCGAACATGGGCGACCTCGCAGGCAGCGCCGCGCGGCGCGATGCCAGTGGCAAAGACACGAAAGGCGAACCGGAGTTCGCCTCGCGCTGTGCAGGCAAGCGCCCGGCCGCGGGGCCCGGCGCGCATCCCGCATGATGGGGTCGATTCTAGCGGCGGGGCGGCGATGCCCGGTGGTGGGTGCTGACGGGTTCGAACCGCCGACCTACGCCTTGTAAGGGCGCCGCTCTACCGGCTGAGCTAAGCACCCGGCCTGGCCGCGCGCGAGGCACGGCCGCACCGCCGACTCACTTGAGGGCGTCCTTGAGCGCCTTGCCCGGCTTGAACTTGGCGAGCTTGGCGGCCTTGATCTTGATCGCCGCGCCGGTGCGCGGGTTGCGGCCGGTGCGCGCGGCGCGCTTGCTGACCGTGAACGTGCCGAAGCCGACGAGCGAGACCGAGTTGCCCTTCTTCAGCGTCGCCTTTACGCCGCCGATCATCGCGTCGAGGGCGCGCGCGGCGGCGGCCTTCGAGATGTCGGCCTGCTTGGCGATGTGTTCGATCATGTCACTCTTGTTCACGAACTTCCCCCTCGGAAGGTGTCTCGTTGATCGCGGTCGGCGGGCGTCGAAGCCTGCGGTGCGGCCGTGGCACATACTGCAGACGGCGGCGGCCATTACAGACCGCGCCGCCCGACGGTGTCAAGCGCGGGACGCGGATTCTATGCGCATGACGTCGCACCCGAGGCGGCGCCCACCAGCCGGGATGCATGCACGACACCCGGTACGCCACGGGGCAGCGGCGCCGTCAGGCGACGCGGGCCTCGACCGCCTGCGCGACCGCGCGCCCGACGTCGACGGTGCCGGCGCTGCCGCCGATGTCGGGCGTGCGCGGGGCGCCGCTCGCCGGGTCGAGCACGGCCTCGATCGCGCGCACGATCGCGTCGTGCGCGTCGCGGTGGCCGAGGAAGTCGAGCATCAGCGCCGCGGTCCAGATCTGCCCGATCGGGTTCGCGATGCCGCGGCCCGCGATGTCGGGCGCCGAGCCGTGCACCGGCTCGAACAGGCTCGGCCACTGCCGCGTCGGGTTGATGTTGGCCGACGGCGCGATGCCGATCGTGCCGGTGCACGCCGGCCCGAGGTCGGACAGGATGTCGCCGAACAGGTTGCTCGCCACCACCACGTCGAACTGCTGCGGCCGCTGCACGAAGTGCGCGCACAGGATGTCGATGTGGAAGCGGTCGACGCTCACCTGCGGGTAGCGCCTGGCCATCGCGTCGACGCGCTCGTCCCAGTACGGCATCGTGATCGCGATGCCGTTGCTCTTCGTCGCCGAGGTCAGCTTGCGGCGTGGGCGCCGCATCGCCTGCTCGAACGCGTACTGCAGCACGCGGTCGACGCCGGTGCGCGACATCACCGTCTCCTGGATCACGATCTCGCGCTCGGTGCCCTCGTACATTCGCCCACCGACGCTCGAGTACTCGCCCTCGGTGTTCTCGCGCACGATCAGCATGTCGATGTCGCCCGGCGCGAGCGGCTGCCCGTGGCGGTCGACGAGCGGCGAGCGGATGCCTGGCATCAGCCGCGCCGGGCGCAGGTTCACGTAGAGGTCGAACTCGCGGCGGAACTTGATCAGCGAGCCCCACAGCGAGACGTGGTCGGGCACGGTGGCCGGCCAGCCCACCGCACCGAAGAAGATCGCGTCGAAGCCGGCGAGCTGTTCCTTCCAGTCGTCGGGCATCATCTTGCCGTGCTTCGCGTAGTAGGCGCAGTTCGCGAAATCGAAGTGCTCCAGCTGCAGCGCGATGCCGAAGCGCCTCGCCACGGCGTCGAGCACGCGCAGCCCCTCGGGCACCACTTCCTGGCCGATGCCGTCACCGGCGATGACGGCGATGCGATGGGTCGTCATGTGAGCGTCTCCTTCGGGGTGGGGGATGACGGCGGCAGCGGCTGGCGCACGACGAGCGCGACGCCGACGGCGGTCAGCGCGATGCCGGCGAGCACGACCGGCCCGAGCGCCTCGTCGAACAGCCACCACGCCAGCACCGCGGTGCACGGCGGCACGAGGTACATCAGGCTCGTCACGCGCGTGGCCGCGCCGCGCTGGATCAGCAGGTACAGCAGCGAGCTGCCACCCAGCGTCAGCGCGAGCACCGACCACGCCATCGCGCCGATCAGCTCGGGATGCGGCACGACGGGTTCGGTCTCGAGCAGCGCCAGCGGCGCCGTGACGGCGAAGGCGGCCAGCAACTGCACCGTGTTCGCGGTGCGCACGTCGCACGGCGCAACGAAGCGCTTCTGGTACAGCGTGCCGGCCGTGATCGCCGCCAGCGCGAGCAGCGACAGCGCGAAGTTGACCGGGGTCACCTCGCCCAGCCCGACCTTGCGTCCGACCACCAGCGCGAGCCCCGCCAACCCGAGCAGCAACCCGGCCCACTGGCGCGGCAGCACGCGGTGCTCGGCACCGCTGTACGAGACCCACAGCGCCGTCAGCAGCGGCTGCAGCCCGACGATCAGCGCGACCGTGCCGGCCGGAATGCCCGCCTTGACCGCGGCCCACACGCCGCCGAGGTAGCCCGCGTGCATCAGCACGCCGGTCACGGCCAGGTGCCCCCACTGCGCACGGTCGCGCGGCCACGACGGGCGCGCCAGGGCGATCCACACCGCGAACGCGGCCACCGACAGCGCGTAACGCCACGCGAGGAACGACATCGGCGGCGCGTGCGGCATGCCGTAGCGCGCGACGACGAAGCCGGTGCTCCAGATCAGCACGAACACGCCGGGCATCGCACGCACGAACGCGGCGTCGCGCAACTCGCGGTCCATCACCGGGCCTTCGCGCGGATCTCGGGCAGCGCCTTGCGCAGGTAGTAGATCATCGACCAGATCGTCAGCACCGCGGCGACCCAGATCAGCGCCGTGCCCCACAGCCGCGTGTCGATGACGCCGAACAGACCCCCGTCGTAGAGCAGGAATGGGATCGCGACCATCTGCGCGGTGGTCTTCAGCTTGCCGAGCAGGTGCACCGCGACGCTGCGGCTCGCCCCGATCTGCGCCATCCACTCGCGCAGCGCCGAGATCGCGATCTCGCGGCCGATGATGATCAGCGCCACCAGCGCGTCGACGCGTTGCAGGTGCACCAGCACGAGCAGTGCCGCGCAGACGAGGAACTTGTCGGCCACCGGGTCGAGGAAGGCGCCGAACGACGAAGTCTGGTTCAGCTTGCGCGCGAGCCAGCCGTCGAGCCAGTCGGTCAGCGCGAACAGCACGAACATCGCGGTGGCCGCGACGTTGCGCGTGGCCGTATCCAGCGGCAGGTAGTACACGCCGACGATCAGCGGGATCGCGACGATGCGCGCCCAGGTCAGCAGGGTCGGCACGGTGAAGAACATCGGCCGATTGTGCCCAACGTGCGCTTGAGGCCTGCCGGCGAGCCGCATCCGGTCGCGCGACAGCGCGCTCGCCGTGCCCGATCATCGCCGGTTCGCGTGAAAGTCCGCACAGCCTGCACCCCGGGCCGCGTCGACGCTAGAAAAAGTGTGGCGCCCACGCTGCCGATATCACCGGCTGTCGATCTTGGGGAGGCCCGATGACACCGCACCACACCGTACTGACCGCCATCGCCAGCCTGCTGCTGCTCGCCGGATGCGGCGGCGGCGACAGCGCGATGTCCGCCGCGCCGGCCTCACCGCCGGTTCCTGCGCCAGCTCCGGCACCAGCTCCTGCCACCCCGTCGATCACGCTGCATGCGCTCGACACCGGCACGGCGACGGTCGCGGTGCCACTGACCAGCCAGCAGGGCGTCGTGTTCGCCGACGTGCCGGTAACGCTGCACAGCGAGGACAACCGGCTCTACGCCACGCGGTGGGAGGACGCCGCGCCCGTCAAGACGCTGCTCGCCGCGGCGGCCAACAACGGCAGCGTCGCGGCTCGCGGCCAGCACCTGCTGGCCGTCTACGTGCAACTGGCGCCCACGCGGCGGGTGATCGCCCGCGAGTCGGCCGACGGGGGCCGCACCTGGGGCGCGGAGGTCGACCTCGGCGCTGCGCCGGCCGGGCCGGCGATGCCCGCTGCCTGTGTGTGGCAGCGCGGCGGCACGCTGCGCCGCGCCGTCGCCTGGAGCGACCAGCCGTCGCAGAGCGAGGGGCCGCTGGTGACCGCGGTGCACGACGGCAGCGCCTGGCGCGCCCCTGTGCGCGACACGAGCGCCGAGAGCTCCGGCGCCGCACTGGCCTGCGCCGACGACGAGGCACCCGAGGTCGTATGGCGCGACCACCGCCACGGCAGCGGCAGCCAGGTCGCGCTGTACCACGCGCGTCTGGACCCGGCCAGCGGCGCGACGCAGTCGGCACGGCGCATCGTGCAGCCGGGCTACGACCCGTCGATGTGCCGCAGCGGCACGCGGCGCTTCGTCGGCTTCCACACCGGTACCAACGACGCCCACGTGGCGCGCAGCGACGACGACTGGCTGACACTGACCGAGCCCGACCTCGACGACGGCGCCGCCGGAGCGCAGCTGGACGACAGCGGCAAGTTCGTTGCCGTGGCCTGCTCCGGCGAAGTGGTGGCCGCGGCGTGGGGCGACTGGCCGACGAAGCACGACGCCGACGCGCTCGCCAGTACCCGCCAACTCGCCCTCGCCGTCTCGCGCGACGGCGGCACCCAGTGGCAGCTGCTGCGCCCCGCCGACGCCGACACCGACCAGGCCACCGCCACCGTGACCGTGCACGACGGCCGAGTGCTCGTGCTGTGGCGCGCGCCCTCGATGCTACGGCTGGCCACGATCGTCTGGCCCTGAGTGCGCTGCGGGCGCGGCTCGCCGTCGGTGCCGCCTCGGCACGCGCCGGACGAGGCGATCAAGCAGTCGCGCTGCGGCCGGCAGTATGCGGCGCACGTCGCACGACGGACGCCACCCGCGTCATCGCGGGGCACGCCAGCTTCAATGCAGCGCACGGTAGATCTCCTGGGCCAGTTCCTTCGAAATCCCGTCGACGCTGGCCAGGTCGTCGACGCTCGCGCTGGCCACGCCGCGCACGCCGCCGAAGCGCTGCAGCAGCCGCGCGCGCTTCTTCGGGCCGACGCCCGGGATGTCCTCGAGCCGGCTCGCGCCGGTGCGCACGCGCGCGCGCTTCGCACGCATGCCGGTGATCGCGAAGCGGTGCGCCTCGTCGCGGATCTGCGCGACGAGCATCAGCGCCGCCGAATCGGCGCCCAGGTACACCTTCTCGCGCCCGTCGGCGAACACGAGCTCCTCGAGGCCGACCTTGCGCCCCTCGCCCTTCTCGACGCCGACGATCAGCGAGAGGTCCAGCCCGAGCTCTTCGAACACCTCGCGCGCGACGGCGACCTGCCCCTTGCCGCCGTCGATCAGCACGACGTCGGGCATCTTCGCGCTGCTGGCGGCCACGCCCTCGGCGAGCTTGGCGTAGCGGCGCGTGAGCACCTGGCGCATCGCGGCGTAGTCGTCGCCGGGCGTGATGCCGGTGACGTTGTAGCGGCGGTACTGCGCCGGCTGCATCTGGTGGTGCTCGTAGACGACGCAGCTGGCCTGCGTCGCCTCGCCGGCGGTGTGGCTGACGTCGAAGCACTCGATGCGCAGCGCGTCGAGGTCGGCCACGTCGAGCGCGAGCGCGTCGGCGAGTGCGCGCGTGCGTTCCTTCTGCGAGCCCTCCTCCGACAGCAGCCGCGCGAGCGCGATCTCGGCGCCCTGGGCCGCCATCTCGAGCCAGATGCGCCGCTGCTCGCGCGGCTGGTGCTGCACGCTGACCTTGATGCCCGCCTGGCGGGCGAGCGCGTCGACGAGCGCCGCATCGATCGGGTGGCTCACGACGAGCGCCGGCGGCACCGGCTGGTCGAGGTAATGCTGCGCGACGAAGGCTTCGAGCACCTGCACCTCGGGCGAGCGCGGCTCGGCGGCGTCGTCGTCGCCGGCGAGCGCGGTCGCGTCGTCGACGTGCGTCGGGAAGTAGGCGCGGTCGCCGAGGTGGCGGCCGCCGCGCACCATCGCGAGGTTCACGCAGGCGCGGCCGCCGCGCACCGCAACGGCAATGATGTCGACGTCCTTGTCGGCCGCGCTCAGGCTGCTCGCCTCGACCGCCTGCTGGTGCAGCACGCGCGCGAGCGCCGCGATCTGGTTGCGCAGCTCGGCCGCCTTCTCGAACTCGAGCACCTCGGCGTGCGCCATCATGCGCGCCTGCAGCTCGTCGAGCACCTCCTGCGTCTGGCCGCGCAGGAAGCGCTCGGCCGACGCGACGTCGCGCGCATAGTCGGCCGCGCCGATCAGGCCGACGCAAGGCGCCGAGCAGCGGCGGATCTGGTACAGCAGGCACGGCCGCGAGCGGTTCGCGAACACGGTGTCTTCGCAGGTGCGCAGCCGGAACACCTTCTGCAGCAGCTGGATCGTCTCCTTGACCGCCCACGCATTCGGGTACGGGCCGAAGTAGCGGTGGCGGCGGTCGACGGCGCCGCGGTAGTAGGCCACGCGCGGGTAGCGCTGCGCGAGCGGCGCGGTGGGGTCGTCGACGGGCGCGACGCCAGTGATCTTCAGATAGGGATAGCTCTTGTCGTCACGGAACAGGATGTTGAACCGCGGGTTCAGCGTCTTGATCAGGTTGTTCTCGAGCAGCAGCGCCTCGGCCTCGCTGCGCACGACGGTCGTCTCGAGCCGCGCGATCTTCGACACCATGTGTCCGATGCGCGTGCCGCCGTGGTCCTTGTGGAAGTAGCTGCCGACGCGCTTCTTCAGGTTGCGCGCCTTGCCGACGTAGAGCACGGCGCCGGCGGCGTCGTAGTAGCGGTAGACGCCGGGCAGGCTCGGCAGCGCGGCCACCTCGGCGAGCAGCCGCTCGCGCACGCTGCCGTCGGCGGCAGCGCGGGTGTCGTCAGTGGCGGGCTCGGCCGTCTCCTTCATCGGCTGGCGATTGTCACCGCTTCGATAATCGCGCGATGGCCGCGCACGCGCCGCTGCACTGGGACGTGTTTTGTCGCGTCGTCGACAACTTCGGCGACATCGGCGTGTGCTGGCGCCTGGCCGCCGACCTCGCCGCGCGCGGCCAGGCGGTGCGGCTGTGGACCGACGACGCGTCGGCGCTGGCGTGGATGGCCCCGGGCGGCGCCGCGGGCGTGCAGGTGCGCGACTGGGCCGCGAGCGAGCTCGCCGAGCCGGCTGACGTCGTCGTCGAGGCCTTCGCGTGCGACCCACCCGACGCCTTCGTCGCGCGCATGGCGCGGCGCACCGTGCCGCCGCTGTGGCTGAACCTCGAGTACCTCAGCGCCGAGGACTGGGTCGAGCGCTGCCACGACCTGCCATCACCGCAGCTCGCCGGGCCCGGACAGGGGCTGGTCAAGCACTTCTTCCACCCCGGCTTCACACCGCGCACCGGCGGGCTGCTGCGCGAACCCGGACTGCTCGAGCGACGTGCGGCGTTCGACCGCAGCGCATGGCTCGGCGCGCACGGCATCGCGCCGCGCGCGGGCGAGCGCGTCGTCACGCTGTTCTGCTACCCCGACGCGCCGCTGCCGCGGCTGTGGCAGGTGCTGGCCGGCACGCCGACGCTGGTGCTGCTGACGCCCGGTGCGGCGCAGGCGCTCGCGGCGCGGCACGCGCCGCCGCCGGGCGTGCGGCGGCATGCGCTGCCGTACCTGACGCAGAGCGACTTCGACCACCTGCTGTGGAGCAGCGACGTCAACCTCGTGCGCGGCGAGGACTCGGCGGTGCGCGCGATGTGGGCCGGCGTGCCGTTCGTCTGGCAGCTGTACCCGCAGCACGACGGCGCGCACGACGCGAAGCTCGCGGCCTTCCTCGACCGCTTCCTCGACGGCGTCCCGCCGGCCGTGGCCACGCCGCTGCGCGCGTGGTGGCGGGCGTGGAACGGCGTGGGCGGCGACGGCGCCGGCGCCTGGCCCGAGCCGGCGGCCTGGCGCGAGGTCTGCCTCGCGTGGCGCGCGCAGCTCGCCGCCCAGGCCGACCTGACGACGCAGCTGCTCGGTTGGGTCGAACGCCGGCGCGCCGGCTGCTGAACGGCTAGAATTCGCGTTTTCCCGCAGCAGCGCCGCCTTCAGGCAGTCACTGTGGGCGCACTGAAGGCGTAAAAGGCCCGCGCGCGACAGGCCGC